>JBBQEB010000117.1:0-12441 GCA_038320275.1 Myxococcales bacterium | reverse complement strand
AAGCCGGCTGGCGCCGGACGATCCCCAGATCAGGCTGGTCCGGGCGGAGGTCGCGCTGGCCTCGCTGGGCGGGGCCGAGGGCGCCCGCTCCGAGCTCGCCAGCCTGTCCTCGGAGCCGGGTGAGGTGGGCGCCCGCGCCCGGGCGCTCGCGACCGCGCTGGGGGTGAAGGCCTGAAACGGCGTGATCGCTTGACGCCCTGCGCCCTTCCGAGGATATTTCGCGCGCGATCGCGCGGGCGCGCCTCCTTTGGGGGCGTGCCCGGCGCGAGACGCGCAAGGAGAGCGATGAGCGAGAAGGAAGCCGGCATCGAAGTTCAGGGCACGGTCGAGGAGGCCCTCGCCGGTGGGATGTATCGCGTGAAGATCGACCAGGGCCCGGTGGTCCTCGCCTACGCGTCGGGCAAGATGAAGAAGTTCCACATCCGCATCATCCCCGGCGATCGCGTCAAGCTCGAGCTCTCCCCGTACGACCTCACGCGCGGCCGCATCACCTACCGCGACAAGTAGCGACCGCCGCCGAGCCCGCGGCACCGCCGCCCCCCCACCATGAGCTCGACGGCGCGCGATCCTCCTCCGCGCCGGAAGGGCTGGCTCGACCTGCAGCGCGGCCTCGCCGTGGTCTGCATGGTCGAGGTCCACACCCTCGACTCCTGGCTCGCACCCGCGGCTCCGCGGGGGTGGGCCTTCGCTGCGCTCCAGATGCTGGGCGGCATGGCGGCCCCCGCTTTCCTCTTCCTGGCCGGACTCTCGCAGGCGCTCTCCGACGCCTCGGCGAAGGCGAAGGGGATGAGCTCCGGAGCGCGCCGCAGCGCCGCGCTCTCCCGGGCGCTGCGCCTCCTCGCCGTGGCGTACGCGTTCCGGGCCGCGGAGTACCTGCTCGGCTTCGCGTTCCTCGTGCCCGGCGCCTGGAGGGACCTGCTGCGGGTCGACATCCTCAACGTCATCGCTGTCTCGCTCGCGCTCGGCGCTCTCCTGGTGGGCTTGCCCAGGCGGGCACAGCTCGCCCTCGGGTTGGCGGCGGCCGCGCTGGCGGCGCTCGCAGCACCGCTCGCCGCGGGATGGCACCACGCGCCCAGCAGGGCGCTCGACTACCTGTACGGCACGATGCCGCGGGCGAGCTTCTCCCTGCTTCCCTGGAGCGGCTTTCTCCTCGCGGGCGTCGTCGTGGGGAGGCTGGTGCTGGAGCGCGATCGCCCCCGCGCTCTCCTCGCCGGAGGCGCCGCCCTCGCCGCGATCGGCGCGCTCTCCACCGCGCTTCCCCCGGTCTACGCCCACCAGGACTTCTGGCATACCTCGCCCTCGTGGTTCACGATCCGGCTGGCGGTGCTCCTCGCCACCACCGGCGCGCTCCAGCTCCTTCCTCTGCCGGCCGGGCGCTTCGAATGGCTGACGGTCCTGGGGAGGCACTCGCTCCTGGGCTACGCCGCCTCGGTCGAGCTCACCTACGGGCTCCTCACCCGCCCCCTCCACCGCGCGCTCGGGACGCCGGCGGTCGTGGCAGGAATCGCCGTCATGCTCGCCGTCACCTACGCGCTGTCCCGCGCGGTGGAGGCGCTGAAGCGGCGAAAAGCGGTCCTCAGGGCGGCGCGGGCGGCGCGAGCGGCTCGTCGGGCCCGGGCGCGCCGGCGAAGCGCAGCGGAGCGTCCCAGGCCAGGTAGAGCTGCTCGTCGTCGATCGCGCCCGTGGCGTGAAGCTTGAGGAGGAGCCCGCGCACCCGTTCCTCCCACGCGTCGGTGAGCGCGCCTCGCCGGCGGTAGCGTTCGTACTTCACCGGGTTCGGGATCACCGTGGCAAGGAAGCAGGCCTCCTTGGGCGTGAGCGCGCGCGCGTCCTTTCCGAACCAGTGGCGGGCCGCCTCGCCGATGCCGCGCACCCCGGGTCCCCACTCGGCGAGGTTGAGGTAGATCTCGAGCAGGCGCCGCTTGGGCAGGGCCGCCTCCAGCGCGATCGTCGCGAGCGCCTCCCGCGCCTTGCGCGCGAGCGTCCGCTCCGGCGAGAGGAACAGGTTCTTGGCGAGCTGCTGGCTGATGGTGGACGCGCCGCGCAGGCGGCCATGGCTCCCGGAGCGAGCCAGCGCGTCCTGCACCTCCGAGAGGTCGAAGCCGTGGTGGGCGTAGAAGCCGGCGTCCTCGCTGGTGGTGACGGCCCGCACCACGTAGGCGGGCAGCGCGTTCAGCGGCACGAAGGCGGTGTTGGCTGGGCCGATGACGACGTCGCGCGTGCCTCCGGACGCGAGCGGCGCGTGAAACGTGAACGGGCGATCGAGCCGCTCCGCGCCAGGCGCGCCCGCGGTCACCGTCGGCGACAGGCCCGAGGGGTCGAGGTCTCCCTCCACCGTCCAGCGGGAGCGCTGGCGGAGAGGCCCGGAGACGGAGAGCCGCGCCAGGAGGACCCCGCGCAGCGCTGGCGCTTCGGGGGGTGGGGCGAGCGCGGCAGGAAGCGCCTTCGCCAGCGCCTCCCAGTCCGCGCTGGCACGCGCATCCACCGAGAAGCGCGCCTCCGGGCGCCCGTGGAAGGAGGCCCTCACGTCCGCGCCCGTGCGCCCGCCCTCTCCGAGCTCCACCCGGCCATCCTCGAAGCTCACCGCTGCCCCCGAGAGGTCCCAGCGCAGGCGGCCGGAGGCGCGGCCGGTGAGCGGGCCGACGGGGCCTTCCGACAGCCGTCCGGCGCGGACGACGAGGGCCGAGCCGCCGATGCTCACGCGAGCTTCGCCGCGGTCGAGCGCCTCGAGGCGGTCGGCGTCGAGGTCGAACGAGAGCGTCCCGCCCTGCATCGCGACGGGGAGCCGGCCCTGGATGGCGGACGGGATCGCGCCGGGCGCGACGCCGTGCAGGTGGAGGCTCGCGCTGGTGCGCCCACCCTCGCGGCGGATGCGGGCCTCCCCGGCACCGCCCTGGGAGAAGCGGACCTGGGCGAGGGCGTCCGTCCGCTCTCCCGGGCGGGAGAGGCGCAGCCTCCCGTCCAGCGGCCCCAAGGTGATGATCGAGCTCCCAGGCCTGCGGGAGAGCGTTCCGGAGAGGGTGAGGCCGGCGAAGCGGATGTCGGGGAGGGGGGCCGGGCGCGCGCCGTTCGACCGCTCGGCACTCTCCGGGCGTGCCGAGCGCATGCGCCGCACCAGCCCCACCAGCGCCGAGCCGCGAGGCCCCGCGTCGATGCGCACCCCCTCCAGGCGGAAAGACGCCGCGGCGGCCCGCCCGCGAAGCAGGGCGGAGAAGCAGGGGCGTGCCACCAGCCGGTCGATCGAGACGACGGGCGGAGCGCCCGGTTCGCCGGGCACGACCACGCCGGCGGCGATCACGTGAAGGGCGGGGTCGACGTGGACCGCGCCGTCGATGCGGGCCCCCGGGATCCGCGCTGCCAGCGCCGAGGCCAGCTCCCGGCGCAGGAGCCCGCGGGCGGCCTCGCTGTTCACGGCGCGCCAGACGATCCCGCCCAGGGCGAAGAGAACGGCCGCGGCGAGCGCGAGCCGTAGCGCGGTCCGGTGCCGGATCGACCACGGCCGGGCCGCTGCCGATGGAGCTGAGGGCGAGCGGTCGGTCATCGTGGGCGAGCGCCCTTGTAAGGAATGGGCGGGTCCGGAGCCAAGCGGACCAACGGGGCATCCCGCGAGGCGCCCGCGATGCGGCGCCCCTTGCGATTAGAATGGGCCCTCTGGTGGCGTACCTCGGCCCGAGCCTCCGAAGATCCCGCAGGCGGTCCAGGCCGTGGCTGCGGGGCCTGGCCGCGCTGGCGGTGTCACTCATCGTGAACATGGCGGTGCTGTGGGAAGCGAAGCGGGGCGGGTTCCTGCGCGCGGGTCCGCGGGTCTCGCCTCCGACCGCTGTCTCGCTGGCGCCGCTCTCGGCGGCCGAATGGGAGGCGAACCGCCGGGCTGCGCCGGGCGCTCCCCGGAGCCGGTCCACGCCACCTCCGCGGGCGGTCCCACCTCCCCCGCCGCCCCCGCCCAGCAACGCGCCGGGCCAGGTGGTGGACGTGGCGCCCTCCCGGAACGACTCTGCCCCCAAGGACAGCCGCTTCGTCTCGGACCGGAACAACACGGTGGAGAAGGAGACGCGCTCGCGCTCGGCGAGGCCAGGCTACGCCAACACCCTGCCCAAGCCGTCCGACCCCAAGGCCGCCCCGAACGCTCCGGCGGAGGCGCGCGAGCGGGCGCCTCCAGCGGGGGAGGCGGGCAAGGCAGGCGCCGTCAAGCCTGGCGAGCGCCGCGCGGCGCAGCGAGGGGGCGGGCCGCAGCGGATCCCGGACCAGCAGGCCCGCGAGCGACTGGCCCTGCAGCTCGATCGCACAGGTGATCTGCGGGTGCGCGATCCGCTGCAAGCGATCCGCGGAGACGGGCCCACGCCGCCCGCGCCGGGCGGAGAGGAGGCCCGGGAGGCCGGGGAGGGCGAGGCGGGTCGCGCCGGGACGCCCGGGCCGCGCTCGGATCTACAGTTGCATCCCAGCGCGTCCACCTACGATCGGCTGGCGGGTGGGCCCGCCCCCGACCACCTGGATGGCGTGGAGGAGGGGGAGAGCACCTTCCTCAACACGCGCGAGTGGAAGTACGCGAGCTACTTCAACCGCATCAAGCAGGCGGTGGCGACGCAGTGGGATCCCACGAGCTCGCTGCGCGCGCGCGACCCCACCGGAGAGCGCTTCGCCTACAAGGATCGGGTGACGGTGGTGTCGGTCACGCTGGACGACGGGGGCACGCTGAAGAACGTCGCGGTGCAAAAGAGCTGTGGGGTGGAATTCCTCGACCGCTCGGCGGTGGAGGCGTTCCAGAAGGCGCAGCCTTTCGCGAACCCGCCGCGCGGGCTCGCCAATGCCCAGGGCGACATCGCCTTCACCTTCGGCTTCTATCTGGAGGTGGGATCGGGCCTGCACATCTTCCGCGGCCCGCCGCCGCCGGGGAACTAGTGTCGCGGCACGAGGACGGCGCTTCCCCCTGCGAGCAGGGGTGAGGCCCCCGGCCAGCGTTGCTGGCCGGGGCGGGGCAGCATGCCCCGTTAAAAGTTGAAGCCGACCCCGAGCCGCAACGTCGACGAGCCAAGCTCGGCGCGAAGGGCGAGGTTCGCTATCTTGTAGACGCCGCCGACGGCGCCCTGCAGGAAGAGCTCGCTGTAGGAGTTGCCGCTGCCGAAATCGCTCGGGAAGTTGCTCGGGTAGCTCACCCGGGCGAAGCGATAGCCGAGGTCGAGCTTGGGATAGACGGCGATCTGCGGCGTGAGCCAGAAGTTCCAGACGGCGCCGATGACGGGGGTGAACGTGTTGACCGAGAAGTCGCCGAACTCCCCGCCACCGCCGAAGCTGTAGTGGGTCCAGTCGAGGCCGCCTTCGAGCCCGATCTCGTCGTGAATGCTGGCGCCGTGGATGAGCCCCTGCGGCACGATCTCCTTCTGGTAGCGGACCCCGAGGCCGAGGCCGGTCTGGCTGTAGTAGCCGTACCCGAGCAGGCCGAAGATGGAGATGGTGTTGTCCATCGTCTCGCCCCGGGAGACCATCGTGCCGTCCGACGTGGTTACGCGCGGGCTCGAACTGGTCTGCGCGAGGGCGGGACTGGAGGCGAGAGCTGCAGCGACGGCGAACAGGAGCGAGGTCTTGCGCATGAGGATCTCCGGACGACGGTGGGTGCGTCGCTGACCCGTCTAACCGGAAGCGCGCTTGCTGTCGGCCTCCACCTGGGCTTCTGGACGACGGGCGAGGGAGACCACAGGGAGCCCGTCCGGAGGCGATATCGATGCCGGGCGATATCGCCCGCCGCCTCCCGCCCCCCTTGAAAGCGAGTCTCGGGGCGAACGGGGGGCCAGCGGCGCTGCACCGTCGCTGCGCGCGCACGGCATAGCGGCCGGCGCCCACGCGTCAGTCGACCTTCATCCCCGGGCGCCAGCGCAGGACCGGCTTCCGGGCCGCCCTCGTCTCGTCGAGACGCGCTCGCACCGGCTTCTCGGGAGCGGCCTTGACGCCCTCGGGATCGGTCTTCACCTGATCGGCGACGTCGCGCATGGCCGTGACGAAGCGGTCGATCGTCTCCTTCGACTCCGTCTCGGTGGGCTCGATCATGAGCGCGCCCGGGACGACGAGCGGGAAGTAGACGGTTGGCGGGTGGAAGCCGTGGTCGATGAGCCGCTTCGCGACGTCCATGGTGGTGACGCCGCTCGGCTTGAGCGCCTTGTCCGTGAAGACCACCTCGTGCAGCGAATCGGTCTCGAAGGGCAGGTGATACACGTCCTTCAGCTTGGCCCGTACGTAGTTGGCGTTCAGCACCGCGAGCTGGCCGGTGGCCCGCAGCCCCTCCGGCCCGTACTCGCGGATGAGGGCGTAGGCCCTCACGAACATCCCGAAGTTGCCGTGGAACTCGCGCAGCTTGCCGATGCTCTGCGGCCGCTCGCGCTCGGACTGCACCAGGCGAAAGCGCTCGCCCTCGCGCGCGACGACCGGCAGGGGCAGGAAGGGGGCCAGCGCCTCGGTGACCGCCACTGGACCTGAGCCCGGCCCGCCGCCTCCGTGGGGGGTGGCAAAGGTCTTGTGCAGGTTGAACTGCATGACGTCGAAGCCCATGTCGCCGGGCCGCGCCACGCCCAGGAGCGCGTTCAGGTTCGCCCCATCGCCGTAGACGAGCCCGCCCTTGGCGTGGACGATCTCCGCGATCTCGGCGATGTGCGACTCGAAGATGCCGAGGGTGTTGGGATTCGTGATCATGATGGCGGCGACGTCCTCGTCCATCGCCGCGCGCACCGCCTCCGGATGGAGCCTGCCGTCGGGGCCGCTCGCGAGCTGCACCACCTCGTAACCGTTGAGGGCGGAGGTGGCGGGGTTCGTGCCGTGGGCCGTGTCGGGGATGAGGACCTTGCGGCGGGCGTTGCCGCGGGAGAGGTGGTAGGCGCGGATCATCATCACGCCGCACAGCTCGCCCTGGGCGCCCGCGGCCGGAGTGAGCGTGGTGGCGGCGAAGCCGGAGATCTCGGAGAGCGCCCGCTCCAGCTTCCACATGAGCTCGAGCGAGCCCTGCGCCAGCTCCTCGGGGAGGAGCGGGTGAGCATTGGCGAAGCCGGGGAGCCGCGCCAGCGCCTCCGACGACTTGGGGTTGTACTTCATGGTGCACGAGCCGAGCGGGTAGAAGCCCGTGTCGATGCCGTAGTTCCAGGCGCTGAGGCGGGTGAAGTGGCGCACCACCTCCAGCTCGAAGAGCGCCGGCAGCTCGGCGATGGGCCCGCGCAGGAGCTCGGAGGGGAGGTCGCTCGCCAGGTCCGCGCCCGCCTGCACGGGGGGGAGCGACACGCCCATGCGCTCGCCGGCCGACCCGCGCTCGAAGAGCAGGGGCTCCTCGTAGGCGAGCCCGCGCGTCGCCCCGCCCGCCCCGACCTCGGGCGCCTCGGCCGGAGCCGCGGCCGCCTTCTCCATGCTGGGCTTCCACCCGGTGGGATTGGCCATGGCGCTAGCCTCTCACGGATCGTGCGAAGAGCTCGATGAGCTCGGGCGTGTGAAGCTCCGTCGCCACGCAGAGGAGGGCGCCCTTCATGCGCGGGTCGTCCGGGTACCAGCGGGCGAGCGGCGCGCCCGCGGCGATGCCGCGCTGGGCGAGCCGGGACACCACCGCCTCGGCGTCGCCCACCTCGAACGCCATCTCGTTGAAGGTGGGCCCGGAGAAGCGCAGGCCGAAGCCGGCCCGTTCCATGGCGGCGCGCAGCTCCCGCCCTCGGGCGTGGTTGAGCCGGGCGAGATGGGCCAGCCCGTTCCGCCCGAGGAGGGCGAGGTGGATGGTGGAGGCGAGCGCGCAGAGCCCGGCGTTGGTGCAGATGTTCGAGGTCGCCTTCTCGCGCCGGATGTGCTGCTCGCGAGTGGAGAGCGTGAGCACGAACCCGCGCCGGCCGTGCTTGTCGCGGGTGGCCCCGCACAGCCGCCCGGGCATCTGCCGCAGGATCGACTCGCGGGCGGCGAAGAAGCCCGGGGCTGGCCCGCCGTACTGGAGGCCATTGCCGAAGCTCTGGAAGGTGCCGGTGGCAACGTCCGCACCCAGCTCGCCGGGGCCTTTCAGGAGGCCGAGCGCCACCGCCTCGCTGGTGACGGCGATGCTCAGGGCCCCCGCCTTCTTCGCGATGCGCGCCGCCTCCGGCAGGGCGTCCACCACCCCGAAGAAGTTGGGGTAGCCTATGATGACCGCCGCCGTCCGGCCATCCACCTCGCGTTCCAGGGCCGTCAGATCGGTGCGCCCGTCCGCGCCGTAGGGAACCACCACCACCTCGTCGCGCATCGCGGCGAGGTAGGTGCGCAGGACGCGCCGGTACTCCGGGTGGACGGCGGCGGAGACCACCACCTTGCTGCGGCCCGTGGCGCGGGTCGCCATCAGCGCTGCCTCGGCGGTGGAGGACGCGCCGTCGTACATGGAGGCGTTCGCGACGTCCATGCCGGTGAGGAGGCAGACGAAGGTCTGCCATTCGAAGAGCGCCTGCAGCGTCCCTTGCGCGACCTCGGGCTGATAGGGCGTGTAGGCGGTGAAGAACTCTCCGCGGAGGAGGAGCTGATCCACCACCGGGGGGACGTGGTGCGGATAGGCGCCCGCGCCCACGAACGGCGGGTGCTCGGTCGCGTTCCTGGCGGCGATCCTCCGCAGCTCGGCGAAGAGGGAGATCTCGTCGAGGGCCGGCGCGACGTCGAGCGGCCGTTTCAGCTTGAGCGCGTCTGGAATCGAGCGGAACAGGTCGTCGAGGCTCGTCGCCCCGGCGGCGGCGAGCATGTCCCGGATCTCGTCCGGCGTGTGCGGATGGTAGCGCAAGGCGGTTGAGCTCCGGCGGACGAGGGGCGTGTGGCCGGGGAGGGGAGAAGGCGAAGCTCCTAGCCTTCCTCCTCCTCGATGAAAGTCTTGTAAGCGCCGCCCTCCAGGAGCTGCTCGACCTCCTTCACGTCGCCGAGCTCGATCCGGATCATCCAGCCCTCGCCGTACGGATCCTCGTTGATCGTCTCGGGCGCATCGGAGAGGGGGCTGTTCACCTCGACCACCTTCCCGGTGAGCGGGGCGAAGAGCTCGGAGACGGCCTTGGTGGACTCCACCACGCCGAACGACTCGCCCTTCTTCACCGGGTCGCCCACGTCGGGCAGCTCCACGTAGACGATGTCGCCGAGCTGGGCCTGGGCGTGATCGGTGATGCCGACGAGCGCACGGCCGCCGTCGAGGCGGCACCACTCGTGCTCGCGCGTGTACTTGAGGTCGTCTGGGATGTTCATGGGGTGTCCTCGGCTGGTGGCGACTTCTGCGGGTCTCTACTTCTTCTTGGAGTGAAACGGCGTCTTCACGACCTTGGCCGCCGCCGCGCGCCCGCGGATGTCCACCGCGAAGGTGGAGCCCTCTCCCGCCAGGCCCGGCGGGACGTAGGCGAGGCCCACCGAGATGCCCAGCGTCGGCGAGCGCGTGCCGCTCGTGACGGTGCCCACCGGCTTGCCGTCCTGCAGGACCGCGTGCCCGTGCCGCGGGATGCCGGGGTCGGTGAGGGTGAAGCCCACCAGCTTGCGCGAGAGGCCGGCCTCCTTGGCCTTCACGAGCGCCTCGCGGCCGATGAACTCGCCCTTGTCGAGCTTCACCACCCAGGCGAGCCCGGCTTCGAGCGGGGTGGTGGAGTCGTCCATGTCCGAACCGTAGAGCCGGTACGCCATCTCCAGCCGGAGCGAGTCGCGCGCGCCGAGGCCGCAGGGCGCGATGCCGTGCGCCTGCCCGGCCTCCATGAGCGCGCCCCAGAGCCTGGGACCGTCCGCCGAGGGGCAGAAGAGCTCGAAGCCGTCCTCGCCCGTGTAGCCGGTGCGGGCCAGAAGGCAGCGCACGCCCGCCACCTCCGCGTCGGCGAAGCGGTAGGTGCCTACCGAGCCGAGGCGCAGGCTGGTGAGCGCCTGGGCGATCTCCTGCGCGCGGGGCCCCTGCAGCGCGAGCTGCGCCCAGGCCTCCGACTCGTTCTCGACCGAGGTGTCGCCCGCGTGCGCGCGCAGCCAGTCGTGGTCCTTGGCCCGGTTGGACGCGTTCACGCAGACGAGCAGGTCCTCCGCGGAGCGGCGGTAGACCACCACGTCGTCGATGATCCCGCCCGTTTCCCGGCACAGGCAGCCGTACTGAGCCTGACCGTCGGCGCACCGGGCGAGGTCGTTCGTGAAGAGCCGCTGCAGCGCGGGGAGCGCCCCGGGGCCTCGAAACACGACCTCGCCCATGTGCGAGACGTCGAACAGGCCCGCGCGCGTCCGCACCGCTTCGTGCTCGGCGAGGATGCCGGCGTACTGCACGGGCATGTCCCAGCCGGCGAACTCGACCATCCGCGCGCCGGCGCGGACGTGGACGTCATGGAGCGGCGTGCGCTGGGGCATGTGGGTCTGCCTCGGTGGAGCGGGCGGCATCATAGCGGGGCAGGGGGGGGAAGCAAGCGCCACCACGGGCGGTTTTTCGCCTCGGCGCGGTCCCTCGAACGTCAGCCGGCGCGCTGGCAGGCGAGCCGGAGGGTGTTCACGAGGAGCATGGCCCGCGTCATGGGACCGACCCCGCCCGGCACCGGCGTGATCGCCGCCGCGCGCTCCGCCGCGGGGCCCGGCTCCACGTCACCGGTCAGCTTGCCGCTGGGGAGCCTGTTCATGCCCACGTCGATGACGGTCGCGCCCTCCCGGATCCAGGATCCGCGCACCGCCTCCGTCTTGCCGATGGCGGCGACGAGGATCTCGGCGCGCCCCACCTCCGCCTCGAGGTTGACGGTCCGTGAATGGGCGATGGTCACCGTGGCATGCGCCTCCAGCAGCATCATCGCCATGGGCTTTCCCACGATGTTGGAGCGGCCGATGACGAGCGCGCGCTTGCCCCGGGGATCGCAGCCCGCCTCGGCGAGGAGCCGCATGACGCCCGCCGGCGTGCAGGGCCGCGGTCCCGGCAGTCCGATCGAGAGCGCGCCGACGTTGTACGGGTGAAAGCCGTCCGCGTCCTTGCGAGGGTCGATGGCCTCGAGGACCGCCCGCTCGTCCACCCCCGCCGGGAGAGGGAGCTGCACCAGGATGCCGTGCACCACCGGGTCGGCGTTGAGCCGGGCGACCAGCTCCAGGAGCTCCCCCTGGCCGGTGCTGGCGGGCAGGTGGTGCTCCACGGAGGCGAAGCCGACCTCCTCGCTGTCCTTGCGCTTGCCGCGGACGTAGATGGCGGAGGCCGGATCGTCGCCCACGCGCACCACCGCCAGCCCCGGAACGATGCCGCGCGGACGGAGCTCCTCCACCCCGCGCGCCACCTCCGCGCGGACGCGCGCGGCGATTTCCTTACCGTCGATGATCCGGGCCATGAGGCCGCGCAGTATAGAGACGGACCATGGACGAGACCACCTGTGCCACCTGCGCGACGCCCCTCGACCCGAGCGGCGCCTGCGTCACCTGCCGCGCCGCCGGGAGCGGGCTCGCCCTGCTCTCCCGCTCCGGCTACGCCTCGGTGCGAGAGATGATGGGGCTCCTGGAGGCCCAGGGGCTCGCGCCCGAGATCGAGCAGACCCCGCCCGCCCGGCGCGAGGACAAGGGGCCCGTGGCCTGGAACCTGTACATCCCGGCGGCCGAGGCGGCGCGCGCGACCGAGATCCTGCGCCAGGACTGGGCGGAGCTGGTGGGCGACGCGGAGGCGGCGCGCGCGGCGGAGCGCGGGCTCGCAGGCATCGACCTCGACGCGGGCGGCGAGATCGAGTGCCCCGCCTGCAGCCACCGCTTCACGCCCAGCTCGCGCGAGGCCGAGTGCCCGGACTGCGGGCTCGCGCTGGGCGTGCCTGGCGAGGCGGGAAATTCGGGCGAGTGAATAGGCCGAGGCCCGGCGACGTCTTCCCACCGTGAACGAGGCGCCCCGCGGCAACCCCGCCGGCAGGGCGCCTCGCGCCAAGGAGACGCACATGAAGACCCTCAGCTCGAAGCTCGCCACTGGCCTCGCCATCCTCTCCCTCGCAGCGCCCGCCTTCGCGGCGACGCAGGTCGCCGCCCCCGCCTCCCAGGCCCCCGCGGCGGTCACCGCCCCGGTGAAGCACCACCGCGCGCACCGCAAGGTGGCGGCCACCGAGAAGAAGGCGGTTCCCGGCGAGGCGAAGAAGGCCGACGCCAAGGCCCCCAAGGGCGTGGTGAAGGGTGAGGAGAAGGGCGCCAAGGTGACCGGCGCCGTCGCGCCGGTCGCCCCCGCGCCGGCTCCGGTCCCGGCTCCGGTCCCGGCGCCCGCCGCGAAGTGACGCTGGTCTGACTTCACAGGTCGTGACGACCCCGGGTTCCACCGGGGTCGTCTTTTTTTCGCCCGCTGCGGTACGCGAGGTGGCGTGCGCCATGCAATCGGCTCTGGCGTGCGCCTTTCGAGCCTCGCCACCACCTTCGCAGTTCTCGCCTTGGGAACGGCCGCTTCCGCAGCGGAGGTCGCCAGCGGCGAGCTCCCGGCGGCCGCTCCCGCCACCTCGGGCCCGCCGGCGCTGCGCGCGCCGTCGCCGC
>JBBQEB010000116.1:0-12704 GCA_038320275.1 Myxococcales bacterium | reverse complement strand
GTGACGCTGCCCAGCAGCTTCTCGAGCGCGTCGGGCGCGAGGACTGTTCCAGCCGACACGACCTTGCCGTTCACGGCGAGAGCCGGCGTGATCATCACGCCGAATTTCATGATCTCGCGGATGTCCTCGACCTTCTCGACCTTCGTAGCGAGCCCGAGCTCCGCGACGGCCTGCTCGGTGTTCGACGTGAGCTGCTTGCACTTCGCACAGCCGGTCCCGAGAACCTGGATTCCCACGAGCTCCTCCATCACAGCACCGCATTGAACAGCCACCCGACCACCAAGATCCCCGACGCGACGACACCCACGAATGCAGCGATGAGCGGCGGCCGGAGCACCTTCCGCAGGATGACGATCTCGGGAAGCGACAGGCCGATGACCGCCATCATGAACGCGAGCACGGTCCCGAGCGCCGCACCTTTGCCGAGCAGCGCCTCCACGACCGGGATGATACCCGCCGCGTTCGAGTACATCGGTACGCCGATGGCGACGGCCGCCGGGACGGACCACCATGCCGACTTCCCCATGAAGCTCGCGAGAAGGCCCTCTGGAAGGTACCCGTGGATGCCCGCACCTACAGCGATGCCCGCCAGCACCCACGGCCAGACCTTGCCCACGATCTCCCGAACGGCCTCGACGCCCTTCCACACGCGCTCCGTGAACCCGAGTTGCTCGCGGCCGAACCCACCGCTCGCGCTCATCGCCTGGTACACCCACGGCTCGACGTGCCTTTCGAGCTTCATCCGCCCGAGCACGAATCCCGACACGATGGCGATGCTGAGCCCGGTGCCGAGGTACAACGCCGCCACCTTCCAGCCGAACAGCCCGAACAGCAGGACGAGCGCAACCTCGTTCACCATCGGCGCGGAGATGAGGAACGACAGGGTGACGCCAAGCGGGATACCCGCCTCGACGAAGCCGATGAACAGCGGAACCGCCGAGCACGAGCAGAACGGCGTGACGATGCCGAGCGTCGCCGCGAGCACGTTCCCGACGGACTCGCGCTTTCCCGCGAGCATCGCGCGCGTACGCTCCGCCGTGAAGAACGACCGGATGACGCCGATCACGAACACGATCAGGATGAGGAGCAGCAGCACCTTCGGAGTGTCGTACAGGAAGAACGCGACGCTCTGACCGAGGTGGGACTCCCGCGCGAGGCCGAGGGCGCGGTACGTCAGGAGCTCGGACAGCGGGAAGACGAGGGCGTACGCCGCCGCCCACGCGGCGAGGGCGATGGCGACGAGCGCCAGCGTCTTCCTCGTGGAGCTCTTCGGCTCCGCTGGATCCGCCTTGACGGCGGGTGGTGCAGCGTCGCAGCACGCCGGGGTGGCTGCTGGCGCACCGGTCATGGGCAGGCTCATCGAATGTCCTCTCGAATCAAGTCGCGGTCCAGGCGAAGTACGGGCCTCCAAGCATCACCGCGACTCCAGCGACGACCCGAACGTCGACTTCGCGCCGGCGATGGCGACTGCAGGGAAATGGTGCCGACGAGTACCGCCAAGACCGAGCGCTCCGTGAACCGGTTCATGATTTCCCGCGACGCTCTTTATCGCATGAAGCCGATAAGACTAGAAAGGCTTCTCGCTGCGCTGCTGTGTCGCGCCATCCTCTACTTGTGCCCGGGCCCGCCTGGTTCAGCTCCGTTGCGGCTTGACCTTGGTTATCGTATAACGACGAATCGTGGCGCCCGTTCCTGAGAAAGACCCGTGCCTTCCGGTTCCGCCAGTTCGCGACCCTGCCGATACGCGTCCCGTCGAGGGAACCGAGGCTGACGAGGAGCTCGCTCACCTCGCGAAGGCCATCGGTCACCCGGCAAGGGTCCAGATCATGCGACTGCTCGTGCGCCGCCAAGCGTGCATCTGCGGTGACATCGTCGACGAGCTGCCCCTCGCACAGTCCACGGTGTCGCAGCACCTGAAGGTGCTCAAGAACGCGGGGCTGATCCGTGGCGAGATTGACGGCCCACGCATCTGCTACTGCGTCGAGCCCCGGACCATGCGCCGGCTCAAGGCGCTCATCGGAAGCCTCTAGGAGCCTGCCAAGAAGTGGGAGCGGCAGGCCTAGCGGGTCGACAGCCGGAACGGCACCTGTTTGCGGCGGCTCATCACCTCGATGGGCGCCATCGACCTCAAGGTGCCGCGGTCTCGCGAGGTCCGGCTCCGCCGGCGGCGCGGTGTTCGAGCGGTACAAGCGCCGGAGCGCCGAGGTCGACGACACCATGGTGGCCGCCTACGTGCACGGCGCTTCCACCCGCGACATCGGCCAGATCACCGAGGCGCTCATGGGCGAGCACGTGAGCCGCTGGACCGTCAGCCGGACGGCGAAGGCGCTCGGCACCAAAGTCGAGGATCTCCGGAAGGCGCCCATCGAAGGCCCGATTCCGTACCTCTTCCTCGACGCCACCTTCCTCGACGCCCGGTGGGCCCGCGAGGTCGAGAACGTCTCGGCGCTGGAGGCCTACGGCGTCGGCCTGGACGGCCACCGGCAGCTCCTGGCGATCACCATCGGCACGGAGGAGTCGGAGGCATCCTGGAGCGATCTGCTCGCCCAGCTCAACGAGCGCGGCATGGCGGGGGTGCAGCTCGTCGTCGCCGACGCGCACGCCGGCCTGGCCAAGGCGGTGCGCCACCACCTGCCAGAGGCGCCGCTGCAGCGGTGCTGCGTCCACCTCCAGCGGAACATCGTCGGGAAGGCCCCCCAGAAGCTCAGGGCGCGGCTCGCCAAGGCTGTCTGGCAGGTCTTCCTGGCGCCGAGCAAGGCCGACGCCCGCAGGCGGATGGTCGAGCTCGCTGGTGGCCTCGGGCGCCAGCTCCCGGAGTCGATGGCGTGCCTCGCCGACGGCTTCGAGGCGGCCACCAGGTTCTATGCGTTTCCCAAGGCGCACTGGCACCGCATCCGCTCCACCAACGGCCTCGAGCGGCTCCACGGCGAGATCAAGCGCCGCACCAACGCGGTGGGGGCCTTCCCGGACCGGGGCAGCGCCCTCCGCCTGGTCACCGCCGTCGCACTCAACGTGACTGCCATCTGGACCGACCGCCGCTACCTGGACATGTCTCTGCTGAAGTCGAAGGACGTCGCCGTCGCCAAGGCGGCGTGATCAACCCGAGGGGCTTCACGCAACGTACGATTTACACAGAAGACGGGACTGGACCCCACGGGGTGGCAGCAAGAAGCCGGCGACCCGGATTCACTGGGGGCTTTCCGACCCCGCGCATGCCGGCGCAACGGACGCCGAACGACTCCAGGCGTTCCGCGATATCCGGGATGAGCTCCGGCGGCGCCTCGCGCAGGGGTTCTCGTAGCGGCCAATGCCATGTTGTGGCCTCGTCAGCCTTGCGACGCGGTGAGGAGTTCGTTGGCCGCCCCTTTATCAGTCCTTCGGGCCGAAGGTGAGCTGGTAGCCGAGGTAGCCCTGCGCACCGGGCGATCCGAGGCCGCCTCCGCCCGAGAGGAGGAGGTGGTGCATCGGGCTCAGGTCGATGACGAGCCCGACGTTGAAGCGCGTCTCGCCCGAGGCGCCCTCTTCCCGGGCGGTGGCGTGGAACACCTCCGCGCCGAGGCTCGTGCCGCTCCACAGGGTGCGCTGCATCTGCCAGCCGAGCCACCAGAAGTCGCGGCGGTGGGCGCCGCGATTGAACCAGTACCCGCCGCCGCCGTAGGTCGTCCACGGGCCGAGGCTCTTCTGCAGCCACACGGGGAGGAGCAGCTGCAGGTGGCCCGCGCCGAGGTCGCGCGACGCGTCGCCGGTGGGGAGCTCCAGCATGACGAACGTGCCCACCTGCGGTCGCCAGGTGCCTTCGTGGAGGAAGCGGACCTTCGCGCCGACCTCGGTGTCCCCGTAGCCGTACCGCGCCGGCCCGCCGGGCGCTCTCGACCACGCCAGCGGCGCGATGAGGTGCAGCTGGACGTCCGGCGCCGCGCCGTAGTTCAGCTCGAAGTGGGGGGCCGTGCCGCCGTGGCCGTCGGGGGCAAAGGCGGCCTGCGCGGCGAGGTAGACCTCGAAGTGGTGCAGCTCGACCGGCTCCGGGTCGTCGGTGGCGTAAGGCGGGCCGGCTCGCGTGAGCGCGGGGGCGGCGAGCAGGCAGACCGCGAGGAGAGAGCGGGCGTTCACGGTTCTCGCAGGATGCGGGTCTGGAAGGGGGCGGCGGCCGGGGAGCCCGGCCGCCGCGGTTCACCGCTGCGGAGCTAGGGAGCTGCCTGGTGGCAGACGCCGCACTTGTTGGTGTAGGCGATGGGCATCATCGCCGCAGACTTGGTGGTGATGCTCGAGCGCTTCGGCATGTCGAACACGTGCGAGGAGATGTCGCCGGAGTAGTACTGCGCGCCGGCGATGCTCGCCTGCTTGAGGCCCGAGCCCGACTTGGCGGTCTTGGGCATGTGGCAGTCCACGCAGGAGATGTTGCCCATGGCGACGTCCGCGACGCCGTGGGCCTTCCAGTGCTGCTGCATGCGGCTCGCGACGGTGTCGCTGGCGGTTCCAGGGAAGGAGGCCGCGTGGCAGGCGAGGCACATCCCGTTCGCGTTCGTGGCCGAGGTGTCGAGCGCGCCCTTCAGCTGGTGATCGAGCCCGCTGTTGCCGTGCACGTCGTGGCAGCTGGCGCAGGTCATGAGCTCGATGGGGTTGCGGTACTTGGCCGACTTGAGGAAGTCCGACGCCTGCTGGTGGTGCTTCACCGAGTGCAGGCCGTCGCCGCCCGCGGCGGCCGTCCACAGCCCGTCGTCGATCTTGGAGACGTAGCCGGTGAGAAACTCCTTCCGGCTGATGCCGGCGACCGGCATGGTCCCGTCGGCGCCGAGCGGGGCCTCTGTGGTGAGCGCCCCGGCGGCGAGCACCCCGCCGTTGCCCACCACGCGGGTGTGGCAGCGCGCGCAGATGGTCACCTCGCGCTCGGGGGTGAGGAGGCTCGGGCTCACGATGGCCTTCCCCTGCCCGGCAACGTAGTAGTGCTCGGAGCCGGGGCCATGGCAGTTCTCGCAGGAGACGTTCATCACCTGCAGACCCTTGCCGTCGTAGTCGTACTCACCCTTGGGGTCGAGGACCGCGCTCGCCTTGTTGCCGACGAGCTTGTAGCCGGTGAAGTGGCAGCCGGCGCAGGCGTTGTCGAAGGACTTGTCCGGTGCCGGCTCCTTCATGACCGAGGAGGCGGGGGTGGTGGTGTTCTCGGTGTACCAGTTCTGCGCGTTGTACTGCTGCCAGGTCCAGCGGGTGGCGGGGTCGGCTGGCTCGACGCCGGCGAGGCCCGCCGCCGCCTGGGCGTTGTACTGGATGGGGAGGATGTAGCGGCTCCCGGCGATACTCGACATGTAGCGCTGCTTGTAGAGGCCGCCGCCATAGGAAAACTCCACCACGTAGGTCTTGGGCGAGCCGGGGTCGGACGCGTTCTGGACGTTCGTGAGCGTCACCTTGTACCTGTTGCCGTCGGGGGCGTCGCGGAACAGCCTCGCCGTGAAGCTCACCACCGTGGCCGGCGCGGCGATCCTGGGGTCGGTCTCGGAGACCTTCCAGTCCTTCGTCGTCGCGTTGTACGCGTGGTAGTAGAGCGTCGTCCCGGCGCCCTCGTACTTCGCGAGCGCGTCGTTCCACTTGGGGAAGCGCGAGCTGTCCTGCAGCGGCCCCACCGCGGCGATGGGGCGGATGCCCAGCATGTGCAGCGTCTGCTTCTCGTGGACGACGCCATGGCAGTTGAGGCAGGCGCTCGGGCCCACGTACTCGGCCTTCGCGCTGGGGGTGGTCGACACCTTGAGGTCTACCTGCTTGCCGACGAGCGCCGCGTCGCCGACGGCGGTGCGGCACATGCTGCCGCCCGGGAGGTGCGCCTTGTCGGACGCAGCCGGCACGACCGTCACGAAGTAGTTGCCCGGCGCCACGGTGGCGATGCGATAGGCGCCGCCACCGTCGGTCTCCGCCTTGGCGTAGCCGGCGCCCTTCGCGAGGATGGTGCCCTCGAGCGGCTCGTCGTTGGTGGCTGCGCGGGCGGCGGCAATGGTGGAGAGGTCGAGCGGTGTCGAGGGGATGTCGCCGCGGGGGACGAGGTACACGGTCGCGCCTACCACTGCCTCGCCAGCGGTGTCGCGAACGACGCCGACGAGCCCCGCGGGGAGGGCGGTCACGACGCCTGCAGCGGGTCCCTGCGGTCCCGTCGCGCCCGCGGAGCCGGCGGCACCTGCGGGCCCGGCGGCACCTTGCGGGCCGCGGTCGCCGGAGCAGCCCGCGAGGAGCGCCGCGGCGACGGTGAGGGTCAAGATCTTCTTCATGATGGGTGGTCTCCTCCAGGGGGTGCTTCTGCAGCGCCTGTTTCGAAGGGGCGCCCGCTCGCCTCAGTGCACCGCGCATGCCAGCCGCACCCTCGCGCGCGTGAGGGTGTCGCCCGACCGCGGCCCCCAACACAGCGCGCCCGATGCGCACTCCCTGGCGGAGAGGGCGCGCGAGGTGGCCGGTGCGGGATGTTACGGTTTGGTAACGTCCGGGGAGGCAGCGTTGCGCGGGGGTAACGCGGCGCAGCCAAAGTTCCGCTCCTACCGCCGTAATGGGGGCGGCTCCGGGGCAGCGTTGCGCGGGTGTGATTATGAGGCGGCGCAGCCAAGGTCGCCCCGCCGGTGCGGTGGGCCGGCGCGCGGGAGGCGGAGGGGGAAGCGTAGGATAGCGCGGTGACGCAACGCACGCAGCAGGGTCGGGAAGTCCTCCGTCGGCCGGTCCGTTCGCACCCCACCGCCGCGCTCGCGCTCTCCCTGATCGCCGGCGCGGCGTGCAGTCCGAGCCCCTACCGCGAGGCACAGGTCAGCCTGGAGGCGCCGGGCACGACCGCCGCCGCGGCGAAGCCGAGCGCGGCCCGGAAGTTCCGATTCTCGGTTGCGGCCATGGAGTCGCCGCGCGGCACCTACTCCGCCTACTCGCGCCTCTTCGAGCGCCTGAGGGACGGCCTCGGCGTCGACGTCGACCTCGTGCAGCGGAGGACCTACCGCGAGGTGAACGACCTCCTCGCCGCCGGCCAGCTCGACGCGGCGCTCGTCTGCACCGGCGGCTACCTCGACCTCGAGCGCAGGTCGCCCGGGGCGGTGGAGGTGCTGGCGGTGCCGGTGGTGCAGGGGCGGAGCACCTACGAGTCGGTGGTCATCGTCCCCGCCGCGAGCGAGGTTCGCGACGTCTCCGAGCTGGCCGGGAAGCGCTTCGCCTACACGGACGAGCTGTCGTTCTCCGGCCGGACCTACTTCGTCCGGCTGCTCGAGCAGCGCGGCCACGCGCCGGAGCGGTTCTTCTCGAATGTGATCTTCACGCACAGCCACGACCGCTCGATCCAGGCCGTGGCCCGGGGCATCGTCGACGGAGCGGCCGTGCACGGCATCATCTACGATCACCTGGTGCACCAGGATCCGTTGCTGGCAACCCAGACGCGGATGATCCACCGCTCGCCGCCGTTCGGGATGATGCCCGTCGTTGCCTCGACCCGTCTCGCTCCCGCGCAGCGGGCGCGGCTCCGCGAGGTGCTGGTGGGGCTGGGGAGCGATCCGGCCGGGGCGGAGGCGCTGCGGGCTCTCGGGATCGAACGCTTTGTGCCCCCGGCCCGGGCGCTCTTCGACAGCGCGGCGGCGCTCGCGGAGGCGAAGCGGTGAGCGCCGTGCGCTCCCGGCCGCGCGTCCGGCTCTGGATGAAGCTCGCCGCGCTGGCGGCGCTCGGCGTCGTAGCCATGCACGCGCTGCACCTCGCGCTGGGAAACCGCATCGCGAGCCGCGCGCTCGCGAGGGAGCAGGTTGTGCTGGGCAAGAGCATCGCGCGGCTCGTTGCGCAGCAGGCGGCCGATCCCCTGCTCGTCGCGGATCTGGTCACCCTTCACGAGATCGTGGCCGGGACGACTTCGCGGGATGACCACGGCATCGTCTACTGCTTCATCCTGCAGGCCGGCTCGGCCGTCGCCAGCTCCTTCCCGGAGCTCACCCCCGCCGACCTCCTCACGCTGCGCGCCGCCGGCGACCTCGACCCGGTGATCGTCGATGATCGCGGCCGGCGCATCCTCGACCTGGCGGAGCCCATCGTCGGCGGGGTGGGGATGGTCCGGCTCGGGCTCGACATGGAGATCGTGAGCGCGACGCGCCGGCATCTGGCGAAGGAGCTGGGCCTCCTGGCGGCGGGAATCATCGTGCTCGGGCTCCTGGCGGCGCTCTTCGTGGGGCGCGGCATCGCTCGGCCGGTGGGCGACATCCTCGCCGCCGCCGACCACTTCGACCCTGCCCGCGGAAGCGGAGTCCCCACGGTGAGGCCCCGCGGCTCGGACGAGATCGCCGAGCTGGGGGAGCGCTTCAACGGCATGATGCTGCGCCTCCGCACGGCCCACGCGGAGCAGGAGCGCGCGCGGCAGCGGGCGCTCGAGTCGGAGCGCCTCGTCGCGCTCGGCTCGCTCGTGGCGGGCGTCGCCCACGAGGTGAACAATCCCCTCGCCGGGCTCAAGAACTGCGTGCATCGGCTGGAGCGCTCCGACCTGCCGGCGGCGAAGCGCGCCGAGTACCTCTCGCTCATGGGCGAGGGCCTGGAGCGCATCGAGGCGGTCATGAAGCGCCTGCTCGACTTCGGGCGTCCGCACCCCAATGCGCTGGCGATCTCCGACACGGCGGAGCTCGTCCGCGAGGTGATCCGGTTCATCGACCCGCTCCTGCACGAGCGGCGTATCGACTGCGTCGTGCTCGGCGAGGAGGAGCGCGGGCGCGTCCTCGTCGATCGCCGGAAGATCGGACAGGCGCTCGTGAACCTCGTCCTCAACGCCGCGTACGTCACCTCCGATGGCGGCGCCATCCGGGTGCGCCTCGTGGCGCGCGACGGCTCGCTCGGGATGGCCGTCGAGGACGACGGGCCGGGCATCCCGCGCGAGATCCGCGACCGCGTCCTCGACCCGTTCTTCACCACCAAGCCGGAGGGGGAGGGCACCGGCCTCGGGCTCCCCCTGTCGCGCAGCATCGTGGACGCGCACGGCGGCGAGCTCACCTTCGACTTCCCGCAGGGCGCAGGTACCGTGGCGACGGTCTGGTTGAAGCGCGCCGAAGGCGTGCCCGAGCGCGAGCGGGCCGCGTCCTGAGTCATTCACCCGGAGCGGAGGGCCGCGCGGAGGCCCGGAGCCGAAGGTCGCCGCTAGCTCGTTCCCCCTTCGCCTCCGCCCGAAGGATCTCCGGTGACCTCGCGGAGCCGCTGCCAGAGGCTCTTCCGCGAGATGCCGAGGAGCGCCGCGGCGCGGCCCCGGTGGCCCCCGACCTTCTTCAGCGCTCGCTGGACGTACTGGCGCTCGAACTGCTCGGTGGCGGTTCCCAGGGGCTGGATGGTGGGAGTTCCGGGGCACGCGGCGGGCGACCTGCCAATGGCGTCGGCGACCATCTCCTCCGGGAGGTGCTCGGGCCTTATGGTGCCGCCCCGGGAGAGCGCGACGGCGCGCTCGAGGGCGTGGAGGAGTTCGCGGACGTTGCCGGGGAAGTCGTGGGTGGCGAGCACGGCAGCCGCCCTCGGATCGAGCGCCGGCGACGCGCGCCCCTCCCGCGCCGCGATCTGGGCAAGGAACTCGCCGGCGAGGATTGGGATGTCGGAGCGGCGCTCCCGCAGGGGGGGCAGCCGCACGTCGATGACGTTGAGGCGGTAGAACAGGTCCTTTCGAAACTGGCCGCGCCCCATGCTCGAGGCGAGGTCGCGGTTCGTCGCCGCGATGATCCGCGCGTCCACCCGCAACGAGCGGTTCGAGCCCACCGGCTCGAACGTGGCGGTCTCGATGGCGCGCAGCAGCTTCGCCTGGCTTCCCACCGACAGCTCCCCCACCTCGTCGAGGAAGAGCGTCCCGCCGTGCGCCGCCTCGAAGCGGCCCGACCGGCGCCGGTCGGCGCCCGTGAAGGCGCCCTTCTCGTGCCCGAACAGCTCGGACTCGAGCAGGTTCTCCGGGATGGCGGCGCAGTTCACCACCACGAAGGGCCTCGCCCCCCGGCGGCTCCGGGCGTGGATGCTCCGGGCGCACAGGTCCTTGCCGGTGCCGGTCTCGCCGGTGATGAGGACCCCCACGTCGCTGGCGGCGGCGGCCTCCACCCGCTCGATGAGGCGGCGCACCGGGGCCGACGTGCCGCGGATCGGCTCCCCCGCTTCTGCCGAGGCGCCGCCCTCCTCCATCCGCCGCCGGAACAGCACCTCGTCCCGCACGCGGGCGAGCCGCAGCAGGAGCTCCTGCATGTCGAAGGGCTTGAGGAGGTAGTCGCGGGCTCCCTCGCGCATGACCGCGACCGCGTCGGCTGTGTCCGCGTAAGCGGTCATGAGGACGACGGCGGCGCCCGGCTGCACCTGGCGCGCGCGGCGGAAGAGGGCGATGCCGTCCATGCCCGGTAACCGGACGTCGCTCAGGATCACGTCGTAGGCGTCCCGCTCGAGCGCCTGAAGCGCGCCCGTGCCGTCCGAGCAGTCGGTCACCAGGTAGCCCTGCTCCTGCAGGGCGTCCCGCACCGTGATGCGGACGATGCGGTCGTCTTCGGCGAGGAGGAGCTTCACGCGAGGGAGCTTATCATCGTGCGAGGAGCCGCTCTCCGGCGCGATGCCTGGCGCCGCCGAGCTTGGACGCCGAGGCGCCGGCGGCCCTGGGTGAAGGCGGCCACTCCGAGCCGCCCGCCCTGCCTCGCCTTCGAAGCGCCACCAAGCGGTGAGATAGGGCCGCCCGGAATCGAACCGGGACTCCGCTCGCGCGGAAAGGGATTTTAAGTCCCCCGCGGCTGCCAATTTCGCCACGGCCCCCCGGGCGAGATCCTACACGCTCGCGCGCGGGAGGCGGTGCCGGGCCGTCACCCCGTCGATACGCTCGACCCTTCCTCCTCGGACGCGCTGCGCGAAGCCAGCGCCGCGCGCGTCTCCGCCATCCACCTCGCCATCGGCTCCGTCCCCGGACCGATGGCCCCGAAGAGCGACGGGAGCCCCATGACGTCGATCACGGGAACCCATGCCCCCTTCACCTCGACATCGAGCGCGGGGCAGAGGACGTAGGCGCCGCGCCGCACGCGCAGGAAGAGCCGCCGGCCGTACGGGTTGGTCGAGCCCACCTCGTTCTTGGCGAGGATGGAGGACAGGTACTCCCGCCGACGCCGATAGGCGGGCAGGACGGCCGGCGGGAGGCTGGCGGCGAGCTGCGCCAGAGCGGGAGCGTCGAGGATCGGCAGCGCGCCGTGGCCCGCGGCGCCATCCACCCTTCGCCGCATGTGCACCAGGCCGAGCTGCACGAGGAACCACTCCCCGGTGCTCGGGTCGAGCTTCACCATCCGATCGCCGAGCTTCACCTTGAGAGGCGCGGTGGCTAGCAGCTCCCACACCTGCGCGAAGGCCGCCGCCTTGACGCCGCGCGAGTCGAGCCATGCCGCCAAGGCCACCCGCAGAGCGGAGCGGCCGGCCGTGTCGGTGGCCTCCGCGTCGGCGCCCAGCGCCAGCAGCTCGCTCACCAGGTCCTGCCGGCCGAGCCGGGCCGCCACCATGAGCGGGGTCTCGTTGAGCGGGTTGCGGAAGTCCAGGCCGTGTTCGCGAAGCTGGTCCTGGAGGCGCGGGGAGCGCCGGGGCCGGTACTCGGCGTAATGGGTGTCCTCGATGTAGGAGCGCCCCGACTCGGCCTTCCGCGCGTGACGGAACCCGGCGGCCACCAGCCGTGGCAACAGCGACGGAGCGTCGTAGGTGACCGCGAGCTCGAAGAGGTGCTGCTGTGCTGCCTTGTCGATGGGCCCTGGGCCGAGCGCCCGGGCTCGCAGACCGCCCAGCATGGTCGCGTCCGCCACGGCCCAGGGGACCGGGCGCACCTCCAGCATGTCGCGCCGGATCTGGTCGGCCTGCTCCGCCTTGCCCTGCAGCTCGAGACGCCGCGCCTCGCGCTGCCACTCCTCCCGCGACGATTCCTCCGCGGCCAGCGCGACGCCCTCCGCGGCCTGGCCGATGGCCAGGAGCGAGAGGAGCGGATGGTCGGGCTCGGCCTCGACCACCACCAGCGACTTCACCGCGCGCGTCATCGCGACGTAGAGCGCGTTCACGTAGAACTTGTAGGCATCGAGGCTCTTGTCCGATTTGTCGCGCGCCCGGGCGTAGTCCAGCCCGCCATCCAGGCTGGCCGCCTCGACGCCCGCGGCGCACTCCCGGTACTCCCGGGCCGCGCCGCTCACCAGGTTGAACAGGATGACGTTCTCGTACTCCAGCCCCTTGGCCTCCCGGACCGAGAAGAGGAGCGGCGTGGCAAAGGCCGCCCGCGCCGCCGGTTTGTCCTCGTCGCGGAGCACCACCACCGCGGTCCGCGCCGAGCGCCGCGTCCGCCCGTCGAGCTCGGCGCGCACGCGAGGGCTGTCCGCCAGGAGCTCCACATGGCCCTCGGCGCCGCTGACGCACTCGACCAGGTGGTTGCTTTCCCGATCCACCGAGCCGAAGCGACGCTGCTTGACGAGCAGCAGCCGGTTGGCGAGCGCCGTCACCGCTCGTGTGTTCCGATAGTTCGCCGACAGGACGTGGATCCGGTCGAGGGCGCCGCGCCGCGCGCCATCCGCGTGGAAGAGGCTCTTCACCCGCGCCCAGGAGAAGAGGTTGGGGTGTACGATCTGGTTGGAGTCGCCGCAGAGCAGGAAGGCTGCCTTGTCCTTCAGCGTGGCCAGCGCCAGCCGGAGCTCGACCGGGGTGACGTCCTGCACTTCGTCGATCACGAGGAAGTCGTAACGCTCGGTCGCGAGACCCCG
>JBBQEB010000115.1:0-12846 GCA_038320275.1 Myxococcales bacterium | reverse complement strand
CGCGGGGATGGGCGGGATGGGCGCCGGCATGGGCGGGATGGACGCGGGAATGCACGGCGGGATGGACGCGGGCATGGGCAGGATGGACGCGGGCACGGGCGGGATGGGCGCGGGCATGGGCGGGACGGACGCGGGGATGGGCGGGATGGGCGCCGGCATGGGCGGGATGGACGCGGGAATGCACGGCGGCGCGCATGCCGACGCCGGGTCGGGCGTTGTGCGGTAGTGCCTCGGATCGATCGGGCAGAGCCTCGCGGTGCTCGGCCGCGGGGCCAAGCGCGGTGTTAGGCCTTACCTTCGGCGCATGAGCTTCTTCAAGAATGCGCGCAGAAGGCCCCTGGCAGAGCAGGTGGTCGTCGTCACGGGAGCCTCCAGCGGCGTCGGACGCGCCATCGCTCGCGCGTTCGGCGCGGCGGGAGCCAAGGTGGGCCTCATCGCGCGGGGGCGCGAGGCGCTGGAGAACTGCGCCAAGGAGATCGAGGCAGAGGGGGGCGAGGCGCTCGTGCTGCCCCTCGACGTGGCCGACGACGCGGCCGTCGAAGCTGCGGCCGATGCCGTGGTGCAGCGCTGGGGGCGCATTGATACGTGGGTGAACGACGCCATGGTGAGCGTCTTCTCTCGCGCGCTCGAGATGACGGCCCAGGAGTTCAAGCGCGTGACCGAGGTGAACTATCTCGGGGCGGTGCACGGCACCCTGGCCGCGCTGCGCCGCATGAAAGACCAGCCGGGCGGAGGCGGCATCATCCAGATCGGCTCCGCACTCGTCTACCGATCCATCCCGCTCCAGAGCGCTTACTGCGCCAGCAAGGCCGCCATGCGGGGCTTCACCGACAGCCTGCGCTCGGAGATCCTCCACGACCGGCTGCCGGTCGCGATCTCCATGTTGCAGCTGCCCGCGGTGAACACGCCGCAGTTCGATGTGGTGCGCTCCCGCCTGCCCAACTGGCCCCAGCCGGTGCCCCCCATCTACCAGCCGGAGGTGATTGCCCGGGCCTGCCTGTATGTCGCCGAGCACCCGGTCCGCGAGCTCTGGATCGCCCCGGCGGCCATCAAGGCAATCATGGGCCAGGAGCTCGCGCCCGGCTTCGCTGACCGCTACCTGGCGCGGAACGGCTTCGACTCGCAGCAGACTCCACGCCCCTCTCCGCCGGGGCGCCCCGACAACGTGGATCGGCCGCTTCCAGGCGACCGGGGCGCCCACGGCCGCTTCGACAGCCAGGCGCGCTCCTTCAGCGCCGAGCTCTGGCTTCGCATGCACCCGCTTGCGACGGCGATCGGCGTGGCGGTGCTGGTGGGCGTGCTCCTCGAGGCCGCCAACCGCACCGACGAGTCCTCCCCGCGGTCGGTCCGCGACCGCCCGGGGTCGCGGCACCAAGAGTTCCGCCGGGAAGGGCGCTTGCAACGCGCGCGCTGATGCAACTCGCGCCCACCCTGTCCATCGCCACCGCCTTGCTGGTGGGCTGTGGCGCTTCCGCGCCTTCGCCGGAGGCGCCGCCCGCGCCGCTCACCCTCCGCGTCGCGACCTGGAACGTCCACGATCTCTTCGACGAGATCGACCGCGAGGCGCCGCCGGGCCAAGAGGACACGGTGCTCACCCACGGGGAGGTGGAGGCGAAGCTCGACCGCATCGCGCGCGTGCTCGGACGCGCGGACGCAGACGTCGCCGTGCTCCAGGAGGTGGAGAACCTCCCGTTGCTGGAGCGGCTCGCGTCGAGGCTCCCGGGTTACGGTGCGCATCTGGTGGAAGGGCGAGACCCGCGCGGCATCGACATCGGGGTGCTCGCCCGCGTGCCCGTCCACTCGTACCGGAGCCACCGGGACGAGCGTTCCCCGGGCGGCGGCTTCGTCTGGTCGCGCGACCTCGTCGAGCTGCACCTCGAGGCCGGCAGCCGCCCCGTGATCCTCCTGTGCAACCACCTCGTCTCGCGCCGGACGCCGGGACAGGACGAGAGGCGCCGCGCCCAGGCTGCGCGCGCGCGCGCCGTGCTGGAGGAGCTGCGGGCGGCTCGCGCCGATGCGCTGGTCCTCGTGGTGGGCGATCTGAACGACCTGCCGGGCTCCGCCGCCCTGGAGCCGCTGCTCGGAGACGGGCGACTCGTCGATGTCGGCGCCGCTCTCCCGTCGTCGCTGGCCTGGACCTGGTCTGGCGGAGGAGCCCGCGAGCGCATCGACGACGTGCTGCTACCGCGCGAGGACGCGCGGGCGGTGCTGCGGGTGGAGGTCCTGGAGGGGGAGGACGTGCAGGCGGCGTCCGATCACCGTCCGGTGGTGGTGGACCTCTGGCCGTAAGAGCGAGCGGGTCGCCCCCGGTACGACCCAACGGAATGACGGGTTGCGGCAAGACACCGCGCTGCGGGGACGCTACCTTCACTCACCCAGCCCCAGGTGAACCATGTCGACCCTTGCCCAGCAAGACCCAGCGATCTCCTCCATGCCTCAGGAGGAGCGACTTGCCCGCAAGGAGGCGCTGCGCCTCCAGGTCTCCGCGCTCGAACGCCAGATCCGCGAGCTTCAGCGCGAAACCGCCCTCCTGCTCGCCAGCTGCGAGCACACCGACGCGAGCGGGCGGAGCGCGCTCATCGGCAGCCGCACCAAGGTGTGCGCGCATTGCGGCCGGGTGGTCGCGTGCCACGGCGAGAAGCTCTGGGGCTAGGCGCGCCGGAAAACCGCGCGCCGAACGGCGCGCCGGAGCCGTAGAGAAATGGGGCGCCCGGGACTCGAACCCGGAGCCTACGGCTTAAAAGGCCGCAGCTCTACCATTGAGCTAGCACCCCAAGATTCATTCCGTTGTACCGAGGCGTCCTCCGCTCCGCGCCTACCTTCTTCTGGACAGCGGGGGGGCAGCGGGGGAGCTAAGCCACGGCCGGCAGGTCGATGGTGAACACGCAGCCAGTCCCGGGTACGTTCCGCGCTGTGAGCGTTCCGTGCTGGCTCTCCACGGCGCGCCGGCTGATGGAGAGCCCCAGTCCGAGGCCACTCTGGTCCTGGGCCGCTCCGCGCACGAACGGCCGGAAGAGCGACTCGATCGTCGCCCCGAACATCCCTCCGCACTGATCCTCCACCTCGAGGAGGACGCGAGTCCCCGAGCGGCGGGCGGTGAGCGTCACCTTCCCGTCGCGGTGCGTGAACTTGAAGGCATTGTGCAGCAGGTTCCCGAGCGCGGAGGAGAGGAGCTGGGCATCGACGTGGACGGCGAGCCCCGGCTCGACCTCTGGCACGTTCAGCACGAGCCCGTGGTCGCTGGCTCCCAGCGAGGCGCCGATCTCCAGGTCCTCGACGAACGTCGCGACGTCCACGCGCTGCAGGTAGGCGCTGCCCGAGTCCAGGCGCACCTCGGCCAGAGAGCGCTCGATGAGCCCTCCGAGCGTGCGGAGGCTGCGGGAGAGCGCCGCGCCCGTGCTGCCGCCGATCCCCACCTTGCCGGTCTGCAGGGCGCTGAGCGAGAGCACCGCGGTGGTGAGCGCGTTGCGCAGCTCGTGCGCGAGGTGTCCCAGGCGCTCCGTGCTGGAGGCCGCCAGCGACTGCTCGCGGCTTCGGGCGTGCTCGGCCACGGCGCCGGCGATTGCGTCGTCGAGACAGCGATTGAGGGTGCGGAATTCCGAGTTGCGGATGGCCGCCTCGTGGTCGACCGCGAGCTCCGTGACGGCCTGGCACACGTCTCCGTACCCGTGAACCACCTGGCCCACGGTCAGCCCGAGCGACCGGAGCAGCTCGCCGTACTCGGCGGCGGTCTCCTCGATGGTCCGGGTGGAGGAGCGGGTGGGCGGCGCGTCGTGTTCGGCGCGCAGCGCCGCGACGAGCTGGTCGAGGAACACCGGCACCCCGCGCTCGAGCTCGGCCGGCGAGGCCACGGGCACGCTCCGTGCTGCAGCGCGCGCCTGAACATTCGCGATGATCTCCGCGCGGTGTCGATCGACGAACTCGTGAAGCATGGCCGACCCCTGGTTCCGTTCCGCGTGGAGATGCGCCGCGGAATGTGTTCCAGTCTGCCGCGGCTTCGCAGGCCTCAATATGGGGGCTGCAACTCTTACACCATACCACGTGGACGCTCGCCGCGAGCGCGGCCCGGCGGGGCGGCTCGGGTGAGGGGCTCAGCCCGCGCTATGATCAGCACATGGTGGCTCCCCGCCCGTTGCTGGTCCTCGCGCTCTGTGCCGGGCTCGCCTGCAGCTCGCGGAAAGAGCCCCCGCTGGCGCAGGCGGTCACCGCGGCCTCCCTGCGTTGCCCGGACGGACCGGGTCCGCCCACGGGCGTCGACCCGAGCTGTTCGCCGGGTGCGACGAGCGGGCTGCGCACGCTGGGGGACCTCTGCGACGAGGTGCGAGGGGTCTACGCCCGGGCGCTCGGCGACGCGATCTCCTGCGACCCCTCGGGGGAGGGATGTACCCAGCCTGTGACGGACGCCTTCTCCGGCTGCGAGCTGCGGGTGGTGGCCGGGCGGGTTGACGCCCTCGCCGCAGCGCGCACGGGGCTCTGCCGCTGTACCTGTCCCATGCCAGCCATCCGGCGTCCGGAGGGTTGCCCGCAGTTCAAGGTGTTCCGCTGCGAGCCGGCTCCGGGTGGCGGCGGGCGCTGCACGGGAAGCTGATCCGGCGAGACGGCCCGGCGCCGCCGTCAGGCGAGCCTGGCGGCGCGAGTGGGCACCTCCTCCGGTTCGCCGCCGCCTTTCGCCATGGCGGCCCGGATCTGCGCCAGGACCTGGGCGGAGTTCTTGCCGAGGTTGTAGCTCTCCACCACGTGCTGGCGGGCGGCCTCGGCCAGCCGCCGGCCGAGCTCGGGCTCACGGTGGAGCCGCTCCAGCGCGTCGGCGAGCGCCGCGGCGTCCTTCTCCGGGGCGAGGAGCCCCGTCTCCCCATCCTTCACCAGCTCCGGAATCCCGGAGACGCGCGTGGACACCACCGGCATCCCGGCCGCCATGGCCTCCATGAGCGCGACCGGGATGCCGTCCATCATCCCCGCGGGGGTGGTGACGCTCGGCATCACCATGACGTCCGAGGCATCCAGGAGCGCCTTCACCTCTCCGTGCGGCCGGTTGCCGAGGAGGGTGACCCGGTCCTGAAGCCCCGCCGAGGCCACCTGGGCCTCGAGGGCCTTGCGCTCGGGCCCGTCGCCCACGAGGGAGAGCTCGAACGGCACGCCGCGCGCGGCGAGCAGCCTGCACGCCTCGACCAGCCAGGCGTGGCCCTTGTAGTCGCGGAGCCCCGCGACGCAGGCGATGCGCAGCGCACCGTTCGCGGTGCGGTGCCGCGGCGCGAAGGTGCCGACATCGACGCCGCAAGGGATCACCACCGTCTTGGCGGCGGCCGCCGCGCCGAAGACCCTCTCGATGAGCGCGCGGTTGAAGCGCGAGATGGTGACGACCAGGCTGGCCGCGGCGATCTTCTGGCCCAGCATGGACCGGTCGAGGTAGAGGTCGTGCGCGTGCGCCGTGAAGCTGTACCCGATGCCGGTCAGCTCGCGGACGATGAACGCCGCCAGCGCCGGGTGGGTGGCCCAATGGGCGTGGACGTGCGCGATCCCGCGCTCTTCCATGCGCCTCGCCAGCACCGCCGCGCGAGGCACCACCACCATCGCCTTGGCGAGGAACTCGGGTGATCGGATGTTGCCGGCGATCGCCTTCCTCCACGCGCCGAGGTACGCCAGCGGACGGCGGCGCAGCCAGTGGAGCTGGGCCGCCAGCAGCTCGACGGAAAGTGCGCGGTGGTACTGCACCAACGGTGCGAGCTCGTCCGAGCCCGGATGTCGCACGTCCTGCGACGCGCCGAAGAGCGGGTAGATCTCGAGGTCCGCGCCCCGCCGCCGGAGCTCGAGCATCTCGTTCAGGATGAACGTCTCGGTGACGGCCGGGAACCAGGACATCACGTAGGCGATGCGCGAGGAGGGGGAGGTGGGCATGCGGTTCACCTGGTCAGCGAGCCCGGCGCTTGAGCGAGCGCGCCATCGACCCGCTGCGCGAGCAGCGTCCGGTAGAGCGCGATGAAGCGGTCGGCGATCGCGTCGAGGGCATACCGCTCGGTGACGTGGGCGCGGGCGGCCTCGCCCCTGCCGAGGGCGAGGGCGTCGCCGCTCAGCGCCTCGACGAGGCCCCTCGCGAGGGCGGCCGGGTCTTCCGAGGGTACCAGGCGGCCCGTCACGCCGTCGGCGAGAACCTCCTTCGTGCCGCCCACCGCCGTCGCGACCACCGGCAGGGCGCAGGCCATCGCCTCCAGCAGCGCCACCGGCATTCCTTCCGTGCGCGAGGGGAGCACCCCCACGTCGGCGGCGCGGAGGTAGGGGGACGAGTCGGGCACGCCACCCGCGAACAGCACGGACCCCGAGATACCCAGCTCGACCGCATGGCCGCGCAGGACGTGGTCGTCCCCGCCGGAGCCCACCAGGACGAGCTTCGCGGCTGGGTTGGCGGCGATGACGGCCGGCCACGCCGAGAGCAGGACATCCACGCCCTTTTCCGGAGCGAGCCGCCCGGTGTACGCGACGAGGGGCCCGAAGGCAGGAAGGGAGAGCTCGCGCCGGAGCGCGGCACGCTCGCTGGGTGACGACGGGTGGAAGCAGGTGGTGTCCACGCCGTTGGGAATGGCGTGGATGATCGAGGCCCTGGCCCCCACGCTCCGGAGCTCGTCGGCGATGGCGCGGCTCACCGCGACGAAGGCGTCGGCCCGCTTCACCGCCGCGGCAAGTCGAAGTCGCCCGGGTAGGCTCGCGGAGAGGAGACCCACGTCGCCGATGTCGCCGCAGGCGTGCGGATTCAAGATGAGGGGCTTGTTCACCAGCGGTGCCGAGAACAGCCCGACCAGGGTCGGCGAGAGGAGCTGGTGCGCGTGCAGGATGTCCACCTCGCCGCGCAGCTCGACCACCTTGCGGGAGGCGGCGGCGATGAAAGCCACACCGCTGAGCGCCGGTGGGTGTGCGGTGGCCCAGCCCAGCCGATGGACTTCCACGCCCCCCATGTTCTCGTGCGGAGCCCAGTCCCGCTCGATGCGGGTGAGGACGTGCACCCTCACCCCGCGCTCGACCAGCTTCTGGCCCAGGCGAAGCGTGTGGGACTGGATCCCGCCGATGGAGGGCGGAAACACAGCCGAGATCATCGCGACGCCCAGAGGGCGTCCCTGACGGGTCGATGCCGCTGTCATTCCGCGCTTCACGCGAGTCGCCTGTTCACGAGCTTGGCTCATATTCTTCGATCTCGCGCCAACATGAGGTGCCGCGAACGGGGCGCCAAGGCATCGCATCCACGAGGGGCTAGGGAGCAAGGGAGCGCACTTACCCTTTCTGAGGGCCCGCGCCCGGCATACATCGTGCTCAGGTTACGCCCGCCATGACGACCGACCGCATCAAAGTAGTGGAATTCACGAACTGCTTTCGGGTCGGAGGAGGGGAGGTCCAGTTCCTGGAGCTCCTGCGGCGCCTTCCGTCCGTCTACCAGGTCTCCGTCCACGCGCTCGAGACGCGAGGCCCGCTCATCGAGGACGTCCGGGCGCTGGGCTACGAGCCCATCGTACATCCGTTGGCCGGATCCTTCATGCGCCCGGCGACGCTCGTCGAGACGATGCGCCTCTCGAAGTCCCTCCGCCGCGACAGGACCGAGCTCGTGCATGCGCAGGACTTCTACTCGACGCTGATCGGCGTGCCCGCCGCCAAGCTCGCGGGAGTTCCTGTGGTGGTGAGCCGCCTCGACCTCGTGCACTGGCACGGTCGGGCGCGCCACCTGGCGCTCGCGGCGGCCTCGCATGCAGCGGACGTGGTGATCGCCAACTGCGAGGCGGTCCGTCAGTTCGTGGTGAACCGCGACAAGGTCCCGGCGAGCAGGGTGGTCGTCATCCGCAACGGCCTCGACATCGCCCGCTTCGACGCGGCGCGGGCGGGAGCGCTGGAGGCGCTTCTGCCAGACACCGGTGATGGGCCGGTGGCAGTGCACGTCGCGAATCTTCGCCACGAGGTGAAGCGCCAGGAGGACTTCCTCGAGGCGCTCGCGCTTCTGCGCGCGGACTTCCCCAACCTCCGCGCCCTGATCGTGGGGGAGGGCTCCCGCAAGCGGATGCTGGAGGCCATGGCGGAGCGCCTCGGGCTCTCCGGAGTGGCTCACTTCCTGGGGCGCCGTGACGACGTTCCGGCGGTCCTGGCGCGAGGCACCTTCGGCGTGCTCAGCTCGCGGCAGGAGGGACTCTCCAACGCGGTGATGGAGGGCATGGCGGCGGGTCTGCCGATGGTGGTGACCGACGCCGGGGGCAACGCCGAGCTGGTGAAAGACGGGGATCGCGGCTTCGTGGTCCCACCGGAGCGCCCGGCCGCGCTCGCGCGGGCCATGGCAACCCTGCTGCGCGATCCCGAGCGGGCCCGCCGCATGGGGAGAGCCGCCCGCAAGTTCGTCGAGACCGAGCTCACCCTCGAGCGAATGGTGGAGGAGCACGACCGACTGTATCGGCGCGTCGCCGGGCGCGAGGCCATTCCGGCCCGCCGAGCCGCGTAGCGCGAAGCGCTCGCCGCCGCGCGCGGGCTTCACCGACCGGGGGGTCGTAGCATCGACGACGGCTCAGGCAACCGGCACGGCGCGCCTCGCCCTGCGCCGGGCCAGGATCGCCCCCAGGAAGCCGGGCAGCTGTGCGTGCGTCACTGCGAGCAGGGACAGGTAGCCGGCCCCGAACACGGCGCCCGCGAGCCCGAGCGGGAGCACGCGGCGCACCAGCGGCGCGCTCGCCACGAGATCGATGCCGAGCGCCAGCCGCAGCGTGCCGGCGCCGGCCAGCGCCAGCACCACCGCCGCGCCCACCGTGCGCAGGAGGTGCTTGCCGGGGATGAGATCGCGGCCGTGGATGCGCGTGTCCGCGGTGGAGAGGGAGGCCGGCACCTTCCACGCGAGGAACGCGCGGCCCAGGAACTCCGCGATGACGTAGGAGCCCGCCGCCCCCGCGAGCCCGAAGCGGGCGACGCCGATCCAGGCGAGCGGGATGGTCACCAGCGCCTTCAGCACGTAGGAGATGAGGATGTGCCGGGTCTCACCCCGGGCGCGGAGGGTGGCGTCGATGGGGAGGATGGCGAGCGGCATCGCGAACAGGCACAGCCGGAAGATGGACGAGGCGGAGGCGAAGCGGTCGCCGAACATGGTGGTGATGAAGGCCGGCGCGACCGCCCAGATGAAGAAGATGGGCGGGAGAAGCAGGATGCCGAGCCGGTCCACCGCGTCGCGGAACGCCCCCGCGCCCTCGGTGCGCCGGCCCGCGGCCTCGAGCTCGCCGAGCTGCACCATGAGGACCTCGCCGGTGGGCGTGTAGAAGAGGTCCACGAAGGGCAGCTCGAAGACCGCCACCGCGTACACCGCGAACAGGGCCGGCCCCACCGCGTGGGCGACGATGAACTGGTGCGCGTACTGCTGCGGGATGGCGACCGCGATGGCGGCGCCGAAGGGGAGGGCGTAGGCGAGCTGCTGGCGCAGGAGCCCCCTGTCCCACAGGGGCCCGCGGGTGGATGCGACCATGGAAACCCATGAAGCGAGCAGCCGGAGCGCTGCCCAGGTCACCATCCCCCACATCATCCAGTGCAGCCCGAGACCGGTGGCGCTCGGGATCACCAGCGCGGCCGCCTTGAAAAAGTCGGACGCGAGGTAGGTGACCGCCGCGCGGCGCGTGAGCCCCTGCGTCGTCATCGAGATCTCGAGCGGGTACGACGCCACCAGGAGACCGGTGTACAGCGCGAGCTCGAGCCGGTGCTCCAGGAGACCGGGGTTCGTGAGCGCGGAGGCGATCCAGGAGCCGCAGAGGTAGAGCGCGAGCCCGCCCAGCGATCCCACCAGCACCAGGAAGAGCAGCGTCTGGGTGAAGCAGGCCCGCCGCTCGGTGGTGCGAGGAATGAAGAAGTACAGGCTCTGCGACATGCCCAGCGGGACGACGGCCGAGATGGTGACGGAGAGCAGGAAGAGCTGCTTGTAGGTGCCGTACTCGGCGATGGCCATCGTGCGGGCGAGCACGAGGGGGATCGAGAGCGACACCACGGCGGAGATGAGCCGCGCCGCGATGAGAGGCCCTGCGCGGCCCATGAGCGAACGACCCTGACTCAAGACGAAGACCTCCGCGCGCCGGCGGACCGCGCTCGCGCCCAAGCTGACCATGCGGGGGCGCAGCGCCAACGCTCACGGGGCGCCCCCTTGGGTGCCGGATGAGCGACCTCCCGAGCCGACCTTCCTGCGCGGGCTCGGCGGTCGGCCGGCCCACCCAGGGTAGCAGAAGGAGGGCGCCGCACGCTTTTTTCGGGCGCCCCTGCGTCGCGTGCGCCTCGACCTGCCTCGGTCCCGACCCAGCCCACTGCGATCCTTTCCCTTCGCCCGAGCGCCCGGACTCCGTTGCCGGCCGCGGTCGAGGTGGGAAGGAGGCCGCAGGGGAGGTGCGCATACCCTGAACATATGATCAGTTTCCGTGCTACAGTGGGCCGCATGGAGCAGGTCGACACGCTGAGGATCCTCTCCGGTGCCGCTCGCTACGACGCCTCCTGCGCGTCGAGCGGGTCGAACCGCCCTGCACCCCGCGGCGGCCTGGGCGATGGCGCTTCCAGCGGCATATGCCACAGCTACACCCCGGACGGGCGCTGCATCTCGCTGCTCAAGCTGTTGCTCACCAACGCCTGCATCCTCGACTGCCAGTACTGCGTGAATCGCCGCTCCTCGGGGGTGGAGCGCGCGAGGTTCACGCCGGCGGAGGTGGCCGACCTCACCGCCGATTTCTACCGACGGAACTACATCGAAGGCCTGTTCCTCAGCTCGGGCATCGTGCGGAGCGCCGACTTCACCATGGAGCTGCTCGTCGAGACCGCGAGGCTTCTCCGCGAGGAGCACCGCTTCGGCGGGTACATCCATCTCAAGGCCATCCCGGGCGCGTCCAGCGAGCTGGTGCTGCAGGCAGGGCGGCTCGCCGACCGTCTGAGCATGAACATCGAGCTCCCCACCGATGGCGACCTCGCGAAGCTCGCGCCGGGAAAGGACGCCGGCGTCATCGAGCGCGGCATGCGGCTCATCCGCGGCGGGCGCGATCAGGCGGAGGACGAGCGCAAGCGGTTCCGCAGCGCGCCGCGCTTCGCGCCGGCCGGGCAGACCACGCAGATGGTGGTCGGCGCCACCCCGTCCAGCGACGCGAGCGTGCTCGCCCGCGCCTCCGAGCTCTACGCCCGCCACGGCCTGCGGCGCGTCTACTACTCCGCCTACAGCCCCACCTCCGCTCCACATCCGGACCTGCCGGCGGCGCGTGCTCCCCTCGTCCGCGAGCACCGCCTCTACCAGGCCGACTGGCTCATGCGCTTCTACGGCTTCGACGCGGGCGAGATCGTGGGGGGGAGCGACGGGCGGCTCGACCTCGAGCTCGACCCGAAGCTCGCCTGGGCGCTGCGCAACAGGGCTCGTTTTCCCGTCGACGTGAACTCCGCGCCGCGCGAAAGCCTCCTGCGCGTCCCCGGACTCGGAGTACGCGCCGTGGAGCGCATCCTCGGAGCCCGGCGCTTCCGGCGACTCGGGGGGGCGGAGCTGTCGCGGCTGCGCGTGCCCGTCCGGCGCGCGGCCCCCTTCCTCGTCTGGGAGGGAAGCAACCCAGCCGTGCGCGCTCTGGACGGGCCGGGGCTGGAGGCGCGCTTCCGCCCACGCGCGGCGCAGCTCTCCCTCTTTCAGAACACCCGCGCCGCTGTCACGGGGGAGCTGTGAACGCCGCTGCCCCGCTCGAGCTCTCCTTCGACGGCTGGCGCGCCGCTGCCCGCGAGTACCTGGCGCTCGGCGTGCCTCCGCACGAGGCGATCTTCGCCGCGACCGGCAAAGAGCCACTTCTGCCCGGCATCGCCGTCGATCGGGCGGCCGGGCGAGAGAGACGACGGCCTCCGGCGCGCGTTCCGGCGGGGCTCGTCGCGCTGGGGCGGACAGTGGCGTGCCACTCCAGCCCGGCGCGCTGGGGGCTTCTCTACCGGGGGCTCTGGCGGATCGCCTGCGGCGAGCGCTCCCTGCTCGGCAATCCGGTCGACGAGGACGTGTTCCGGCTGCGAAGCATGGCGCACGAGGTCGAGAAGGACGTGCACCGCATCCGAGCCCTGGTGCGCTTCCGAGCTCTCCCCGAGACAGCCGGCGAGCGATACGTGGCCTTTCACCGGCCCGATCATTTCACGCTGCCTCTCGCGGCACCCTTCTTTGCCCGCCGCTTCGCCTCGATGCGCTGGTCCATCCTGACGCCGCATGCGTCGGCTCACTGGGATGGCGGCGAACTGGAGCTCGGGCCCGGGGTGGCGGCGGCTCCGTCCGGCAGCGACGAGCTCGAGGTGCTCTGGCGAGCGTACTACGCGTCCAGCTGCAATCCCGCCAGGCTCTCCCCCGCGCTCCTGCGATCGCACTTGCCGGAGCGCTTTCGAAGCGCGCTGCCGGAGGGCTCGGAGATCGCCTCGCTCCTCCGGGCCGGGCGAGACGTCGCTTCCAGTCGCTCGAACCAACGCGCGGCGCGGAGCGCCAGCTCCGGCCACCGGGAGTCACCCCCACCCGAGGCACCTGCCTCAGGGGTCGATGGGGGCGCTGGGGGGGAGGGGCTGCGCTTCACGGCCAGGTCCGCGGCGGTGGGGACGGTGCGTGCGCCCTCGCTCGCGCGCTCGGTCGCGGCCCGCGGGCAGCGGATCCTTCCGCATCGGGGACAGCGCCAGTAAAGCATCGCGCTTCCGGGTGCAGCCCAGGTGGCCATCGAGACCTGACAGCGGGCGCACCTGACGTTCTCATCGGCCATGGCCCCGCGAGATATCGCCCCCGCGGCGGGGGCGGTCAATTATTCTCCAGGGCGTGCCGACGATCGTCGATCTGGATGGGCAACTGGTCGGGCCCGAGGCGGCCCTGATCTCGGT
>JBBQEB010000114.1:0-12877 GCA_038320275.1 Myxococcales bacterium | reverse complement strand
ACCGAGGCTGCGCAGGCCGCGCCCGACAGCGCCACGTCGTCGAGGATGGCCGTCCCGCTCTCGACGGCGAGGGCGCAGCGGGGCGCGCCGGCGCGCAAGGTGAGCCCGCGCAGATGCACCTCGCCGGCCGAGGCCGCCACGATCACCGCGGGCTCCCCCTCCGCGGCTTCGATCACCGTCACGCCCATGCCGGCTCCCTCGACGGCGCCGCGCGCGAGGGCGCCCAGCGAGCCGCGGTGGACGCCCGGCCCGAGCCGCAGCACGTCACCCGCCCCGAGCCGCGCGACTGCCGGCGCGAGCGGCGCGCCGGCGGGCACCTCCACCGTCGCGGAGAGCGCCGAGAGGAGGAGGAGCAGGAGCACGGGCCCCTCCACGGTCACGCCAGGGCCCGCGCGAAGCGGCGCGCGGCGTCCTCGACGTCATCCGCCGAGACGTCGAGGTGGGTGACGAGCCGGAGGAGATCCGGACGTGAGCCCTCCGCGCTGCAGAGGACCCCCAGCTCGCGCAGCCTGAGGGCGAGCTCGGGGGCGGCGCGTCCTTCGAAGCGCACGAAGACGAGGTTCGTCTCGACGGGGAAGTGGAGGCGTCCGCCGGGGAGCCCTGCGAGGAGCTCCCCCAGCCGGCTCGCGTTTCGGTGGTCCTCGGCGAGCCGCTCGACGTGATGGTCGAGCGCGTGGAGGGCCGCCGCGGCGAGGATGCCGGCCTGGCGCATGCCGCCGCCCAGGCGCTTGCGGACCCGCCGGGCCTCGGAGATGAGCTCCCGCGGCCCCGCCAGCGCCGAGCCGACCGGAGCGCCCAGCCCCTTGGAGAAGCAGAGGGAGGCGAGCGTGGCCGGGGCGGCCACCTCGGCGGCGCTGACGCCCAGGGCGACCACGGCGTTCATGAGGCGCGCGCCGTCCATGTAGAGGTGGAGACCCCGGCGGGAGGCGACCTCCGCGACCGCCCGCACCGCCGCGAGCGGCCACGCGATCCCTCCGCCGCGGTTGTGCGTATTCTCGATCGCGACCGCGCGCGTGCGGGCGAAGTGCGCGTCGTCGGGGCGGATGGCAGCCTCCACCGCGGCTGGATCGAGGATGCCGCGCTCGCCCGTCAACGGCCTCGCCTGCACGCCCCAGAGCGCCGCCATGCCGCCGCCCTCGAAGGCGTAGAGGTGCGCGCCCACCTCGCAGATCACCTCGTCGCCGGCGCGCGCGAGCACGGCGAGCGCGAGCTGGTTCGCCATGGTGCCGCTCGGGACGAAGAGCGCGGCCTCCTTCCCGAGCAGCGCCGCGGAGCGCTCCTCGAGGCGGCGCACGGTGGGGTCCTCGCCGTAGACATCGTCGCCCACCTCGGCCCGGGCCATCGCCTCGCGCATCGCCGGCGTGGGGCGCGTGACGGTGTCGGATCGCAGATCGATGACCTTCATCCCGCGGATGGTAGCATCGGGGCACGGTGGCACGGAGGGCACGCAAGGCGAGGGCGCCCACGGCCGGCGAGCGGGCGCGAGCCGGCGAGGCGCTCGACAGGCTGGAGCGGGCGCTCCCCGAGGCGCGCATCGCCCTCCACTTCGAGCGCGACGTCGAGCTCCTCGTCGCGGTCATCCTCTCCGCGCAGTGTACCGACGCGCGCGTGAACCTCGTCACGCCGGCGCTCTTCGGGCGCTTTCCCTCGGCGGAGGCCTACGCAGCGGCGGAGCCGGAGGAGCTCTGGCCGTACGTGAAATCGTGCGGGCTGTTCCGCGCCAAGGCCCGCAACATCGTCCTCGCCATGCGCGCGGTCGCCCGCGATCACGGGGGTAGCGTGCCGCGCGAGCGGGCGGCCCTGGAGTCGCTGCCGGGGGTGGGGCAGAAGACGGCGGGGGTGGTGCTGATCCAGCTGGGCGCGGAGGAGGCCTTCCCGGTCGACACGCACGTGGGGCGCGTGGCCCGCAGGCTCGGCTTCACCCGGGAGCTTGCGCCCGATCGCGTGGAGGAGCGACTTCGCGCGCTCGTCCCGCGCGAGCGCTGGGGGGCGGGACACCAGCTCTTCGTGTGGCACGGGCGCCGGACCTGCTTCGCCAGGGCTCCCGCGTGCTCGCGCTGCGTGCTGGAGGACCTCTGCCCGAAGCGGGGTGTGGCGAGGCAAAAGGGAGGCGCCGCGCCACCCACCTGACCGGATCGCCTCTACAGCGCCTCTTCGTGATGCGCAGCGCCGCGGATCCCCTCGGCGGCGCGATCGGCCTTCAGCTTCTTCATGCGGCGGCGGATGAGCTCGCGCTTCAGGCTGGAGAGGTGGTCGACGAAGAGCGTGCCATCGAGGTGGTCATACTCGTGCTGCACCGCGATGGCGAGGAGCCCCTCGCACTCCAGCTCGCGCTCGGTGCCGGAGCGGTCCTGGGCGCGCACCCAGACCTTGGCCGCGCGCTCCACCTCCTCGGCCTCGCCCGGGATGGAGAGGCAGCCCTCGTTGTAGGTGGTGACGCCCTCGGTCTTCACGATGCGCGGGTTCACCAGGTGGATGAGCGTCTGCCCCTCCTGCCGCGGCGAGGTGTCGATGACGATGCAGCGCACGAGCTCCGCGACCTGCGGCGCCGCCAGCCCCACGCCGTCCGCGGCGTACATGGTCTCGGCCATGTCGTCGAGGAGCTTGCGGATGGTCTCGTCCACGCGATCGATCGGCTTCGCGATCTTCTTGAGGACGGGGTCTGGCCAGATGACGATTTCGCGGATCATGACCCTGTGAGCTTAAAGGCGGGGCGGCGAGCGCGCCAAGGGCCAGGCCACGACCGTCCGCTCGATTCACATCATCGAGTACGGGTCCACGTCGAAGCGCACCTCGGCTCCTCGCGGCGGCCGCCTGGCCACCGGCTCGAGCTGGCGGTGGACGCGGCGCAGGGGCTCCACCGTGGACGCCCGGAAGAGGAGGTGCCAGCGGTACCTGTCCCGCAGCTTCTCCAGCGCCGCTGGGGCCGGGCCCAGGAGCGTGAGCCCTCCCGCCGAGAGGGCCGGCCGCGCCGCAGCGGCGAGCAGCTCGGCGCACGCGCGCGCCGGGACCTCGCCGCCCTCCACCCGCACCGCCAGCAGCCGGGCGTAGGGCGGCCATCCCGCGGCCTCACGCGAGGCGAGCTCGCCCTCCACGAAGCGGGCGTAGTCATGCCCGGCGGCGCAGGCGATGGCGGGCGAGCCCGGGTTCCAGGTCTGCACCAGCACGCGGCCGGGGTCGTCGCCCCGCCCGGCGCGGCCCGCCACCTGCGTGAGGAGCTGGAAGGTCCGCTCGCCCGCCCGGAAGTCGGGCAGCGCGAGGGCGGTGTCGGCGAGGACCACCCCCACCAGCGTCACGCCGGGAAAGTCATGGCCCTTCGTCACCATCTGGGTCCCCACCAGGACGTCCAGCTCGCGCCGGGCGAAGCGGCCCAGGATGGCAGCGACGTCGTCCGCCGAGCCCACCGCGTCGCGGTCGAGCCGCGCCACGCGCGCGCTCGGCAGGAGCGCCCGTACCGCCGCCTCGACCTGCTCCGTTCCGACGCCCACCCCGCGCCGCGGGCCGCCGCAGGCCGGGCAGATCGGGGTCACCCGCTCCCGCCGGCCGCAGTAATGGCACAGGAGGACGCCCTTGCGCCGGTGGTAGGTGAGCGAGACGGAGCAGCTCTCGCAGCGCTCCTCGCGGCCACAGGCCTCGCACACCACCAGCGTCTGGAACCCGCGCCGGTTGAGGAAGAGGATCGACTGGCGCCCCGCCGCGAGCGTGTCCTCCAGCGCTGCGGTGAGCGGGGGGGAGAGCAGGCCGGCCGCCGGCTCGCCGCGGGGGCGATGCCGGGCGAGGTCCACTACCTGGACCTCGGGCAGCGGACGATCGTCGATGCGGCGGGTGAGCGAGAGGAGCCGGTAGCGCCCGCGGCGCGCGTTCTCCAGCGACTCCAGGGACGGCGTCGCCGAGCCCAGGAGGCAGACCGCCGCGCCCTGCTTCGCCCGCACCACCGCGAGGTCGCGCGCCTGATAGGCGGGGCCGTCCTCCTGCTTGAAGGAGGCGTCGTGCTCCTCGTCGACGACGACGATGGCGAGGTCCTGCACCGGGGCGAAGATGGCGCTGCGCACGCCCACGCAGATGCGCGCCTCGCCACTCCGCAGCCGCAGCCACTCGGCATGGCGCTCCGGGTCGGAGAGCCCGCTGTGGAGGAGCGCGACGTCGCTCCCGAAGCGCGCGCGGAAGCGGCCGGCGAGCTGCGGGGTGAGCGCGATCTCCGGGACGAGCACCAGCGCCCCCTTGCCGGCGGCCCGGGCCCGCGCGATGGCGTGCAGGTACACCTCCGTCTTGCCCGACCCGGTGATACCGTGGAGGAGGAAGGGCGCGTACCCGCCGAGCGCGCCGCACACCGCCTCCACCGCCTCGTCCTGCTCGGCGGTGAGGGGCGGGGCCTGCACAGCGCCGTCCAGCAGCGCGCCGGCGGGCAACGGCGTCTCCTCGTCCAGCAGCGCCAGGCCGCGATCGCGCAGGGCGATCAGCGCCGCCCGACCGGAGGGAAAGGCCGCCCGCAGCTCCTCCACCGGGATGCGGCCTCGTGCGAGGAGGTACTCGAGCACCGCGTGCTGGGACCGGGCCCGGCGAGCCAGGGAGGGCAAGGCCTCGGCGGCGCCCTCCGCCGGAGCAGCGTAAGGGACTCCGCGCCGGCGGGGCGCGGCTGCGCCCGCGCGCCTGTTGAGGCCAGGGGGGAGCGCGGCGCGGAAGAGCTCGCCGGGCGCGCAGAGGTAGTATTCCTCGGCCCAGCGCAGGAGCTCCACCAGCTCCGGAGTGAAGGCCGGAAAGGCGTCGAGCACGCCCGCGATGTCTCGGAGAGCGACCCCCTCCGGTGCGGCCGCCGGGAAGGAGAGGACGTAGCCGGTGGCGCGGCGGCTCCTCCCGAACGGGACGGCCACCCGCGTCCCCGCGTCCACGCGGGGCTCGAGCGCGGGCGGGACGCGGTAGGTGAAGGTGCCGCGCACGGCGGCGGCGACGGCGACCTCGACGAGCATGGGGCTGCGCTGCCGGCGGCTCCTGGTTTAGAACAGCGCGTCCGGCGCGCGAGCGTTGGTGGTGAGCGCCTCGGTGGTGAAGCGCACCAGCCGCTCCTTACCCGACCAGACCTCGAGCGCCCGCGGGAAGATGTCGGCCCCCACTGGGGAGCCGAAGTCGAGCAGCCGCACGTCGAGGAGCGCGCCCGCCACCGGCGCCACCAGCCGGATGGGCTGCAGCGCGGCCTTGTCGAACCAGGCCTGCGGCTTCGCCTCCGTGGGCCTGCCGCCGAGGACCCAGGCGACACGCCCTTCCAGCCGACCCAGCGCGACCTCGCTCAGGGACACGCCGCGGGCGGCGAGCCCGGTCGACAGTGCCTCCAGGCCGCGCTCGCCGAGGAGCGCGCAGAGCCCGGTGACCGCCGCCTCCGCCGCCGGTACCGTCTCGAGGCCGCGGTGGCCCAGCAGCCGGCCTGCCTTCACGGAAAGAGAAGGGCGCTCCGAGGCCGCGGCCCCCGGGGGCAGGAGCTCGAGGCGGCAGCGGCCCGGCGCCTTCACCGTGATCACCGCCGGACAGGTCAGGTCCGCGCCGGCGAGCTGCAGGCCGGTGGCGGCCGCGGCCCGGCGCGCAGCCTCGCCGGAGAACACCACCGTGCCGCGCACCTCCAGCGCTCCACCGCCCAGGTCGGCGCGGCGCTGGGCGACGCGCTTCAGGATGGCGGGCCCAGGCGGGAGGTAGGCCAGCGCCGGAAGGGCGCAGGCGGCGGCGAGCAGCGCCGCGATCGCCCGCGCGCCGGGGGGACGGAAGGAGGAGGCGCTCATGGGCGGCCTTCTATCGGGGCGGCCACGCTCGCGCCCTGCCTCTCACCCGGGGCCCGGGAAGGCCGCGCGAACGGGAGGGGTCCCCCGCGAAGCGGGGGAGGGCGGAGCCCTTCAGGCAGGGGTGGGGACCCGGCGGCTCAGCCGACGGGGCGGGGCAGCATGCCCCGTTCGACATCGCGTGGAATTGCCGCCGGCGGGGGTGGCGGCTACTGTCGCGCGGTGCGGAGATCCCCTGGCTTCCTGGCGCTCGTGGCCTGTTTCACCCTCGCTGCGGTGCCGGCGGAAGGGGCCGACCCGCCGCTGCCGGCCGGCATCCCCGACCTCCTCGGCGCGCGTGCGCTGTCGATGGGGGCGTATCGCGGCGTCGCCGCGGGGAACGACGGCATCTTCACCAACGCGGCCTCGCTCGCGGCCCTCCGCCGCTACGCCGTCGAGTCGCAGTGGACGCTCGACCGGGTGGGCGACGGGACGGCCCTGCAGGCGTATGGCGGGTCGGTGGTGGACTCCGAGACAGGCTCGGTGACCGGCGGCTTCGGCTACACGCGCGTGCTGGGCGGACCGTGGCTCGGCAGCCTCTATCACATGGCGCTCGCCGTCCCGCTGGGACGGACCTTCTTCCTGGGCGGCACGGGCAAGTACCAGAACGTCGACGGCCCCGGCGGACAGCACATGAGCGCCGCCAACGTGGATGCCTCCGCCTTCCTGAAGCCGGGCTGGCTGGCGCTGGGCGTGAGCGGCTACAACCTGCTCTCGACGGGCCACAAGAGCGTGCAGCCGCGAGGGCTGGGCGTCGGCGCGTCGGTGGGCGACGACCGCCGCTTCCACCTCGCGGTCGACTGGCGCGGCGACTACGACCGCGCCGAGAAGCTCACCAGCGCCTACGCCGTCGGCGGGGAGCTGCTCCTCGGCGACTTCTTCCCGGTGCGCGCCGGCTACCTCAAGGACGACACCCGGCGCGCCTCCTTCTGGTCGGGCGGCCTCGGGATCATCACCACCAGCGGCTTCGCCGTCGACCTCGCGTACCGCCAGCGCATCGAGGCGCCCACCGAGCGAATGTTTGGCCTGACCATCAAGATCTTCCTCATGTCGCAGTAGGGAGACGGGCCGCGGATCAGTCCCCGGAGAGGAATTCTTTCAGCCGCTCACGCCGGCAGGATGATCGGCATCCCGGTGCGGCCGTGCTCGCCGCGCCAGACCGGCACGCCCCACACCTCGCGCACCCGCTCCGCGGTGAGTACCTCGCGCGGAGGGCCCTCCGCGACCACCCGCGCGCCGGACATCACCACCAGCCGGCTGCACGAGCCGGCGGCGAGGTTGAGGTCGTGGAGCACCGCCACCACGCACAGGCCGGCCCGTGCGGCTACCTCCGCCATCTTCATCACCGCCACCTGATGGGCGAGGTCGAGGAAGGCGGTGGGCTCGTCCAGCAACAGGACGCGGGGCTCCTGCGCCAGCGCGCGCGCGAAGAAGACCCGGCGCCGCTCGCCGCCCGAGAGCGCGTCCACCCTGCGTCCGGCGAGGCGCGTGAGGTCGCAGGCCTGGAGCGCGCCCTCCACCGCGCCCTGGTCGAGCGGGGAGGCGCGCGCGAGGAGCCCCTGGCGCGGCGCGCGGCCCATCATCACCACCTCGCGCACCGTGAAGGGCCAGGCCACGCTCGGCTCCTGGGGTACGAGCGCGGCCACGCGCGCTACCTCGCGCCGCGGCGCGCGGAAGGGATCGAGCCCGCCCAGGCGCACCAGGCCGGCCGCGGGTGCCGCGAGGCCGGCGACGAGTCTCACGAGCGTGCTCTTTCCGGCGCCGTTCGGGCCCACCAGGCCCACCAGCTCTCCGGCCCCGGCGGTGAAGGAGACGTCCGCCAGGGCCTGCAGCGCGCCGTGCCAGAACGAGACGCCTCGCACGTCGACGAGGGGCCCCGCCGAAGCCAGCGCCGAGGAGGTGAAGCTCAGGGGGCCCACCGGTCGCCGAGTCCCAGCAGGCTCTCGGCGTTGCGGTGGTAGAGCTTGTCGAGCGCGTCGCGCGGCAGCCCCATGCCCGCGAGCGGAGCGCGCCCCTGCGCCGGGGTGGGGCTCGGGATCTCCGCGTCGCGGGTCTCGTAGAAGCGGTAGATGCCTTCGAAGAAGCGGCGCATCGCCTCCGAGCCGCCGGGCGGTCCCGCGCCGTAAACCAGCGCCTTGTAGCCGTCCCCCTGGAGATATTGCAGGCCGGTTCCAAGGAGCACGCGTTCGGGATGGGCGAGGATGGCTCGCCGCGCTGCTTCGGCGCCGAGCCCGAGCTCAGGGACCGCCCCCGCCGTGTCGAGGACGAGGTTGGGGAGCCGCTCTAGCAGCGCCGCCGCGGCGCCGGGATCGCGCTCCGAGCCGCCGAAGCGCGAGGCGATGAAGCGGACGTCGGGATTGTGCTCCACCAGCCGGAGCCAGGCCGGACCCTCCGCGGCGATCGCGACCGGAAGCGCGAGGCGCGCGCAGGCGCTCCAGATCGGGTCGAGCTGCGGCGCGTCGAGCGCGGGAGCGCCCGCGGGTCCATCCTCGGTGGGCTCGAAGGCGTGCAGCCCGCGCGCCCCGAGCGCCTTGCCGCGCGCGAGCCGGTCGACCTCGCGGGCCGACCAGCCGGCGCCGCAGCAGCCTTCGAGGTCGAGCTCCATGAACACGATGACGCGGCGGCCGAAGGGGCGCGCCGCCTCGAGGCTCTCCTCCAGCCCGCCGCCGAGGTGGCCGCCGGAGAGGTTCACGAAGCCGTCGATGCCGTTCGCCTCCGCGATGCGCACCGCATCCGCCACCGTGCCCGGGGTGACGCGCTGGTGGACGTCGAAGCGGCGCAGCGGAAGGGGCCGGAACTCCGGCGCGGCGCCCATGAGCAGGCCCGGGCTGCGCGCCTCCACGTACCGGGTCGCGCCGAGGGCCGCCGCGACGGCGGCGACGCAGAGGGCGGAGACGAGCAGGGCGGAGCGGCGAGGGGTCACGGCGGGGCATCCTACCCGCGCGCCGGCCGCTCGGCGCGGCGGAGGAGCCACAGGAAGAGCGGTCCGCCCAGGAAGGCGGTGAGCGCGCCCACCGGCGGCTCGGTGCCCAGCGGCACGAAGGCGAGCCGCGCCAGGGCGTCCGCCAGCACGAGGAAGGCAGCGCCGAAGAGCGCCGAGGCGGGGACGAGCAGCCGGTGGTCCGGCCCCAGCACCCGCCGGGCGGCGTGCGGCACGATGAGCCCGACGAAGCCCACCAGGCCGGAGAGCGCCACCGCCGCCCCGGTGGCGGCACTGGCGGCGAGGAGCACCAGCGCGCGGGAGCGGCCCACGTCGATGCCCAGGCTCGCCGCCTCGTCCTCGCCCAGCGCGAGCAGGTTGAGCCGCCCCGACAAGAGGAGGAGCGCGCCCACCGCCAGGCCCACGCAGACGGCGCCGACCGCGATCGTCTCCGTCCCCTCGTAACCGATGGCCCCCATGAGCCAGTAGAGGAGGCGGGCCGCCTGCTCCGGCGTCACCAGCACCTTCACCAGCGTGATGACGGCGGCGGCGAAGGCGTTGAAGACGACACCCACCAGGAGCGCGGCCTCGGGCACGAGCCGGCCCGAGACGCGGCCGAGCGCGAAGACGAGGACGGTCGCGCCCGCCGCGCCGCCGATGGCGCCCGCCGCCACCGGCGGTGCCGAGCCCAGCAGCGCGCCCCCGGCGACGAGGCGGGAGGCGAGGGTGGCGAGGAGGAGCACCAGCGTCCCGCCCAGCGCCGCGCCGCCGGAGACGCCCAGCACGAACGGCTCCGCCAGGGGATTGCGCAGGAGCGCCTGGAGGGCGGTCCCCGCCGCGGCGAGCGCGCACCCCACGAGCGCGCCCACCAGGGCCCGGGGCAGCCGCAGTCCCAGGAGGATGGCCCGGTCCGGCTCGCCTCCCGCGAAGGCCCGGGCGAGCGAGATGGGCTGCGCCCCCAGCGCGCACGAGATGGCGAGCGCCGCCGCCAGGGCGAGGAGCCCCAGCACCACCACCGCGGCGAGGCGGCGGCTCACCGTGCGCTCGCCTCTCGCAGCGCGCCCGCGAGCTCATCCAGCGCCTGCAGGAGCCGCGGCCCCGGCCGGAGGGCGGCGTCGTCCCGGAGCCGGTGCACGGCTCCCCGCCGCACCGCCGGGATGGCTGCCAGGCGCGCCATGCCCTCGGGCGGCTCCAGCACGGCACCGTCGATGACGAGGGCCGGGTCGTCGGCAATGGCCCGCTCCACCGGGTAGACGGGCCAGGGTCGGTCGCTCCTCACCGCGTTCACCCCGCCCACCAGCCGGAGGAGCTCATCGGGGAAGCTGCCCGGCCCCGCCACCACCAGCGGATCGCGCCCCACGATGAAGAGGACCCTCACCCGCCGCTCACCGGCCGCCCTCCGCCGCGCCGCTTCCACCCCGTCCTCCAGAGAGCGCGCCAGCCGCTCGCCGCCCGCGGCGTCCCCCAGCGCGCTCCCCACCAGCCGCGCGCCGCGGAGCACGTCGGCCACGCTCACCACCGGGATGGCGCGCACCGGGACGCCCAGCGAGGCGATGCGCCGGACGGCCCCGAGCGCACCGCCGTCGGTCATCCAGAGGACGAGGTCGGGCCGGAGCGCCAGGACGGCCTCCGGGCTCGGGTCGAGGAAGCCGCCCACCCGCGGGAGCTTCGCCACCTCGCGCGCGTCGTCGTAGCGCGTGACGCCGACGAGCAGCTCGGCATGGCCGAGCGCTACCGCCATGTCGGTGAGGCTGGGGGCGAGGGTGACCACGCGCCGGGGCGAGGCGGGCGCGGGGGGCCCGAGCCACTCGGGGCCGCGCTCGGCGGCCGGGGCCGCCCCAGCCGTCCCCGCCGCGAGGACGAGCGCGGCGAGGACGGGGGGGAGCGAGTGGGTCAGCGCGCGCATGCCACGTCGGCGACGAAGCTCCCCATGCCGGGGCTTGCGGGACAGACCAGGGTCGAGGACGTGATCGTCCGCGCTTTGGGATCGAAGGAGATCATCGTCCCGCTCTCGCTCGCGGCAGCGTAGCCCCGCTCGCCGCAGATGGCGACCCCGCCGATCGCGCTCGTGGTGGTGAGCGCCGTCCCGGCGACCGGTGAGGCGCCGCCGAGCTCGACCGGCACGAGCGCAGTCCCGGCGAGACCGGTCACCGCGAACGTCTTCGGGTCGAAGATCTGGCGGCCGCATCCGACCCAGAGGGTCGTTCCAGAGATCGCCAGACCGCTTGGATTGGAGCAGGCGAGCCCGAGGTCCGTCGCGGCACCCACCACCGCGTCGGTGGCCGGGTCGATCACGGCGAGCCGCCCCTGCGCCCCCGCGACCGGCGCGAACGAGGCGTCGAACGCGTTGTTGAGCGTCACGTACACCTTGCCCCCCGTCGCGAGGAGGCGCGAGGGGCCGGCCAGGGCGCCGGGCGTGGCGAGCGAGGCGAGCGAGATGCGCTCGACCAGCCGCACACCGGGTACGGTGGTCACGTCCACGACGGCCACCTCATCGGTGCCGCTCAGCGCGACGTAGGCCTTCTTCGAGGGCGCGTCCACGAAAGCGATGCCCAGCGGCCGGGTGGCGTCTCCAGCCTTCGCGGCGAGCGCCACCTCGTCGACCGCCGTACCCTTGGCAGCATCGATCGCGACGAGCGTTCCCGCCGCCGAGTTGGCCGCCCACAGCAGCCCTCCGTGGGCGGCGAGGCCCTCCAGGTCACCCGAGCCGGCCGCGCCGGACCGGACGGCGATGGCATTAGCGCCCCTCGTGGCGGACGGTGGCGACAGCGTGATGGCGGAGATGGTGCTCGAGAGGCTGTTCGCCACGTAGAGGGTCGTCCCGAGCCTGGCGAAGGCGGTCGGTCCGGAGTCGACGGAGAACGGAGCGCCGCTCTGGACGAGGTCGGCCCGGAGCGGAAGCACCTGGTTCGAGTCGAAGCAGGCGGCGAGCAGGTCGGTGGTGCACGCGCCCGGCGTCGAGGTGCAGTCGACGCAGGCGCCGGCGGAGCAACCCTGGCCAGCGCCGCAGGCGGTCCCCTTGGAGCCGCAGTTGAGGGGATCCGACTGGAGGGCGTAGCAGGTGTCGCCGATGAGCTTCTCGCCCGAGGAGCAGGTCTTCTCGCTGGAGCAGGCGGCGAGCGCGAGGAGGGTGAGGCCGAACAGCGGGAGCTTCGTCATGGTGAGGTCACGTCCTTTCCCCCGGCGATGCGCACGGAGATCATCACCATGCGTCCGGGGAGCGGGTTGCCGAAGCCGTCCTGGATGGAACGGTCGTCGAGGAGGTTCTTCGCCTCGAGGGCGAGGAGGGTCTCTGGGCTGCGCAGCAGGCGGATCGAGCCGCCGAGGTTCAGGGTGAAGGCGGCCGAAACGCGAAGGGAGGCCGAGTTGCGCAGGTCGAGGGACTGCGAGCTGACGGCGTGCGCCTCGGCGTGCGCGGCGAGGCGGCCGCGACCGGCGTTCAGGCGTGCGAACAGGCGATGGCGCGCGCGATGAGGGAGCGCCTTCCCGAGCACGTCCGACTCGCCGCGCAAGGTCTCGCTTGCGAGGAGCGTGTAGGACCCCTGGGCGGAAAGCCCGGCGGGCCCCACCGGCGCGGTGGCGACTTCCAGCTCGATCCCGCGCGAGGCGGCCTTGCCGTCGTTGAACGGCTTGAAGCGGCGGAAGGAGTCCGGCTGGTAGACGATGAGGTCGCGATAGAGCTGGGCGAAGACCCCCGCCGACGCGAGCCCCAGGCGCCCTTCGGCCACCAGCGCCCCATCGGCCGACCAGGACTCCTCGGGCACGAGGTCGGGATTGGCCGAGAGCAGCCCCTGCGAGAGGTACAGCTCCGCGAAGCTCGGCGCGCGGAAGCCATGGCCGCCGTTGGCGCGAAGGGTGACGGGCCCCGCCAGGCGAGCCGAGGCGCCCAGCTTCGCCGACACCCCGGTGAACGGCCCCTCCCTGTCCCAGCGCAACGCGGGCTGCAGCCGGAAGCGGCTGCCCGCGAGCGCGACGTCGTCGGAAGCGGAGACGGCCAGCCCCAGCCGTTCGCGCCCAGGGGCGCCCGCCGCGTCGAGCCGCTCGCCGCGAGGCTCGACCCGCACCGTGAGCGCCTGGGGGCCGATCCACCAGAGGAGCCCCGCGCTGGCTCCGGCTGCCGTGCCGTGCTGGCGCGCCTCGCGGAGGGGCTCCA
>JBBQEB010000113.1:0-12907 GCA_038320275.1 Myxococcales bacterium | reverse complement strand
CCGGAGGTGCACTCCACCGTGGCGGTGGCAGCGCACGGGTTGGTGGAGGTGCAGGCCGCGCCGGGAGAGCAGACGCTGCAGGTGTTCGCGGTGGTCCCGCCGCTGCAGACGCCCGTCGTCGCACCAGAGGTGCAGGCCGCGCCCGCCGCCTTCCAGGTCTGCACCGTGCAGACCGGCGCGCCGCTGGAGCAGTCGATGGCGGCGGTCTCGGCGCAAGGGTCGGTGGTGGCGCAGGGCGTGCCCGCGGCGCACGAGCCGCACACGGGCGTGGCGCCGGGGCTGCAGACGCCCGCCACCGTCCCCGCCGTGCAGGCCGTGCCGGCGGCATTGTAGGTCGTGTCGACGCAGACCGGCGCCCCGGAGGAGCACTCCACGGCAGCGGTGGCGGCGCACGGGTTGAGCGAGGTGCAGCTCGCGCCCTGGGAGCAGGCCGAGCAGGAGCTGGCCGGACCGGCGCTGCACACGCCAGGGACCGCGCCCGCGGTGCAGGCGCTCCCGGCCAGCAGGTAGGTGCGGTCGGTGCAGACCGGAGCGCCGGAGGAGCACTCCACGGTGGCGGCGGCGGCGCAGGGATTCGCGGAGGTGCAGGTCGCGCCCTGGGTGCAGGCACCGCACGTTCCGGCCGCGCTGCACACGCCGGTCCCGCCGCCCGCGGGCGTGCAGGCGCCTCCGACGGGTGCGGTCGCGAGCACGTTGCAGACCGGGCCGCCGGCGCCGCAGACGACCTGGGCTGCGGTGGCGCAGGAGTTGGTGGAGATGCAGGAGCCTCCGCAGCGCAGGAAGTCCCAGGCCGCCCGGAGCTGGCCGCCCGACCTGGCGGAGCAGTCGATGGTGTAGTCGCCCTTGAGCTCGTCGTTCGTCACCACCGCGGGGAGGGCGCCGAGGGTGGGGCCGCGGCTGCAGCCGACGTAGTTGAGCCCGAAGTTGTCGAAGGCGAACTGTGCCCCCGTGGCCGGCCCGGCGCCGCAGGCGAGGTCCCAGCGCGCGCTGGTGCCCCACTCGAGCTTCACCGGCGCGTTCTTGAACACCTCCACCAGGTTGGTGGGGAAGACGTACGCCGGCGCGGCGGCGGTGCAGGCGTTGCCGGCGTAGCTCACCGGCGCCTGGAGCGTGGTCGCGCCGGAGAGGAGGTAGTAGCGCTCGCTCGCGTCCTCGCCGGCGTAGCCCAGGCTCGCGGCGCCCACCGCGGTGAGGGGAACGTCGAGGGTGGAGGTGACGGTGAAGGAGCCCGCCATGTCGGAGGCGGGGGTGGTGGTGACGAGCGACCAGGTGCTGAAGTGCGTGCTGGCGACGGTGAGGAGCTTCGCCCTCCGGTTGCGCAGGGTGGCGGGGAGGGTCGTCCAGTAGCCGCTCGCGTCCTGGAAGGCCACCGCCAGCGTCTCCTGCGCGGCCCCTTGCCAGCTCACGTCGAAGGAGATGGCCACCGGCCGCGCGAAGGTGCCCGACGGCTCCAGCCGGTAGGCGCTCCCCAGGCTCCTGGGGGCAGTGGAGGTGACCTCCTGGACCGAGAACGTCGTCGGCGCGGCCACCGTGCCCGGCGGGACGTTCACGGTGAGGCGACGGTCCGGGGTGGTGAGCGTGCCGCCCTCCGGGCCCACCGATTTCGTGAGGGGCGCGGCGACCGGCGAACCGGCGGCGGCGGGGGAAGGGCGGCCCGGGGTGGCCGAGCCCGGCGAGCTTGCGGAGCCGCAGCCGGCAGTGAGGGTCAGGCTCGCCGCTGCGAGCGCGGAGAGCGCCCGCAACCCGAAGTGCGGCAGGGGCGGCGTCCTCCGGGAGGCCGCGCGCGGCAGGGGTCCGAGCCCCGGCGTGGAGCGGCGGAGTTCCGGCGAAGGCTGACCGGCGGAGCGGGCGGGCCCGCTCGAAGACGCGCGCGTGGGGAGCACGCGGACGAAGCTAGCACGCGTTCCGGGGCGGTTGAATGGCGGGGCTGCGACGGGTCAGCCGGCAGGTCGAGAGAGAAGCTCCCTCAGCGGCACAACCAGCGTCGGGATGTCCCGGACTGCCGTCTGCCACAATGTGAGCACGTCGAGCCCGAAATACTCGTGGGTCGCGATGTTTCGCATCCCCTTCATCTTTCGCCAGGGAACGTCGGGTGCGCTGGCCTGTACCGATTCGGGCACGTGGGCGGCGGCCTCCCCGATGACGACCAGGGCGAAGCAGAGCGCCTCGATCGTCTTGTCGTCCCGGACGAAGTCTTCCTCGGAGAGACCACCTGTGTAGCGGGAAATGCGCGCGACCGCGTCCAGAATGTCCGCGACGCGCGTGCGCCAATTCCTAGGCGGCACGTACCGCCTCGGCGAGGATTCCCTGGCGGAGCTCGGCGCGGAGGCCGCCGCGTGTCACGAGATCCACCTTGCAGTCGAGGATCGCCTCGAGCCGGTCGTGAACGTCGAACAGATGGAAGTAGCCGATCGGCCTGTCGAACTCGACCAGGAGGTCGATGTCGCTGGCCGCCCCAGCCTCGTCCCGCGCGACGGATCCAAAGATGGAGAGGGACGTCACCCCGAGCGCGCGCAACTCTGCCCTGTGCTCGCCGATGATGCGAAGGGCTCGCTCGCGCCGCATGACTTTCATTCTAACCCTACGCTGCCCAGGCGCGAGAGGGGCCGGCGGTGCACGGGGACGAAGCTAGCACGCGTTCCGGGCCGGTTGTACGGTGGCCCCCATGAACAGGCTCCTCACCCTTGCGGCCGTCGCCGGCGCACTCCTCGCCGCCAGCGCGCAGGCGGCGGATGGCTACCTCTACGGCGAGCACGCCGGGCGGCACACCACGCTGGTCGGCGTCGCCTGGGAGTACGCGCTCCCGACCTGGGACCTGCGGTCCAAGCTGGTGGAGGAGAACTCGCCGCAGGGCGCGGCGCTGACCTTCCGCCGCGGGGTGCTGCCACGGGTCTCGGCGGGTGTGGACATCGGGTGGAACCGCTTCCGGCACGCCTTCCCGAACGGCGGCGCGGCCGAGTTCCAGGACTACGCGGCGCGGCTCACCGGGCATCTGTACCTCTCCACCTCCCGGCTGCAGCCGTACCTGGGCCTCGGAGTGGGCGGCGTCTGGCGGGAGGTGGCGGTGGTCTCGGCCCGCACCAGCGGCGGTCTGGGATTCACCGTCGACCCGCAGCTCGGGCTCCTCTACACAGTGCGGCCCGGCGTCGCGCTGCACCTCGCCGCGCGCTACGCGTTCACCACCGCCTCGCTCGACGTGGTGGGCGACAAGCGCTGGCGGGTGGAAAATCCACAGTGGGTGGGGCTGCAGGCGGGACTGGCGTTCTACTGAGACGTCAGAGCCCTGCGGCGTGGACGATGGTTTCCACGGAGACGCGCGCGTTTTGTGTTGCCGGCCGGTAATCAGGGACCTCGAAACCGATCACCTGGCCGGCGGCGTCTTTCATGAAGGCGACTTCGTCTGCCGTTTCCTCGCAGACCCCTTCTTCAGCGGGTCGTCGAGCCAGATGGTCAGGGTGTGCCCCTCGGCGTCGTGGATACCTTGATCGCGTCCATGGCGTCGTCTCGCACCCTCACGCCGCGGCGGAGGACAGGAACCGGTCGCGGAAGAGGAAGCCCTGCACCGCGTCCACGCCGACGGCGCGGGCGAGGGCGAGGTGGGAGGCGGTCTCGATGCCCTCGAGCACGGTGCGGGTGTCGAGCCGGCGCGCCAGGGAGGCGAGGGCCTCCAGCACCGCTCGCTCGCGCGGGTTCCCGGCGCGGTCGAGCCAGGACCGGTCGAGCTTCAGCACGTCGAGGTCGATCAGCGCTTCCAGCGAGAGGAGCGTGTCGGGCGCGCCGACGTCGTCGAGCGCGACGCCGAGCCCTCGCGCGCGCACCGCTCGCAGGAGCGCGCGGCCCCGGCGGGCGCCCACCGACGTGCGCGCCTCGATGGCCTCGACCACCACCGGCGAGCCGCTGGCGGCGAGCGCGTCGAGGAGGGTTGTGCCGCCGGTCGCGCGATCCTCGTGGTAGCTGTCGGGATCGATGTTCACGTAGAGCGCACCCGCCGGCGCGTGCTCGACGTGGAGGCGCTTCGTCTCGAGCTCCACCTGCAGCAGTGAGGGGGGATCCTCGTGCAGGCGCGCGAACACGCCGGCGGGAGGCACGGGCCGACCGCGCGCGTCGAAGAAGCGGGCCAGCGCCTCGTGCCCGATGGTCTCCCCGGTCTGCAGATCGACCACCGGCTGGTACTCGACCGCGAACCGTCGATCGAGGACGAGCCCCATGATCTCGGACGGGCTCGGCACCGGAGCAGCCGCCCGCAAGAGCGAGGCTCGCGCCTGGATGGCGCTGCGGGCTCGGGCGCGCGGGTGGCCGGGACGTCGCATCATGCGGAGTGCAGTCCTCTCGGGCGCGCGGGGGGCCTGCGCCGTCAGTCTTGGAGCTCTTGGGGTCTCTACGAAGCAGAGGACCACATACACCCACCTCGGCGCACATGCCACCAAACCGGCCCCTGCCGCGCTGCGACGAGCGCGCCTCCCGAGGTTGACTTGGGCGGGCCTCTCCTACCACAACCCACCGATGCGAAGCGACGAGGTCAAGAAGGGATTCGAGCGGGCCCCCCACCGGAGCCTGCTCCGGGCAGCCGGCCTCAAGGACGAGGACTTCGCGAAGCCGTTCATCGGCATCGCCAACAGCCGGGTGGACATCATCCCCGGCCACGTCCACCTCGGACCCTACGGGGAGATCATCAAGGCGGAGATCCGCGCCGCGGGGGGCGTGCCGTTCGAGTTCAACACCATCGGCGTGGACGACGGCATCGCCATGGGCCACGGCGGCATGCTCTACAGCTTGCCCTCGCGCGAGCTCATCGCCGACTCGGTCGAGACGATGATGAACGCGCACCAGCTCGACGCGCTCATCTGCATGCCCAACTGCGACAAGATCGTGCCGGGCATGCTCATGGGGGCGCTGCGCGTGGACGTCCCCACCATCTTCGTGTCGGGCGGCCCGATGAAGAAGGGCTACAAGTCCGACGGGACGCCCATCGACCTCTCCACCGCCTTCGAGGCGGTGGGCCAGCACGCGCGCGGCCAGATGACCGACGCCGAGCTCTACGAGATCGAGTGCAACGCCTGTCCGGGCGCCGGATCTTGCTCGGGCATGTTCACCGCGAACTCCATGAACGTGCTCTGCGAGGCCATGGGCATCGCCCTGCCCGGGAACGGCACCGCCCTCGCCCTCTCTCCGGAGCGCGAGGCGCTGGTGCGGTGGGCGGCGCGGCGGATCGTGGAGATCGCGGGCGACGAGCGCTTCCGCATGAAGCGCATCGTCAACGCCGACGCCATCGAGAACGCCTTCGTGGTGGACATGGCCATGGGCGGTTCCACGAACACCGTGCTCCACATGCTCGCCATCGCGCGCGAGGCGGGGGTGGCCTTCGATCTCTCCCGCATCGAGCACATCGCGGGGCGGGTGGCCCACCTCGCCAAGATCGCGCCCTCGCTCTCCACCGTGCACATGGAGGACGTGGGGAACGCGGGCGGTCTCTCCGCGGTGATGCACGAGGTGGCGAAGCGGGACGACGTCCTCCGCACGCACGCGCTCACCGTGACGGGCGACACCATCGGCGATCGCATCCGTACCGCGGTGGTGAAGGACCGCCGCGTCATCCGCTCCAACGAGGCGCCGTACTCGGCCACCGGGGGGCTGGCGGTGCTGTTCGGGAACCTGGCTGCCGAGGGCTCGGTGGTGAAGACGGCGGGGATCGATCCCGAGATGCGCCACTTCGACGGCAAGGCGATCTGCTTCGACTCGCAGGACGATGCCATCCGCGGCATCGTGAGCGGAGCGGTGAAGGAGGGGCACGTCGTCGTGATCCGGTACGAGGGCCCCAAGGGCGGGCCGGGCATGCAGGAGATGCTCTCGCCCACCAGCCTCATCGCCGGCATGGGGCTCGGCTCCAAGGTGGCGCTCATCACCGACGGCCGGTTCTCCGGTGCGACGCGCGGCGCCTGCATCGGCCACGTGTCGCCGGAGGCGGCCGAGGGCGGGACGATCGCGCTGGTGAAGGACGGCGACCCGATCACGCTCGACGTGGACGCGCGCTCGCTCGTGCTGGAGGTGGACGAGGGGGAGCTCACCAAGCGCCGCGCCGCGTGGGTGCCGAGGAAGAAGGTGGTCGCGTCGCCGTGGCTGAGAAGGTACGCGCACCTCGTGACCAACGCGTCCACCGGTGCGGTGCTGCGGAGCGAGTTCTAGCGGGGGCATGGTCGAGGTCGGCGGTCGCGGTCGAGGTCGAGGTCGAGGTCGAGGGTCGGGTCGCGCTCGAGGTTTGCGGTCGCGCTCGGAATCGGCTTCGCCTTCGCGCCGGCCCTCCCCTGGTGCTACGAAATTCAGTTTCGTGCTACGCACCGGAAGATGACTCGCACGCGCTTGCTGGCGCTCCTGGCGCTCGCCCTGGGTTGCGGGGGCTCCGATGGAGAGGTCGGCTACGTCCGCATCCGCAATGACTTCTCCGATCCGGCCGTCACGGGCTTCCAGCCCCCGTGGACGGTCTGTCGCTCATCCTACCGGGGCGTCTCGTTCGACGGAATCGCCATCGGCGACACCAGCGCGGAGGGCGCCGTGAGCGCGGGTCTCGACCGCGTCCTCATGGTGGCAGCGTGGAACGACCCTTCGTGCAGTCCTCTGCATGCGCTCCCCATCGCGAGCGCTCAGGAGGAGGAGGTCGTCCCGGGCCAGCACCGCACCATCACCATCGGGCGGTCGAGCCACCAGGGGCCCTGCCCGCCGGAGGGCGTCGCCCCGATGTCGCGCGAGGTGTACGACCGCATCCTGGCCCTCTGGCCCGAGTACGCCTTCAGGCCCTACGACCAGCGCGCCGAGAACCCGCAGTGCCTGCCCTGAGCTTTCCGCGGCGCGGCGGCACCCTTCGCCTCGCGCTGGCGCTCGCGACCGCGCTCGTCGCGTGTGGCGCGCCCGGGCCCGAGGTGGCGGTGGTGAACCGCCTCGCACCCCGCGTGCTCCTGCGCGACCCGAGCTTCAACGGCTGCTCGTGGCGCGCCGTCCTCGCCTACGGCGAATCCACCTCGGTGAAGCGCTGCCTCCCCGGCTCCGACCGCGTTCACTTTGGCCGGCTCGACCTCGATGCGGCGGCGGGCGAGGGCGCTCCGACCTGGTTCAACTACCAGACGGTCGCGAGCCTCGACGCGGACTCCGGGTTCCACCGGGTGGACGTGGAGGCGGGGGCCGTGGAGCAGGACTTCTCCGCGCCCGGCCCGTTCGGACATTGAGCGTGCTCGGCCCTCGCGCGCGGGCCGTGACGGCCGCGGCCTCCCTGCTGCTCACCCTCGCGGCGGAGCCGGCGGCGGGCGGCGAGGAGGACCCCGCGCCGTACCAGGCGGTGGTGCGCTCGGACCGCCCGCTGGCGAAGGACCCCACCCGCCAGGCGGGCCTCATCGACGGTGAGACCCTGCGCGACAGCCCGCGGGCGAGCACCTTCGAGGCCATCGCACGGGAGGACGCGGGCGTGTTCGTGCCCTCCGGCGGCCCCGGCCTGCATGGCGTGGGGAACGGCGCCACCGGCGGCATTCGCATCCGCGGCCTGGGTGGCAGCCCCAACACGCAGGTGCTGGTGGTGGAGGACGGCGTGCCCGACTTCCAGGGCATCTTCGGGCACCCGCTGGCGGACGCGTACGCTCCGTCGCTCCTCGACGAGGTCCTGGTGGTGAAGGGCGCCGACTCGGTGCTCCATGGCACCCACGCCCTCGGTGGCACCGTTCTCCTGCGCAGCCGCTGGCGCGACGCGGAGGGCTTCGAGGCCCACGCCGATTCCGCCGCGGGGAGCTTCGCCACGCTGCGCACCTCCGCCTCCGCGCTCGCGCGCGAGGGCCGGGTGGATGCGACGGCTTCGTTCTTCGGGCTCGACACCAGCGGCCACCGCGAGGGCGCCGGGGGCGCCGAGGCGGTGGGGACCGCGGCCGTGCGCCTGCGCCTCGGGCGCGGGCTCTCGCTCACCCTGCGCGAGAAGGTCGCGCACGAGGCGGGCGCCGACCCCGGGCCGGTGACGCACCCGACTCCCGATCACGCGTACGAGGTCTGGCGCGACACCGCCTCCCTCGCGCTCGCCTACGAGGGCGGCTCCCACCGCGTCACCGTCACACCCTATGTGAACGCCGGGGTAAACCGCCTGTACGACGGGTTCCTCTCGCACGACGAGGTCTTCGGCCTCATCGCCGAGGACGAGCTCCGCCTCGGCCGATCGCTGCGGCTCCTGGCAGGCGCGGCGTGGAGCGGGGTGGCGGGGTCCGTCGAGAACCGCGTCACCGGAGAGCGGCCGGAAGTGCGCGGGAGCTCCGACGCCGCGCCCTATGCTCAGCTCACCTGGCGCCCATTTCCGCCGTTCACCCTCGTCGCGGGCGCCCGGGAGGTCGTCTCGTCGCGTTACGGAGCGGTTGCGCTCCTCGAGCTCCGGGGGCGCTGGGACGTGCTCCCCGGGCTCAACCTGCGGGGCGGGATGAGCGATGGCTTTCGCCAGCCCACCTTGCGCGAGCTGTACCTGCCCTATCCGGTGGCGAACCCGGAGCTCCGCCCGGAGCGGGCGCGGAGCTGGGATCTCGCCCTGGAGTGGACGGGACCGCTCCTCTCGCTGGACGCGGCGGGCTACCGGACCGCGGCGCGCGACCTCATCCGCACCTTCGGCGTCTTCCCGGCGGCCGAGGCAGTGAACGTCGATCGCGTGACAGTCTGGGGCGGCGAGGCGCGGGCGGCGATCCGCGGGCTCGGTCCCTTCTCGGCCCGGGCCGGGCTCGACGTGCAGGACGTCGGGCGCTACACGCGCCAGAACCCCAGCGCCCGCGCGACCTTCACCCTCGCCGCCGCGCACGGCTTCCGCACCGCGGACCTCGCCAGCGCCGAGCTGAGCGGCGAGTGGGTTCACGGTCTGTACATGGCCGATTACGGCCGGGAGCGGCTGCCCGACGTGACGGTGATGGACGTCGCGGTGCGTTACCGCCGCGCCTCGTCGGAGCGCGTCATCGCCATCGAGCCCTACCTCGACGTGCGCAATCTCCTCGGCGCGCGCTACGCCTATGTGGCCGGCTACGTCATGCCGGGCGTCAACGTGCTCGCGGGCCTCAGGCTCTCGCTGTGAGCCGCAGTCAGCGGCCCAGGGCCTTGTCGATGTCCTCCTCGATGCGCTGGGCGCCGGCGGGATCGACGCGCGAGACGAGCAGCAGCGAGAGCTCGTCGTCCTGGCTGAGCACCTCGTTGGGCCCGTCCTCGCTCCCCTCGATGCGGGTGTAGGCGATGCGCGAGGTCCCGCCGCCGGTGTCGAAGCCGTCCACCCGGTAGCGGACCTTGCCTTCTCCCCAGCCGGTCTCGGCCTGGTAACCCCTGCCCGTCGAGCGGGTCTCGAAACCGGGCGAGAGGAGCTGTCCCCAGGTGCCCTGTTGCGACTGCCCGCCCGCGGCGCGGTCGGCACCGGTGAGCGGGAAGTCCTTCTCGGCGAGGAGCTTGAGCGCCTCGGGCCAGACGCGCGGGAGGGGTTGCGGGATGCGGTTGCTCTCGAGCAGCGCGTGGAGCGCGCTGCCGCGCGCGCGCTGGGCGCGAAGGCCGGCGCAGCCCGGGGCCACGGTGGACAGGAGCGCGGCGGAGGTCAGCGCCAGGGCGAAGCGGTTCACGAGGACGGTACCTCTTTCAGCGCTTCGAGGAGGGTGGGCGCAGGGGCCCGGGAACTGCGCCCGGCCGCGCTGCGCGGCCCTGCTCCTCGGCGTCGTGGATGGCCATGCGGAGATTCTTGGCGGCCCGCAGCAGGCGGCTCCAGGTTGCGGGCGTGGACGAGCTTCGCGCGGCCTCCACGGCGGCTTCGTAGGTGGTTCGGGCGATTGCGACCCTGCGAGAGGCGTGCACCGATCAATGGTCATTCTGAAAGGCGGAGCCCGCAAGGACGAAGAGGGTTGGTCGCCCGGCGAGGTCGTGCCGCGAAGGCTAACGAGGTCCCTTGCCCGCACCTTGCGCGGGCAGGCGCGGCATGGCCGGGGCGCTCCCACCGGCCGCGAGCTCCTGAAGTCCCTGCCGCGCCTGTGCGGCCTGGGGGCTCGAGGGCGCGAGCTGGATGAGCCTGTTCCAGGCGTCCGCCGCCTTCTGGGCGTCGTGGAGATCGCGCGAGTACACGATGCCGAGGTTGTAAAGACTCTGAGTGTGGGTCGGATCGATCGTGCTCGCGCGCCGGAAGCACTCCACCGCCTTCTCGGACTGTCCCAGCTCCCGGTACATGACGCCCTGGTCGGTGATGACGTCGGCGTTGTTGGGCGCGAGCTCGATCGCGCGGGCGTACGCCTCGATGGCGCGCTCGCGCTGATGCGTGTCGAAGTAGTCGTTGCCGAGCTGGATCCAGGCGCCGACGTTCTTCGGGTCCGACTGCACGGCGCTCTTGGCGGCGGTGATGCGGGCCTCCAGCTCGCCGGGAGAGGGTGCCCCTCCACCCGAGGGCGGCAGCGGCGGCTCATTCGTGCCCATCGACATTCCTACCGGAGCCCCGGCCGGTGCGGGAGGCGCCTTCGTTGCCTCCCTGAAGACCGAGAAGCCGATGAACATGACGAGCGCGCCCACGGCGAAGGCGATGAGGGTGTTGCGGTTCAAGCGGTTTCCTCCTGGGCAGTGACGGCACTGTGGGTGAAAGGACAGATGCCGCGCCGCGCCACGCGGCCCCTTCATAACGGCATCCTCGCGAGCGCGCGCTCTCCGCCGTGCTTCTTCGAGGCGGCCGCGGCCGACCTTGCCGCCGCCTCGCCCGGCCCCGATATCGACCCTCTGGAAGCGGGTAGCTGCCGAGCGGCGGCACGACCGCTGTCGTGGGCGCAGCCGCGGTTCGAGCCTTGCCCCTCGGGCTCACCGTGACTTCCTTCAAGGTGTCCGCCTCGGGCGAATCCTCGCTGCCGCGGACTTCGAGGGGCATCTCCTTGCACCAAGCAGCGCCGCGCGAGCAGCCGCCGCCCCACGGCACCGGCGCGAGCGACCCGTTCAAGCTCTTCATCCAGGAGCTCGAGGACTACGCGATCTACACGCTCGACCCGGCTGGCCGGGTGACGAGCTGGAACAAGGGTGCGGAGCGGATCAAGGGCTACTCCGCATCCGAGGTGATGGGCGAGCACGTCGCGCGCTTCTACCTTCCGGAGGACGTCGCGCGCGGCAAGCCCGAAGAGGACTTGCGGCGCGCCCTCGCGGACGGACGGTTCGAGGATCAGACGCTCCGGCTCCGGAAGGGCGACGTCATCTTCCACGCGCACGTGGTCGTCACCCCGATCCGGGGGCCGGGTGGGGAGCACCTCGGCTTCGGTAAGGTGACTCGCGATATCACCAGCCGGCAGCGGGCCGAGCAGGAGCGGGTGGCGCTCGCGACGCGCGAGCAGAGCGTCCGCGCCCGGGAGGAGTTCCTCACCCTGGCCGCGCACGAGCTGCGCACGCCGGTGGCCGCCCTCCAGCTCCAGGCCGACCTCGTGCTCCGCCAGCTCGCGAGCGAGAGCTGCGCCTCGCCGCGCATCGAGGAGTCGGTGACGCGCATGCGGCAGTCGGCCGACCGCCTCCGGCGGCTCGTCGACGCGGTGCTGCGGATGCCGGAGCTCGATGTGGGCGAGCTCGAGCTGCACTGCGAGCGGGTCGAGCTGGGCGGCGTCCTCGACAGCGTGCTCGAGGACCACGGCGAGGAGATCGCGCGCTCGGGCTGTACCGTCCGGCTGGAGGGTGATCGCCGCGCCAGCGTCTCCTGCGACCGCGCATTCGTCGAGCTCCTCCTCGGCAACCTCCTCTCCAACGCGCTCAAGTACGGCCCGGGGAAGCCCGTGACGGTCGTCCTCTCCCGGGCGGGGTCGCGGGTGCGGGTGACCATCCGCGACGAGGGCATCGGCATCGCGCCCGAGCACCAGGCCCGCATCTTCCACCGCTTCGAGCGCGCGTGCTCCGCCAGGAACTACGGCGGGATCGGGCTCGGCCTGTGGACCGCGCGGCGCATCGCCGAGGCGCATGGCGGCGGCGTGCGCGTCACGAGCGTTCCTGGCGAGGGCGCGCTCTTCGAGGTGGACCTTCCCGCGGGCGACGCGGCGAGGGAGTGACCCTCCGCAGCGATCGCCGGGGACTTCCGGTGAGCGACCGAGTGAAGGAAGTGACCGTGCCCCCCGCCGGTGGCGTTGCCGGCCGTCCGGCGACATGCTCTCAAGTGGCCATGAAGAACTTCACGCGCTTCGCCTGGCTGGTGCTGGTCGCCAACGTCGCGGTCGTCGCATGGGGCGCACTCGTGCGCGCCACGGGATCGGGCGCGGGCTGCGGACAGCACTGGCCCATGTGCAACGGAGTGCTCCTGCCGCGCTCGCCCGCGCTCGCCACCGCCATCGAGCTCACCCACCGCGTCACCAGCGGCCTCGCGCTCGCGCTGGTGGTCGTCCTCGCCGTCTGGGCCTGGCGCGCGCTCCCGGCGGGTCACCCGGCGCGCAGGGCGGCGTCCTGCGCCCTCGCCTTCATGGTCATGGAGGCGCTGCTGGGGGCGGGGTTGGTGCTGTTCGGCCTGGTCGCCAAGAACGCGTCCCCGGTCCGCGCCTGGGCGATGGTCCTCCACCTCACGAATACCCTGCTGCTGCTGGGCTCGATCGCCCTCTCCGCGGCGTGGGGCGGGAGGCCCTCGGGGGCGCCCCGACGCAAGGTGCCCGCCTCCGCCTGGGTGGCCCTCGGCGTCACGATGTTCACCGCCGCGACCGGGGCCATCGCCGCGCTGGGCGACACGCTCTTTCCGGCGCACAGCTTCGCCGAGGGCCTTCGGCAGGACCTCGGCGAGGGGGCGCACGTGATCCTCCGGCTGCGCCTTGCGCATCCTTTCGCGGCCATGATGGCCGCCGCGGCGGCCCTGGCGGTGGCCATCCTCTCCGCTCAGCGCGTGGCCGAGCCGGCCGTCCGCCGCCGCGCCGGGCTGGTGGCCGGCGCGGTGAGCCTC
>JBBQEB010000112.1:0-12941 GCA_038320275.1 Myxococcales bacterium | reverse complement strand
ATAGGCTTCCGGGTACAGGTACAACGCGCCGCCGGTGGCCCAAGCGGCACTCCCGGCGGTACCTACGCCGACGTACCAGTTGGCGGAGTCCAGCCAGTTGAAAGCATCCGACAGCGCCGAGATCGGGGTCGCCGCAAGGTTTAGGTAGGTGAACCGTGCGACTCCCGGGGAAGGGTTGCCAGCGCCCCACCCCTTCACGTTGAAGCCAAGGATGCCGTGGCCGAGATCGAACGTGAACGCGGATTGGCTCACCGCCGCCAGAGTGGTCCAGGACGAACGGTCGCGCGACGTCTCCCAGAAAACGGTGGAGCCCGAGTGGCGGATACGCCACCACGCGTGTGCGTCTGGCTGATAGCTGGTGGAGGCGAGGAAATTCTGAGCCCCATGGGCGAAATAGTAGGCGTACAGCGTGCCGCCCTCGTACCAGAAGCCCAGGTCGTCCTGCGAGATCCCTCCGGGCGCGTGGAAGGTAAACTTGGAGTTGATGTGGCCGCTGGGCGACACGACTTGGAGCGCGTTCACCGTCGCCGAGGACTCCAGGAGCGAGTAGGTGCCCGACGATTCCACCCACACGCCCGACGCTCCCGAGTTGGGGGCCGGAATGAGCCAAAGGGCCCCGCCCTGTACCTGCGCCCAATCACCGGGGGCGGTCACGGTGACCGTCCACTTGGAGGAGTCGAGCGAGCCGAACGCGTCCGTGAGGCTGGCCAAGGGCGAAACGGCGTAGGCCGCTGTCGAGAAAACGTTATCCTCCGATGTCGCTGAGTCGGTGCCGTCGGTGGACCGCACGCGGAAGTGGTAAGTGGTCGAGGGGGACAGACCGGTGAGCCCGACCGAGTGCGACGTCCCGTTCGGAGCGGTGCCAACCTGCGTGAGCCCGTAGCTCGTGCTCGTCCCGTAGTCGACGACGTGGTTGGACGAGAGCTCCGCGTTGGTCAGCCAGGTGATGGTGGCCGCGGTCTGGCTGGGAGCACCAGACGACACGTTCGTGACGAGGGGCAGCACGTGGTCAGCCGAGAACGATTCGAAGGCGCCCGGCCCGCTCTTGGAGCGGACGCGGTAGTGGTACACGGTCCCGGCGGCGAGACCGGCGAGATTCACGGTGTGAGCCGTCCCAGTGTTGCCGGCTGCGCTGGCTCCGTACGCCGCCGTGGGCCCATAATCGACGGTGCTGTCGGAGGTGATGTCGGTCGACCAGATGATGGAGGCCGCGGATGGGGTCGTGGAGGCGGCGATGCCGGAAAGCATCGGAGCATTCGACTGGGTCCGGAACGTCGCCGTCACGGTACCCGTTGCAGGGTCGCTGGAAGACGGGATGTAGGAGCATGTGCTCGCGTCCGACGGCCACGGGGTACAGGGGCCGCTCCAGCCATCGAAATAGGAACCCGCGGACGGTACTGCATGCAAGGCCACCGCAACGCCCGGCCCGGACCAATGGGATCCACACGCCGACCCGGTTTCGCAACTGAAGACCGTCGGGCTTGTTGATTGCACTGTCCCGCGTCCGTCACCAGCAACCCGAACGTTCGTGGGATAACCGTAGGCGAGCGCCGCGAGCGTTGGCCAATAGCTGGGCAGTCCGCTATACGACCCGCTCACGGAAGTGTCTTGTACCAAGAAATTGTGGATCGGATGCGGAGCGTTCTGCAAGTGCGCCACGACCGTTGCGAGTTGGCTTTCCGGGATGCCACCTATGCCAACAGGGACGCACAATCGGTGAGCCGTAGACGCATGAAGCCTCCTCCGCCAGCAGGACGGATCTTCGGTTGCGAGGTGGGCGCGACCGCTGCGGACGGTTCGAAGTCTGTTGCGGGTACGCCCTTGCAATTGCTTCACGTGCAGCCTAGGCCGCATCGCGTATTGCGCACCAAACCATGACCGAGCGTCACACGGTGGTCGTACACCAGTGGTGTAAGCAGACTGGGCGTGTCCACGATTGGGAGGCGCCAGGAAAGCCGCACCGCGAGCGCGGCCGGTTCATTGGGGACTCGAGGAGTTGCTCGAGATCGCCACCGCAATCGGACCGACCCGACATCAGTCACCAGGAGCCAGGGCGTCGTCCGAGCCGCTCACGGGTCCCCACCCTTCCAGCGCCGCACCGCCGCTTCTTCGAGGTGCCTAAACCCCACGACGCGGCGGATGAAGATTCGGCTGCGCCGCGCCGCCGAACGGAGCAAAGGCATTCTCCCCACAGGAGGCTCGCCCGACATGGATCTCCCCCTTCCTTCCCAGCCGCGCGGCGACCGCGTGCGCGACCGCACCCCGCCCCATGTGAACGCCCGCATCGACGCCCGTACCGAGGCGTGCCTGCGCGAGGTGGAGCGGGGAGGCCGGTACGCGCTCCTCGGGAGGCGAGCCGACCTCGAGCGCGAGTGGGACGTCGACCGCGCGCTGATGGCCCACTTCGCCGTGGTGGGAGGGACCGTCTTCGCCCTGGGCGCCTCCCGAATGCGCCGCCAGCGCGGCGCCTGGAACCCCTGGCTGACCCTGTTCTCGGTGCAGCTCGGGTTCCTGTTCCTGCACGCGGCCCGCGGCGGGTGCCCGCCGGTGGCGGTGCTCCGCCGCCTCGGCTTCAGGACGCAGAAGGAGATCGCTGGCGAGCGCGAAGCCCTCGACCGCGCCCTTCCCGCCGGCGCCCAGGCGGCGTGACGGCGCGTCACCCCGCAGCCGGGTGGGCGCAGCGCCGCGTGTCCGGGCGGCTTCCGGCCCAGCGCATGACGAGGCCGGTCGTGTCGCGCCTCGCGTTCGCAGCCGCGGCCGTGGTCACCGCCACGCTCGCGCTCGCGAGCTGCGCCCGGGCGCCCGCGCGCCCGCGGCCGGCGCCGCCCGAAGTTCCACCGGCCCTGCAGCTCCCCCGCGACCTGCTGCCGCTCCGCTACGGGCTCGAGCTCACCGTGAACCCGGAGCTCGACGGCTTCACGGGCCGGGTGGAGATCGAGGTCCGGGTCGGGCGGGCGGGGCGCTTCTTCTGGATGCACGCCCGCGACCTCGCCGTGCGCGACGTCACGGTGGAAGCGGGCGGTGCGCAGATCCCCGCCACCCTCGCGCAGGTCACCGCGGAGGGCGTGGCGCGGCTCTCCGCGCTGCAGACCATCCCCACCGGGCGGGCGGTGATCCGCGCCGCGTTCAGCGGAACCTGGGGCGCCCATCTGGCGGGGCTCTACCGCACGCGTACGGTCGGGGCCGCCTACGCCTACACGCACCTCGAGCCTACGGCGGCGCGCCGCGTCTTCCCCTGCTTCGACGAGCCCTCCTTCAAGGCGCCCTTCGACATCGCCCTCGTGGTCCGGGAGGCCGACGTCGCCGTCTCGAACGGCCCGGTGGAGGCGCAGGAGCCTTCCGGCGACGGGATGAAGCGGGTGCGCTTCGCCCGCACCCCGCCGCTCCCCACCTACCTCGTCTTCGCCGCCGCGGGGCCCTTCGACGTGGTGGAGGGGGAGCCGCTGCCGCCCAGCGAGGTGCGCTCCCGGCCGCTCCCCGTGCGCGCGGTCGCGCCGCGCGGCACCGGCGCCCGGTACGCCTTCGCGCTGCAGGCCACCCGCGAGCTCCTGCCCATGCTGGAGGCCTGGTTCGGCATCCCGTTCCCCTACGCCAAGCTCGATCAGGTGGTCTCGTCCGACTTCGCTTACGGCGGCATGGAGAACGCCGGAGCCATCCTCTACGCCGAGGAGCGGCTGGCCTTCGACGCGGGCCGCTCGCCCGAGGCCAAGCGCACGCAGGTCGGGGGCCTCCTGGCGCACGAGCTGGCGCACCAGTGGTTCGGCGATTTGGTCACCCTCGCCTGGTGGGACGACGTGTGGCTGAACGAGTCGTTCGCCACCTTCATGACCTGGAAGACGCTCGCGGCCTGGCGGCCCGAGGAGCCGATCGCGGAGGACGTCGGCGCCGCCATCGGCGGCGTCATGGACCAGGACGCGCTCGCCAGCGCCCGCGCCATCCGGCAGCCGCTCCTCCGCACCTCGGACATCGGCAACCAGTTCGACGCGCTCTCGTACACCAAGGGAGCCTCCATCCTGCGGGGTTTCGAGCGGCTTCTGGGCGAGGAGCGCTTCCGGAACGGGATTCGCTCCTACCTCTCGGCCCATGCGAACGGCACCGGGACCACCGAGGCCGTCCTGGCCGCGCTCTCCCGCGCCGGGGGTCGAGACGTCGTCCCCGCCTTCCACTCCTTCCTCGACCAGCCAGGCACTCCGCTCGTGCACGCGCGGGCGGTGTGCGACGCCTCGGGGGCAAGGGTCCGTCTCGAGGTCGAGCGCTACCGGCCGGTGGGCTCGCTGGCGGGTGAGGGAAAGCCGTTCGGCGTTCCCGTCTGCGTGCGCTTCGCCGCCGGCGGAGCGGAGGACGAGCGCTGCGCGCTCGCGTCGGGCGAAGGAAGCGCGATCCCGCTGCCCGGCTGTCCCGACTGGATCATGCCGGACGCCGGAGGCACCGGCCCGTACCGCTGGGATCTGCCGGCGGAAGGCGAAGCCGCGCTGCGCGCCCGAGGGCTTCCGGCCCTCGCCCCGGTGGAGCGCCTGTCCTACGCGCGCAACGTCCTCGCCGGCGCTCGCGCGGGCCGCCGCACCTATGCCGCCGCCCTCGCCACGCTGGCCCCGCTCGCGAAGGATCCCTCGCGCCGGGTCGCCACCTCGCTCTTCCCCGCGCTGGAGCTCTTGGTGAACGAGGTGCTTCCTCCGGGCGCGCGCGACGCCACCCGCGCCTGGGCGGCCGGGCTCTACCGGCCTCGTCTCACGGCTCTGGGGCTCGTCCCCGCGCCTTCCGAGACGACCGACGCGCGCCGGCTTCGCCAGGAGCTGGCGCGCTTCCTCGTCCGGGTGGCGCGCGATCCCGACACCACCCACCGACTGGCCCAGCTCGGGCGCGCCTACGCCGGCGGGGACGGGCGCTTCCACCCGGAGGCGGTGAGCCCCGATTTGGCGGAGGTAGCGCTGGTCGCGGCGGTGATGGAGGGCAACCGCGGCACGTTCGACGAGCTGGCGCGGCGCCTGCCGTCGGTGGAGGACTCTGAGCTGCGCGCCAGGATCCTCGCCGCCCTGGGCTCCGCCCTCGATCCGGAGCTCTCCCGGCGCGCGCTCGCGCTCGCAGGCGACCCTTCCCTCCGGATCTACGAGCGCGCCCGTCCGCTGTTCGATCAGGCCTGGGCGCCCGAGACGCGAGAGGGGGCCTGGCGGACGCTCCAGGCGCGCTTCGGGGCGCTGGCGGCCGCTCTCCCCGACAACGCCGCCGATCGGCTTCCATCGGTGGCGGCGGGTTTCTGCGAGGAGGCCAGGGTGCCGGAGGTGCAATCCTTCCTTGCGCCCCGGGTGCAGGCCGTTGCGGGCGCCCCGCGGAGCCTGGCGCAGACGCTGGAGCGCATCGCGCTCTGCGCGGCGCTGCGCGAGCGGCAGCGGTGAGGGTCGAGGAAGTCGCGGGCCGAGCCGTTGCGAGCCGGGAGGAGGACCCTATGCCTTCGCGCCCGCGCGCGTGAAAGGTCGCCGCAGTGGGCTGCCGCGAGGGGCCGTCGGGAATCAGGCGCTCTCGGTGGCGCGGGGCTTCCGCGCCGTGCGGAAGAGCAGGAGCGCGAGCCCCACGAAGAAGGCGACGCCCATGAGCGCGTAGCCTCCCTCGCCCAGCGCGGCCACGAGCCGCGGCTCCATGTTGAACGACCGCTCCAGGAACGCGTTCACGTTGTCGTTGACCTGCAGGAGCGCCACCACCACGCCGGTCAGCGCGCCGCCCGCCACGAGCCCTGTGGCGAAGAGGCTGCCGCCGCCCAGCTCGTCTTCCTCGCCCGGCTCGCCTTTCCGCGAGGCCCACCAGTCCACCAGCCCCTTCAGCGCGCCGCCCGCGAAGATGGGGAGCGTCGTCGAGAGCGGCAGGTAAGCCCCCACCGCGAACGAGAGCGACTTCACGCCGCACAGCTCCATCGTCACGGCGAGGAAGACACCCACCAGCACGAAGTGCCAGTCGAGGTTGAGGGAGAGCAGTCCCTTGATGAGGGTCGCCATGAGCGTCGCCTGCGGCGCGGGGAAGCCCTTGGTACCGATGGCGTGGGTGATCCCTTGCGCCACCATGTCGCGGGTGGGCGTGTCGAGCACCTTCACCGTGAGGCCGATGACGAGCGCCGAGGCGACCGCGCCCACGAAGAGCGCGATCTGCTGCGCGCGCGGGGTCGCGCCGATGAGGTAACCCGTCTTGAGATCCTGGCTGGTGGCGCCGGCGTTGGCCGCCGCGATGCAGACCATCCCGCCCACCACCAGCGCCATCGGCTCGTAGGCGAGGCCGGTCCAGCCGAGCCCCACGAAGACCATCGCGGTCGCCATCAACGTCGCGATGGTCATCCCGGAGATGGGGTTGGAGGAGGACCCGATGATGCCGACGATGCGCGAGGAGACGGTGACGAAGATGAAGCCGAAGACGATGACCAGCACCGCGATGAAGAGCTTGTCGAGGACCGAGCGGCCGGGCACCTGGGGCAGGAGCACCAGCACCAGCATCAGCGCGAGGCAGCCCAGGATGACGGTCATGAAGGACAGGTCGCGCTCGGTGCGGGAGACGGCCGCCCCTCCCGCCTTGTGGGACAGGGAGCGGATGGAGTCGCGCAAGGAGGTCCAGATGGTGGGGAAGGTCTTCACGAGCGTGATGAAGCCGCCCGCCGCCACCGCGCCTGCGCCGATCTGCCGGATGTAGGCGCGATAGACCGCGTTGGGCAGGTCGGCGAAGGTGTGCGTCGCCGCGTCCCAGCCGAAGGCGCCCGGGCTCGATCCCACCTTGGGGAGCTGGGCCGCGATGGTGTCGCCGGGCACGAGCACGCCGAGGAGTGGGATCAATCCCAGCCAGGCGAGCACGCCCCCCGCCACCAGCACGCCGCCGATCTTCGGCCCGATGATGTAGCCCACGCCCAGGTACTCGGGCGTGATCTCGCCGTTCACGGTGGCGTTGGGGAGCCACCTGTTGGTCTGCTTGGTCACCCAGGCGGGCGTGGCGGCGATGACGTGAAAGACCTTCTGCAAGACGGCGTACCCGAGCGCGTAGGCGACCCCGTGGAAGGCGGTCTTGGCGAAGTCCCCCCCCTTGTCGCCGGCGATGAGCACCGACGCGCAAGCGGCGCCCTCGGGATAGGCCAGGTTCCCGTGCTCCTTCACGATGAGCGAACGGCGGAGCGGGATCATCATGAGGACGCCCAGGAGCCCGCCCACCAGCGCCAGCGAGAAGAGCGTGAAGTAGTTGAAGTACCCGGCGCCGATGGAGGTCCCCGTCGCGGGATCGGTCGACAGGAAGAGGAAGCCGGGCAGGGTGAAGACGACGCCGGCCGCGATCGACTCGCCGGCCGAGCCCGCCGTCTGGATGATGTTGTTCTCGAGGATGGTCGTCCCGAGGAGCTTGCGGCCCAGCGAGATGGCGATGACGGCGACCGGGATGGAGGCGGAGACGGTGAGGCCGGCCTTGAGCGCGAGGTACACGGTGGCCGCGCCGAAGAGGATGCCGAAGAGCGCGCCCGCGAGCACCGCCTTCACCGTGAGCTCGGGCATGCTCACGCCCGGCGCGACGTAGGGCTGGAAGGCCCGCCCGTCGCTCTGTACGGCGCCCTGCTGGGATCGCTCGCTGGAAGCCATGCCGTCTCCTCGCCTGCCGCGTCGTGGCGCGGGAGAAGACCACGTTTCCGGCCCGCCGTCGACGTCGCGGCGGCGGGCGCGGGGTCGCCCCTCAGTGCGTGGGCGGCTCCGGCACGAGCGCCCGCTCCACCTCCAGGAAGTCGCCTGGAACGGGCGCCTCCAGTGCGAGCCGCGCGCCGCTGGACGGGTGCGCCAGGGCGAGGCTCCGGGCGTGGAGCATCACCCGGCCCGCGCTCGTCTCGAGCACGCGGCGCGGCCCCCCGTAGCGCGGGTCGCCGAGGAGCGGCGCGCCCAGATGCGCGAGGTGCGCGCGGAGCTGATGGGTGCGGCCCGTCTCCGGCCAGCAGACGACGAGCGCCGTGCCCGAGGGCCCGCTGCGCAGGGTCTGGTAGCGCGTCGCGGCGGCCTCTCCGCCCGGAAGCACCGCACGCCTGCCGGGGCGAGCGGGGTCCTTCCCGAGCGGCGCGTCGAGGCGCCCTTCCGGCGGCGAGGGCGCACGCGCGCACAGCGCGAGGTAGCTCTTCTCCACGGCGCCGTCCCGGAAGGCCGCGGAGAGAGCCGCGGCGGCCTCCGGCGTGCGCGCGAGCACCGTCACCCCGGAGGTCTCCCGGTCGAGCCTGTGCACGAGCAGGACCGTCGAGCCCAGCAGCGCGCCGACCAGCTCGGGGAGCGCCCCGCGGTCGCTCGTGAGCGTGGGCTGCGCGGGCACGAAGGGCGGCTTGTCCACCGCCACCAGCGCCTCGTCGGCGTAGAGGAGGCGCGAGCGGGGGAGGGGCTCTGCCGGGCGCTCCGGTTGCCCGGACTCCTCCAGGTTCACCACCACCGCCTGGCCCGGGCGCAGGATGCGGCTCGACACCTTGCAGCGGCGGCCATCGAGGAAGACCCCGCCTCTGTCCAGCGCCCGACGGGCAAGCCCCCGCGAGATGCCACCGCGGGCCGCGATGTAACGGTCGAGGCGCTCGCCGGCATCGCCCGGCCCGACGCGCAGGCTCAGCCGGCGCATCGCGTGGGAGGCGGGGCGACGGGAGGGTTCACGCCGCCCGGTTGGACGGGCAGCTTCCGCAGCCTTCGCCCTTGGGGGCCTCGCACGCCGGCGGGGCGTTGGTGCCGGTGGCGTGAAAGTCGGAGCCCCTGATCGCGAAGGCGCCGGCGCTCATCAGCTTCTTCACCCGGCTGCCACAGGCGTGGTCGACCAGCGGGGGGTCGGACATGCGCTGCAGCACCTCGAAGCCCCCACAGCTCGGGCAGTCGTACTCGTAGATCGGCATCGTTGAGCTCTCCGCCCCGCAAGTTAAGCTCATGCCCAGGGCTGTCAAGCAGCCGGGCGGCGCGACTGCCAGGTGCCCGTACACAGGGTGAAATCGAGCCTGGCCCCGCGCAACCCGTCCCCCACGCCTGAGGATGTCCATGAACGCCGATGAGGTCGAAGCTCTCCGCGCGGAGGTGGACGCGCTCGTGGGCGCGCTGGAGGCCGAGCGCTTCCGCCATGTGGCGGGGCTGGAGCCCGCGCCAGACCTCGAGCGCATCTTCGACGCCCACGGCCGGGCGGCGCATCGCAAGACCGCCGACGCGCTGGCGGCGGCCGGGGAGGGGGAGCTGTCGCGGCGGGTGGCTGCCCTGCGCGCCGAGCGCGTGGCGGCGCCCGACGAGGAGGCGTGGCGGGCGGCGGAGAGCACCTCCACCGCGCCGGGTCCGGGGGGGCTCGCCACCCTCGAGGAGGCGCAGCTCGCCATCGTTCACGAGCGCAACCGCGAGCGTCGGCTCGCCTTCGGGCGCGCCGCGGCCGAGTGCTCCGCGCAGCCGGCGCGCGAAGCGGCCGTGGAGAAGCGGGCGCGGGCGGCGGCCGAGGTGGGGCTCTTGCAGGACTGGGAGCGGGTGGTCTCGGCGGACGGGCTCCTCGCGACGACCGATGAGGCCTACCGCGACGTCCTCCTCTGGCTCGCACGGCGAGAGGCCCAGCTCGCCCCGACGCCGACGGGTGATCTCACCCGCGCCGACCTGCTGTTCGTGCTGGCGCTGCACGGCTGGGACGGGCTCTTTCCGCGCGGAGGGCTGGCCCACCTGTTCGAGCGGACGCTCCGCGAGCTCCGCCTCCCGGCCGAGAGCGTGCGGGTGGACGAGGGAACGCGCCCGGCGCAGTGGCCCGGTGCGCACGCGGTGGGAGCGCGGGTCTCCTTCCGGCGCCAGGGAGGCGTCGCCGACCACGCCGGCCTCCTCGACGCCGCCGGCCAGGCTCTTCAGCGGGCCGCGGTGCCGGCTCACCGGCGCGACGACGCGGCGGTCGCGTCCATGGGCGCGCTCCTGCGGCGGCTGCTCCTCGACCGCGGCTGGCTGGCCGCGCGACTCGAGGTCGAGAAGAAGCACGCCGGAGACCTCGTCCGTGCGCTCGCCTTGCGGGAGCTCTTCGCGCTGCGCGCGCACGCGGCGGCGCTGCGGGTTGCGACGGAGGTGGAGCGCGGTCTCTCCGGGCACGCGTGGCACGAGGCGCACCGCGAGGCGCTCTCGCTGGCGGCGCTGGCCACGTGGCCGCCAGGGCTCGCCGCGCGCGACGCGGACGGCGCGGCCCACGCGGCGGCGCTCGCCGGGGCGGCGCGCGCGGAAGTGCTCCTGCGCTCGCTGGTGGAGCGGTTCGACGAGGACTGGTGGAGGAACCCGCGCGCCTCGGAGGGGCTCGCGGAGATCCTCGCCGGTGGGAGCTGGATCGGCGAGGAACCTGGGCTCGCAGAAGGTGCGAAAGGGCTCGTGCGACGGATGCAGTGAGGTGGAGCGCCATCTGCTTCGGCGCTTCCCGTCCACGGGTCACGGCGACGCCACGGGGGGTTGCCCCGTCCGCCTCTCACCCTCGCGAAGGCGGGTGCGTGGTCGCTATCAGAGGGCGAGCCCCAGCCTGCTCTGGCTATCCCTTCTTCCGCAGCGCCCGGAGGATCTTCTCCTTCGTGCGCGACGTCGTCGGCGCGAGCGCCACCGGCCGGGGGCGCGGGTTCGTCTTCAGGTGAAGGTAGGCCTCGATCTCGTACGCCATGACCTCGATCTCGGCGTCGCTCGCGGTGGCGATGCGCTCCAGGCGCGCGGAGAGAGGGAGCGGCGCGCCGAGGCGCATGCGCATCACCTTCTCCTCGTCCGCGGCGAGCTCACGCGCCGGGCCGCGACGAAGCTGGGCATGCGCCTCGCTCTCCGTCACCACCGCCGTCCCGGTCGTCTTGTAGCCGTGCATGGTCGCCCTCTTGGAAAAGGCCGCGCATCCCGCTTGCGCGGACGTCCTGAGACATCCTAGGTCAAGAGGAGATCCCGTCCACAAAACGCCGGTTTCGATATCGATCCTGCCCCGCTCGGGGGAGCGACCGGGCGAGCGAAAAGAACGACATCTTCCTACACGACCGCCAGGGAGGTCGCATGAACTGGAGCCAGAACCTCATCACCGACGAGGGGCTCATTGGCGAGCTCGTCCGCTCGGCGAAGCGCATCGCCGTCCTGGGCATCAAGACGGAAAAACAGGCGGACCAGGCGGCGTACTACGTCCCCGCCACCCTCCAGGAGCACGGGGCGGAGATCATCCCCGTGCCGATCTTCTACCCGGACGTGCAGGAGATCCTGGGGCAGAAGGTGTATCGCAAGCTCGCCGACGTCCCAGGACCCGTCGACATCGTGGACGTCTTCCGGCGCCCCACCGACATCCCCCAGCACCTCGACGACATCAAGGCGCTGAAGCCGCGCGCGGTGTGGTTCCAGCTTGGCATCCGCAACGACGAGGCAGCCAAGGTGCTGGCCGAAGCGGGGATCCAGGTGGTCCAGGACCACTGCCTCAAGGTGGAGTGGGCCCGCTATCGATAACGAGGACTGCGCCCTCCCCAGCTTTGCTGAGACCCCTCCTGGCGAGTCGAGTCGATCGACTCGACTCGCCAGGATTTCGCACGCTACCCCGTCGAGGCCGCGCTGGGCGACTGGACCTGGCGCTGCAGGTCCTGCCAGCGCTGCTGGGCTGCAGTGGACTGCGTCTCGAGCTCGCGCGCCTTCTGCATCGAGGTGTCGAAGTCCTTCTGCGCGTCGTTGAGCCGCGTCTGGAAGCCGCCGGCGTCGTACTTGGTGGCGGCCGGGACGCCAGCCTGCTGGAGCGCCTGGAGCTTCGCCCACTCGACGCGCGCCTCGCCCAGCGCGACCTGCCTCTCGGCGGCCTTCACCGACGCCTGCCGCGCGGCGGCCAGCTGGTTGGCGTAGTCGAGGCGTGCGTCGGCGGCCTGGTGCCGGATCTTGGCCGACTCCGTCATCTTGCGAGCGCTCTCGAGCGCAGCCGGCTCACGGTTCTCGTTGGCGAGCCGGACCTGAGCCTCCGCGCGCTTCGCGTCCGCGTCGGCGACCTGCTGGTCGGCCTTGGCGAGATCGTCCTCCTGCTGCATCTGCTGGAGCCGCAGCTTCGCTCGCGCGGACTCGTCGCGCGCGGAGGCGAGGAACTGCCGCGCCTCGTCCACCGGCCCGGTCTGCCCCGCCTGCAACCGCCCGAAATCGGCGTCGGAGACCGTCTCCCCCCCCGTCTTGCCGCCCTGCACGCCGCCGTGGGCGCACGCCGTCGCCAAGAACGCCGCCCCGAGAACTCCCGTCATCTTCCTGTGCATGTCGAATCCTCCTTAGGATTGTCGAGAAGGTAGCGTCGGCCGGGCCGAATTGCTGGGCGCAGGTGGAGCGTGCGCCTGGACCGCGCGTCCGGCCCGCCCCGGGTGGGATGCCAGCGTCGGCCGCTTCACTCCGCGTCGGCAGCTGCCCCCGGCGCCTCGTCCTCGCCAGGCGGCGCCGAGCGCTTGCGCAATCCGGAGGCTTCCAGCGCCCGGGCCACCCCCTTGGGCTTCCGCTCGTCCGGGAGGGCCGCGGGGGGCGCGCTCACCGCCGGGACCGCCTCACCGAGGGCCGTCATGCGGCTGGAGAGCTCCACCTCGCAGCGCAGCGCGGGATCGTCCTTCTCGGTCAGCTCGCCGCGCAGGGTGACCGAGAGCGGCACGCCGGTCCTCGCGTCCACCACGAGCTCCCCCTCGAGCGAGGTGGGAAGCCGCCCCTCCAGGAGCTCGATCCGGCCCTGCGTGTCCCGGTCGTACTTTCCCCCGGGTACGGCCGCCGGCGGGGGCCGTGGCGTCGGTGCCCTGCCCGACAGCGAGAGAGCGTAGCGCGTCGCCGGCCGGCCCAGCACCGTCCGCGAGCCCGCCGGGGAGAGCGCCAGGGCAGGGCCGTACAGCTCCGCGAGGTCCCCGGCCAGGCGGAAGCTCTGGTCGCGGAACCTGCGCGCGTCGGCGCCGCGATCGGTGGGGCGCTCGCGGAACGGCGCCCATCGTCCGCGGCCATAGGTCATGCCGTGGGTGA
>JBBQEB010000111.1:0-12943 GCA_038320275.1 Myxococcales bacterium | reverse complement strand
GTCGGAGGGCACCATCGCAGCGGTGCCGCTCTCCGCGGTGCGCCGCTCGCTGTACCTCGAGCCCGGCCAGGTGGCGCGCGCGCCCGGCGGCGCTGGAATCGACTTCGAGGGGGAGGTCATCCCGTTCGTGCCGCTGCTGCGCGTGCTGGGGCGAGAAGGCCAGCCCACGGCGCGGCGCTTCTGGTCGGCGGTGGTGGTCGAATCGGCGGGGCATCTCGTCGCGGTGGGAGCGGATCGGCTGCTGGGCGCCTCGGAGGTGGTGGTGAGGCCGCTGCCCGATTTCGTCGGGGCCTCACCGGCGATCGCGGGCGCCTCCATCGACGACGAGGGCAACCCTGAGCTCGTGCTCGATCCGGCGGGGCTCCTGGCAGCGGCCTCGGCGGTGGCGGGAGCGCAGCAGGAGCCCCACGCGCGGGTGCGGCCCCCGCTGCTCGTCATCGACGACTCGCTCACCACCCGCATGCTGGAGCAGAGCATCCTCGAATCGGCCGGGTACGAGGTGGAGGTCGCCACCTCCGCCGAGGAGGGGCTGGAGCGCGCCAGCGCCCGGCGGTTCGGCGTGTTCGTGGTGGACGTGGAGATGCCCGGAATGGACGGCTTCGAGTTCGTGCGGACGACCCGCGCCGATCCCCGCTTCGCGTCCGTGCCCGCGATCCTCGTCTCCTCGCGCAATGCCCCGGAAGATCTGAAGCGGGGGGTGGACGCGGGAGCCAGCGCTTACATCGTCAAGGGTGAGTTCGACCAGGGCCGCCTGCTCGGGGCGATCGAGGAGCTTCTCGGATGAGCGATCGCATCCGCGTGCTGGTGGCGGACGACTCCTTGACGGTGCGAAAGCGCCTCGCCGAGGTGCTCGGAGAGGACCCCGCGCTGGAGGTGGTGGCCGAGGCCGAGAACGGCCGGGAAGCGGTCGAGGCCTGCGCGCGGCTGCGCCCGCAGGTGGTGACCATGGACATGATGATGCCGGTCATGACCGGGCTGGAGGCGGTGGAGCACATCATGGCCTACTGCCCCACGCCCATCCTGGTGGTCTCGGCATCCACCAACCGGGGCGAGCTCTTCCGCACCTACGACGCGCTCGCTGCGGGAGCCATCGACGTGCTCGACAAGCCCGGGGCCACGGAGCCGCACGCCGGCTGGGAGGAGCGGCTGCAGGCGGCGGTGAGACTCGTGTCGCGCATCAAGGTCATCACGCATCCGCGCGCGCGCCTCGCGGTATACGGCCGCAAGGCGGTCCCTCCGCAGGGTGCGCCGGGCCGACCGGATGCCGCGCCGAGTCCTCCGCTCCGGGGCGGCCGGGCGCGGCTGGTCGCCATCGGAGGGTCCACCGGAGCTCCGGGGGCGGTGGTCCAGATCCTGCGGGCCCTGCCGCGGGACTTCCCGGCGCCCATCCTGCTGGTGGTGCACATCAACGAGCCCTTCGGGACGGCGTTCGCGGAGTGGCTCGACGGTCAGTCGCCTGTGCGGGTGCGCTACGCGCGCGAGGGCGAGCGGCTGTCCCGCCCCCGCGACGCAACGGTGCTCATGGCGCCCCCCGGGAGGCACCTCGTGCTTGCGGGCGACGTGCTCAGGCTCACCAGCGCGCCGGAGCGGCACAGCTGCCGACCCTCGGTGGACACGCTCTTCGAGTCGGTGGCGGCCGCGGCCGGGCCTTCCGCGCTCGGATGCCTCCTCACCGGCATGGGTCGCGACGGAGCGAGCGGGCTCCTCGCCATCCGCGGATCGGGCGGATCGACCATCGCCCAGGACGAGGCCAGCTCGGTGGTCTTCGGCATGCCTCGCGAGGCCATCCAGCTCGGAGCGGCGGAGCAGATCCTGGGCGTGACCGACATCGGGCCAGCTCTGGTGGCCGGGACGGCCGGGAGCGCGGCGTGAGCGCCGTCCTCATCGTCGACGACAGCCTCACCGTCCGCATGGACCTCGCGGAGGCCTTCGCGGAGGCCGGCTTCCAGACGGAGCTCCGCGCAGATCTCGCCGGCGCGCGGGAGGCGCTGGAACGTCGCTCGTTCGGGCTGGTGGTGCTGGACGTCCTGCTGCCGGACGGCGACGGGCTCGAGCTCCTGGTCGAGCTGAAGCGGTCGTCCCGCCATGGTCGCACCCCGGTGGTCCTGCTCTCCACCGAGGCGGAGGTGCAGCACCGGGTGCGCGGGCTTCACACCGGCGCCGACGAGTACGTGGGAAAACCGTACGATCCCGCCCACGTCATCGCCCGCGCGCGCCAGCTCGTGCGCCGCACGGAGGTGCTCCGCGCCAGGGACGCGACCAGCTCGCCGGTGCTGCTGGTGGGCGAAGGATCCGGAGTGGAGGCGCTGCGCAGCGCCATCGAGCAGGCAGGCATGTCGGTGGAGGAAGCGGGGTCCGGCGAGGACGGGCTGCGCGCGGCGGCGGAGGGACGGCCGGCCGCCGTGGTGGTCGCTTGCGGGCCCGCGCTCGATGGCCCCACGTTCGCGCGGCAGCTCCGGGCCGACGCGGTGCTCCGCGCGCTGCCCTGCCTGCTCGCCCTGGCGCGGGGAGGGACCGAGGTGGAGGGGCTGGAGGCTGGCGCCGACGCCTGCGTGGGGGAGGCGGATGGCATCCCGGCGCTCCTGGCGCGGCTGAAAGTCCTGGTGCGGAGCGCCCCAGCCGCGTTCGCCGCGCCCGGCGACGGCATGTTCGCGCCCCGGCGCATCCTCGCCATCGCGCGCCCCGAGGCGGTGCTCGAGGTCGTCGAGGCGCTCCGGGAAGACGGGTACGACGTCGTCCTCGCGCCCTCGCTGGGCGAGGCGGTGGAGCTCCTGGCGGTGGACGCGGTCGACTCCATCCTGGTGGAGGTCGTCAGCCTGGCCGCGGCGCTCGAGACCTGCGCTGCCCTCCGCGGGGACCCCGCCCACCGGGACGTCCCGGTGCTCCTGCTGAGCGCGTCCGACGATCCGGAGGCCAAGCTGCGGGGCCTCAGGGCTGGCGCGGACGAGTGGATCTCCGCAGCCACCGGCCTCGAGGTCCTGCGCGCGCGCGTCCGGGCGCAGGTCCGGCGCAAGGCCATGGCCGACGAGAGCCGCTCCCGCGAGGCCTACGCCCGCAACGCGGCCATCCTCGAGACCATCTCCGACGCGTTCTTCGCGGTGGACCGCGACTGGCGCTTCGTCTACGCGAACGGCCCGCTGGAGCGCGCCATCGGGGTCTCCCGGCAGGATCTCCTCGGCAAGCGCATGGGGCTGCGCGCCACGGAGCTGGCCGGCGGCGCCATCGAGGCCGAGCTGAAGCAGGCGGCGCGGCAGCGCTCCCCGGCCACGGTGGAGGTGCAGCTCGCGGGCGAGCGCTGGTTCGAGGTGCGGGCCTTCCCGCACGACGACGGGCTGAGCGTCTACCTCCGCGACGTCACCGAGCGGCGGCGCACGCAGGAGGTGCAGGCGCATCTGCTGGGGATCGTGGGGCACGACCTGCGAACCCCGCTGACGGCCCTCTCGGCCTCGGCCGCCATGGTGCTCCGCGACCCTGCGCTTCCCGAGCGCCATCGGCGCGCGCTGGATCGCGTGGCGAGCGGCGCCGCCCGCATGTCGCGGCTCATCCGCGACCTCCTCGACTACTCGCGGGCCAGGCTGGGGGAGGGCATCCCCATCCAGCGGCGGCCCTGCGAGCTCGAGCCCATCTGCCGGGAGGCGCTGGAGGACGTGCGCGCGGCGCACCCTGACACCGTCTTCGACTACTGCTCCGAGGGCGACGGCTCGGGCGATTGGGATCCCGACCGCATCGAGCAGGTGGTGACGAACCTCCTCACCAACGCCGCGCGCTACGGTGCCCCAGGGTCGCCGGTGTCGCTCGTCTGGCGCGGCGAGGCCGCGGACAAGCGCATCGCGGTGCACAACGACGGGCCGCCCATCGAAAAGCGGCTCGTCGATCGCATGTTCGAGCCCTTCAAGCGCGGCGATGCCGCTGGCTCGCAGTGGGGCGGCGTCGGGCTCGGGCTCTACATCGTGAACCAGATCGTGATCGCGCACGGAGGGAGCATCTCGGTCCGCTCGGAGGAGGGACACGGGACCACCTTCGAGATCGCGCTGCCCGCGTCGGGTGAGGGCCGGGCCCGCGGGTGAGCGGCAGCCGCTCCAGGGTCTCGCCTGCCGCTCTCCCTACGCGGTCACCCACTCCCTCAGCACCTTGTCGATCTGCGCCTCGTTGAGCTCGCCGGAATCGGCCATCTCCTTGATGCGCTGGGTGATGGCCTTGAGCTCCGACTCGCCGAAGGTGATGCCGATCTCGCGGGCGCGGTAGCCGATGGCGTGCTTGCCGGTGAGGCGGCTGCCGACGATGAGCCGGCGGGCCAGACCGAAGGCCTCGGGAGGGATGATCTCGTACGAGCCGGGATTCACGGTCATCGCCTTGAGGTGCATCCCGGCCTTGTGCGAGAAGGCGGTCTCGCCGGTGAGGTAGTTGTTGAACGGGATCTCCACCGAGCAGATGCGGGCGATGAGCCGCTCCAGCTCGCGGAGCTGGCCCAGCCGGTAACGCTGGGCGACGCCCTGCGGATCGATGGAGTACATGCGGGCGATGAAGCCGCCGAGTGGCGTGATGCCGTTGCGCTCGCCGATCCCGAGCACGGAGACGTCCACGTGCGTGGCGCCTGCCGAGACCGCCTCGTGCGCGTTGGCGATGGCGCAGCCGGTGTCGTTGTGTCCGTGGAAGCCGACATCCCGCGCCACCGTCCGCCGCACCTGCCGTACGGCCGTGAAGACCTGCCGCGGGGTGGCCACGCCGACCGTGTCGGCGAGCCCGACTCGGTGCACCCCCAGCTCGGCGGCGGCGCGGTACACGGCGAGGAGATCCTCCTCCTCCGTGCGAAAGGTGTCCTCCGCGCTGAAGCGCACCTCCAGCCCAGCGGCCAGCGCGAGCTGGATGGGAGGCGCCATGGCGGCGATGATCTGCTCGATGCTCTTGCCGTGAGAAGACTCGCGCAGGATCCGGCTCGTGCCGAAGAGCAGCCCGATGCCGCGCACGCCCGTGTCGATGGCAGCCTTGACGTCGTCCACCACGCAGCGAGAGTGGGTGATGACGCGCGCGCCGAGGCCGAGCTTGGCGATGGTGATCGCGTCCCGCTGCGACTGCGGTGAGGCCGCCGGGGAGGTGACCTCGATGTAGTCCACGCCGAAGGAGTCGAGCGCGCGCGCGATCTCGAGCTTGTCCTCGGTGCGGAAGGAGGCCCTCGCGAACTGTTCTCCCTCGCGAAGGGTCGTGTCGATGATGCGCCAGGGCGGAGGCGCGGTCGGCGCCTCAAGCGACTGCTTCGGCATCGCTCTCCTCCAGATCCGAGACGAGCCCACCCGACGCGGGGTCGGTGCGGAAGCCGTAGCGGGCGAGGTATTCCGGCTGGTAGTAGCCGGTCTCGACCGCCTTCGCGCCGCGCGCGCGGAGCCGCCGGAAGAAGTCCTCCACCAGCCCGTCCGCGATCCCGTGGCCGCGGTATTTCCGCCCCACCACGAGCTTGTCCATGTGCGCGCGCCTCGGGCTCATCCACCAGTAGTAGATGCCCCCCAGCACGTTCTCCTTGGCGTCCACCGCCACCAGGAACTCGTGCTCGGCGGTGAAGGTCACCTGGAGGTTGGACTCGTGGAAGAGGTTGAGGAGTCGGGCCACCTCGCGCGGGCTGGTGGGACCGCGCGCGAAGTAGCGGTTTCCGCCGCTGTCGCGGAGCCCCATCACGACCTCGGTGACCTGGCGCTCCCCCGAGGGCAAGGAGATGAGCTGCACGTCGTCGTTGGGAGCGAGATAACGGTAGGTCATGCGCGCGAGGAAGTAGTCCTCCTCGGCGGTGGGGCCGATGGCCTCGCGGTTGGCGGCGACCTGCTCCTCCACGTCGAGCGCTCCTGGTGGCATCGCCCGCGCCCGCGCCGTGAGGCGCGCGAGCGCCAGCGCCAGCTCGGGCCGGGCGCCCGCGAAGACGGTCTGGGCGAAGAACCGGACGCGGGTGTCCGGCCAGCTCGCCTCCAGCTCCGACAGTCGGTAGGTGCCCCAGAGCTCGCCCAGCATCTTCCCGCGTGCCTCGACCGTTGCGGAGGGGTTCACCTCCAGCCACCGGGCATAGCGCCGGACGGCGAAGTGGACGCGCCGCGGCGTGTAGCCGCGCTCCTTGATCCCCTCCAGGAAGCGGTGGATGGCCGGCCCACGGCGGTCCATTTGCGACGAGACCTCGAGCAGGTGCTTCGCCCGCTGCAGCCCGAGCGCCTCCACCACCGCCGAGAAGAGGATGCTATCGGTCACCTCGCCCTGCAGTTCCGGCCGCGAAGCCTCCACCCTGTCGACGAAGAACTGGCCGAAGCGGTCGAGGATCTCGTCGAAGGTCGTGCAGTGCGACCGGTCGGAGATGGTCACCAGCCGCGTGCCGGAGTGGTAGTCGTGGGACGGCACGATGAACGCCTCGGGCGCGGGCTCGCGCAGCGCGAGCTTCCGCCCGGTGCGGTCCCAGAAGGCGACGTGCGCCGACAGCGCCGACCAGGCCAGGTAGGGCCAGAGCGCCTTCAGCCGCTTCGTCTCACCGTGCCGTTCGAGGCGCTCCACCTGCCGCGTCACGTGCTCGCCCGGGATGAACTCCTCCGTGAAGATGCCGTACTCCGGGTAGTAGCCCCCGAAGGCCTCCACCAGCGGCGGAGGGGCGCCGGCGGCGAGGAGCCAGGTGATCTCCTCCCGCAGCTCGGCGGGGTGCATGGCCGAGACGAGGTTGATGGCTGCGTCGAAGGTCTCCCGGGCGCGGGTGTGGATGGAGAGCCGGTACACCGCCTTGCCGTGACCGGTGCCGAGCTGCGTGACGGACGCGCCGCCCGGGGGGATGTCGGCCAGCGAGAGGAGGGCGCCCCGGCCGAAGAGAAAGACGGCCGTCCGCATGAGCGTCGTGTCGACGAGCGCGCGGAGCAGGAGCTCCCGGGCGCGGTCGCCGATGCCGTGCTCGAAGGCCACGACCTCCTTCCAGCCGTACTCCCCGCCGCTGGCAGGGTCGATGGCGAGGCGGAGGTTGGGACCGATCCAGTGCTGGAATCCTCGCCGCAGGCGGTCGCCCTCCTCGCTGGCGCGCGCCGCGAGCTCCTCGTCGCCGTGCAGGGAGAGGCGGGCGAGCGGCACCCGCACGCGCGGGTACCAGCGCGTGTGGCTCACGGCGTGGGCGGTGAGGAGCCGCATCGTCCCGACGAGGAGCCGGCGATCGGAAGGATTGCGCACCGACTCCAGCGCGGAGTCCGCCGAGAGCGACCCGAGCAGGACCTCCATCTGAGCGTCGGTCAGCCCGCGCTCTCCCAGGACCGCCAGGTCCTCGTCGCGCAGGGACATGGCGCCCATCCGGTCGAGGAACAGCCGGAGCGTGGCCATCGTCTCTTCGGGGCTCTCGAAGGGCAGGAGCGCCCGGAAGGCCCGGCGACGCACCTCCTCGTCGCGCGCCTCGGCCGACCGGCGCAGGAGCGACCGGCACAGGGACGCGTACTCGCGGGGGCCGCTCGCGAGCGTGGCCTGGAGGTGCATGACGCCCTGGCGCGCCTCGGGGCGCTCGGCCCGAAGGAGCTCTGCCGCCGCGTGCAGCGTCCGGAAGCTGGGCTGTGGCGCGTCGCACGTCTCGAGGAGCCGCTCCACCCGCGCCGGCGATGGCGTGGGCCACATGCGCGGGTCGATGCCGATCTCGGAACCGGCCTTGCGGCGGCGGGCGACGAGCGACCCGAACGCCTCCTCCCCGAGGAAGGTCACCAGCGCGTCGTTGCCCAGCCAGAGTCCGGGGCGGGCGAGGAGCGCCCCCAGGTCGAGAGCGGAGGACTGCACCGTGTACGCGAGGTCGCCGATGCGGAAGGAGCCCGGCGCGGAGGGATCGACGCCGACCGGCATCGAACGCGCGCCCGCCTGCAGCACGCCCCCGCGCAGCGCTACCTCGTGCTGCAGCACGCCCATCTCGCGCAGCACCCAGTTCGGGATGCGCAGGAGGTGGCCGGCGTCGAGCTGGATCGAGAGGTACTTCTGCACGTACATGGTCTCGATGAGCTCGGACCAGCTCTTCTCGACCACCTCGCGCTTGAAGGAGAGCTTCTTCGTGAGCTCGCCGTGCTCCTCGTCGAGCGCGCGCGGGAGCACCTGGAAGGCCACCACACGCTCGAAGGGAGCCAGGAATCGGTTGGCGGAGGCCACCAGGGAGGAGAGCAGCTCGTTGAGCTGGGCGGGAGCTCGCTCGCGCAGGTCGGGCTGGCGCTCGTAGCTGGGCCAGATGAGCAGCGTGTTGTACTCGCGGTGGTCGCCCACCAGGAACGCCTGAGCGACCGCGTCGAAGTCGCGGAACAGGTTCTCCACGCGCTGCGGGGCGATGGTCTGTCCCGCGCGGTTCTTGTAGATCTCCTTCTTGCGGCCGGTGATCCGGAAGTGGCCCTTCGCGTCCAGGGAAACGAGGTCGCCGGTGGCGAACCAGCCCTCGCCGTCGGCGCCGGTCTCCCCGCCTTCGGAAAGGTAGTAGCCCGGGCTCACGTACGGCCCGCGGATGAGGAGCTCGCCGTCGTCGGCGCGGCGCGCCTCGATCCCGGGGAGCGCGGGGCCGATCGACTGGTCGGCGTACTCGCCGGGCGGCGTCATGGTGATGCCGCCGGTCGCCTCGGTCATGCCGTACCCGGAGCAGAGCTCGACCCCGGCGCGATGGAAGGCCTTGAAGACCAGCGGGTCGAGGTAACCGGCTGCGGAGAGCCCGTAGCGCAGCCGGCCCCCGGTGAGCGCCTTCAGCTGGACGGCGGTCTCGTCGAGGTCGTCCGAGGCGGCCTCCTGCACCGAGCTCTCGTGCAGCTCGATCCACTTCTTGGGCACGCTGATGAACACCGTGGGCCGGACCGCCTTGAAGTCCTCGAGCAGCGAGCCGTGCGAGGTGGAGCGCGCGAACACGTAGGTCGCGCCCCACCACAACGTGCCGCACATCTCGAGGTAGCGCCCGAAGGTGTGGTAGAGCGGCAGGTAGCAGAGGAAGACGTCGCCTTCCCCCACCTTGGGCAGCGCGAAGCCGCGGAAGAGCCGCTTCGACACGATGTTGAGCTGGTTGAAGGCGATGCCCTTCGGCCGCCCGGTGGTGCCCGAGGTGTACATGACCGTGGCGAGGTCGCGGCTCCGCACCTCCGAGGCGCGGGTGATGCGCGCGACGTCGTCGAACGCCCCCGCCCCGCCACCGACCATCTGCTCGAACGAGAGCATCCCGTGCCGCTCGGCGCAGCCGCGGGAGATCACCACGATGTCGTGCAGGTCGGGCAGGCTCCCCAGGGCGGGGAGAACCTTGGCGAGCTGCTCCTCGTCGGCCACCACGAGCACGCGCGCCCGCGAGTGGCGCAACATGTAAGCCACCTGCTCGGCGACGGCGTTGGCTGGCAGCGGGAAGTCGACGATGCCGTTCGTCAGGCAGGCGAGGTCGCAGAGGGCCGACTCGAGCGAGTTCTCGGAGAGGATGGCGACCTTCCCCTCCGGGTCGTCGCGGAGCAGGGCGAGGAGGCCGCGCGCGATCGCCCGGGTGCGCCGGGCGACATCGGTGACGGTGAGCTCGCAGGCGTCGGCGCCGAGCACGCGCATGGCGATCGCGCGCGGGTCCGTGGCCTCCCGCGAGCGCAGGACCTCGCCCAGGGTGTAGTCGGCCCGGTCGACGGCGCCGGTGAGGAGGCGCGTCCACCCCGCGATGTCGTCCGGGCGCAGGGCCTCGGTGAAGAAGCGGCGGCGAACCGTGTCCATGAACGCGAGGAGGGCCTCGCGGGCGGTCTCCCGTGCCCCGTGCTCCCGCGCGCGCCCGACGAGCGTCTCCACCAGCGGCGCCACCGCGGCGAGGTCGTCCGGCTGGAGCGCGGAGAGGACATCGCGCGTCTCGCGGAGCAGCTCGGCCGAGGGGAGCGCCTCGGTTCCCCACGGACCGGCGAGTCGCGCCAAGTTGTCGGGCGCTTCGGACATCGGTGACCTCACGGCCGCGAGCGCCGCCGGGTCCCTTCACCCTGCTGTGCCGCGGCACCCTCCTTTACCTCCGGGGCGGAGCCGTCGCCCGTCCGGCGGTCTCACCGCTGATCTCAGCCGATGAGCCGCAGGCCCGCGGGGAGCACCTCGCCGAAGATGCGCCGCTCGTCGGCGGCTTCCAGGGCGACCGGCTCCTCGATCGAGCGCACCATGCTCGGAGGCGCCCCCGCGGACGAGAGCACCCTCGCGGCGAGGTCGCGGGCCTCGGGCGAGAGGTCGCGCGCGCGGTCGCCCGACATGCGCGCGAGCTGGGCCACCGGGAACGCCAGCGCAGCGCGGGGGGCGGGGGAGGCGACGAGCCGCTCGAGCCAGGCCTCCGCCACCTCCGGCGCGACGCAGGTGTGGCCGCTGCCGTGGAAGGGGACGCGGGCGCCCAGGCGCCCCACCGCCCAGAGGAGATGGGGCGCCGGGCCCTCGTGCGCGAAGCGCTGGAGGATCGCCTCGCCGGCGGCGTGCTTGCGGGCCGCGTCCACCCGCTCCAGGCTGGCGCCGAGGCGGATCATCTCGTCCACCGCCTCCTCCTTGACGCCCGCCACCTTGGGGCGCGGCCGGCGCGGGTCGGCGGGCGCGAGGAAGGGGGCGACCGCGTCGAACACGCGCCGCTGCGCCCCCTCGTCGAGGCCGCCCGCGATGCGCCTCCACAGGATCCACCAGGCCTGCCAGACGTGCGGCTCGGCCTGGAACTGCACGCCGCCGTCGAAGATGGCGAAGGTCTCGGCGGCGCGCCAGGCGTCGAGCGGCGCGCCGAAGCCCGGGCGCAGCGCGTAGCCGGTGAGCGAGAGCCACTGCCGCTCGTGATCGGCGCTGCGCCTCCGCCGCGCCTGGCCCGCGTGCAGGGCCGCCCACAGCTCCCGCAGGAGCGCGACCGGCCAGCCCTCGCGCGCCCCGAGCGCCTTCTCCAGCGCGCGGGCGAGCCCCTTCACCTCGCGCCTGTCCACCGGGGCCGGCTTCTTTCCGTAGAAGAGCTCCACCAGCGCGCGCGCCTCGGGGAAGCGCCGGGGCAGGGCGGCGAGCTCGCTCCGGGGCTCGGAGGCGGCATCCCCGCGCAGACCGAACTCGAGCTTCCAGCGCGCGTCGCGGTCCTCGGCGACGCAGAAGACCTCCATCGTCCCGATGTCGGAGAGGGCGGCGCGAAGCCGCACCGGCACCTCGGCCTTCCCGCCGTCCCGCGGCGCGCGCAGCACGGTCTCCACGGGGGGGAGCGCCTGGAACCCGCCGTCCACCTCCACCAGATCGCCCGGGCGGTCGAAGCGGGGCCGCGAGCTGGCGTAGAGCGCAAAGCGCACCGGGCGGTCGAGCACGAGGGCGAAGGTCCTCGGCACCTCCACCTCGGTGCCTTCCTCCATGTGGCGCGGGACGAGGCAGAGGGCCCTCGGCGCGCCGCCCTCCGCCTCCACCCCGACGTAGTAGCTCCGGGCCGCCCCCCCTCCGATGCGCAGCCCCAGCCCCCGCCGCACCAGGCCGAAGGCGGCCGCCCCGCGCGCCACCGCGACATCGAGCCGGTCGGCGTCGAGAAGCCGTACCGGAGCGCCTCCCGGCGCCCAGGCCGAGACCACCTCCACCATGCGCTGCCGCACCTCCTCGGGCGTGAACACGCCTCCATTGAGGAGGATGGCGGCGGGCGCGCCGCTCACCTCCGCTCCGTGGTCGCGCAGGAAAGCGAGGGCGTGGCGTGTGACGGCCGGGTCGGCCTCGTACGGCAGCCCCAGCTCGAGGAGGGCTCCGCGACCGCGTTCAGCGGGGACGGCATCGGCCGCCACGCGGGGAAAGAAGCCGTCGAGGAGGAGCGCGAGCACCTCGTCGCGCTTCAGCTCCGCCGAGAGCGTTCCACCCACGAGCCGGCTCCCGCGCCCGGGGATGGCCACCGCGACGCGCTCCGGGCCGCCGCGGGTGAGCAGCTTCTCCTTGGCCCCGCGGCAGGCCTGGACGAGCACGCTCCACCCCGCCGCGTCGAGGCGCGCGCCGAGGCGTGCCTCCACCGTCCGCGCGAGCGCCACGTCGACGTTGTCTCCGCCCAGGAGCAGATGGTCGCCGACGGCGACCCTCAGCAGCTCGGGCGCGCCGCCCTTCACTTCTGCCTGGATGAGCGTGAAGTCGGTGGTCCCGCCGCCCACGTCGCAGACGAGCACGAGCCGCGCCCCGCCCAGCGCGCCGGCGAGGTCGGCCCGGTGGCGCGAGGCGAAGTCGTAGAAGGCCGCCTGGGGCTCCTCCAGCAGACGAACCTCGGGGAGCCCAGCTTCCCGGGCCGCCCGGAGCGTGAGCTCCCGCGCCACCTCGTCGAAGGAGGCCGGCACGGTGAGCACGATCTCCTGCCTCTCCAGCGGGTCGCCCGGGAAGCGGGCGTGCCAGGCCTCGCGGAGGTGCGAGAGATAGAGCGCCGAGGCGGCCACCGGAGAGATGCGGGGGACGCCCTCCGGCGCGCCCCAGGGCAGGATCTCGGCGGTGCGATCGACGCGGGGGTGGCTGAGCCAGCTCTTGGCGGAGGCGACGAGCCGCCCTGGTACGCGGGCCCCCTGCGCACGCGCGAGCTCACCCACCACCACCGGCGGGGTGCCCCAGGGAAGGTGGCGCTCCGACTCCGGGAGCTCGTGCTCGCCTGGGAGATAGGCGCAGGAGGGAAGAAGCCAGCGAAGGGCGACCTCGCCAGGTGCGACGAGCTGGGGGATGTCGAGCACCTGCACGCCATCCGCCGCTTCGCCGTCGCTGGCGAGGTCGACGTAGGCCAGCGCCGTGTGGACCGTGCCGAGGTCGATCCCGACCACGAACCGCGAGCGCGGAGGCGAGAGGGTCACGACGCGGCAGCGGCCAGCGCCGGCTCCCCGCCGCGGACGTTGAGCTCGACCTTCCAGGCCCGTCCCTTCGCGTCGACCGCCTCCAGCTCCAGGGTGCCGATCTCCGTCACGTGCGCGCGCAGCGACACCGGCACCACCTGGCCCGCCTCGCCGCTCTCCGCCGGGAGCTCCGTCTCGATGGGCGGCAG
>JBBQEB010000110.1:0-13055 GCA_038320275.1 Myxococcales bacterium | reverse complement strand
GCCGAGCGGGATGCCCAGCTCGCGGGCGCGGCAGCGCGGCTCCGCGGGCCTGGGCGCGTCGCTCATGGCATGGGCCTAACCCGGTTCAGGGGCGGCCGCCTTCACCTCGGGCGCGGCGACGGCGGGCGCGGCGCTCTCCAGGGCCGGGGCCGGGGCCGGAGCCGGGCCATGCGCGGGCTCGCGCGCCGCGGCCACCTGCGCCCGCCTGGCGCGCTCCCGCTCCCGCTCCCGATCGTGGTGGCGGCGGATGGCGAAGGACAGGATCTCTCCGATGAGGGCCCGGTAGTCGATGCCCGCCGCCTGGGCGATGAGGACGAGGTCGGACCAGCCCGGCGCGAGGCCGGGCAGAGGGTTCGACTCGATGAAGTAGATGTGCCCTTCGGCGTTCATGCGGAAGTCGACCCGCGCCACGTCCCGGCACCCGAGCGCCGCGAAGCACTCGCGGGCCGCCTTCTCCAGCCGCTCCAGCTCGCGCTCCGAGAGGCGCGCTGGAACCTCGTAGCGGATGCGGTCGTTCCAGTCCTGCTTCATCTCGAACGAGTAGATGGGCGTCGGGTCCGCGGGATCGAGGAACACGATCTCCATGGGGGGCAGCACCTTGGGGCGCCGCTCGCCCAGCATGCCCACCGTGAACTCCCGGCCGGCGATGTACGCCTCGGCCAGCGCGGGCTGCCGGTACTTCGCGATCATCTCGCGCGCGACCTCCCGCAGCTCGCCCTCGTCCCGCACCACGCTCTTCTTCGTCACGCCCTTCGAGGTGCCCTCCGCCACCGGCTTCACGATCAGCGGGAAGGCGAGCTCCTTCGGCAGCCGTTCCTTGCCGGTGTGGAGGACGAGGAAGTCTGGCGTACGGATGCCGTGGGTCCGGACCATCCGCTTCGCGAGCGCCTTGTCGAGGGAGACGCTCAGCGCCGCAGGGTCGGAACCGGTGTACGGGATGTCGAGCAGCTCCAGGAGCGCGGGCACCTGAGACTCGCGGTTGCGGCCCTTGAAGCCCTCGGCGATGTTGAAGACGACGTCGACGGGGGTGGAGGCGAGCTGGACCGGCAGGTCGCTCGTCGCCTCGAGGTCCACCACGTCGTGCCCGTAGCTCGCGATGGCCTCGCGGATGGCCTGCAGCGTCTTGGGCGTGTCGTACTCGGCCTCATCGTCGCCCTCGCCGGATAGCTCGGGCGTGACGCGCTTAACGTTGTACGCGAAGCCCACCTTCAGCCGCTCCGTCCGGCGAGGCCGGCCGCGGCGGCTGCGCGGCTCGGCGATGTTCCAGCGGGCCACCGCGCTCTCGATGACGGCGCCCAGGACGGCGTCGGCGTGCAGCCCCTCCAGCGCGGCGGAGGCGTAGATGCCGGCCCCCGGCTCCAGCGAGGGAAGCGCGTTGATCTCGAGGAAGTGCACCGCGCCGTCGTCGCCCACCCGGAAGTCGATGCGCCCGAGGTCGCGCGTTCCGAGCACGCGGAAGATGGTGGTGGCGTGCTCCTGTAGACGCTCGCGCACGGCTCGGGGAAGCTTGGCCGGGGCGCGCACCGAGACCGCTTGGTCGAGCTTCGTCTTGAGCTCGTAGTCGTAGATGGCGTGCCGGCGGGCGCCCGTCAGCCCCTCGTCGATGACGTACTCCACCGGCTGCAGGACGCCCCCGCGCTCGGGCGCCGCCTTTTCCAGGAAGGGCACGGTGACGTCGCGGCCCCGGATGAACTCCTCCACGAGGAGCCCCCCCGGCCAGTGCTGGAGAGCGGCGGCCACCACCTCGTGCAGCCGGAGCGGGTCTTCCACCACCGAGTCCTGCGTGATGCCCTTCGAGCTGCCCTCGAAGTTGGGCTTCACCATCACGGGGTAGCGGAGGGCGTTCACCTGCAGCCGCCGCGCATCCTCCACGTATTGCCAGCGGGGCGTGCTGACGCCGTGCTGCGCCAGCACGAGCTTGGTGAGCCCCTTGTCGAGCGTCACCGTCAGTGCGTAGGCGTCCGAGCCGGTGTAGGGCATCCCCAGCTCGTCGAAGAGGGCTGGGAAGAACGCCTCGCGGAAGCGGCCGCGCCGCCCCTCGGCGGTGTTGAAGATGAGGTCCGGCCCGAAGGCCTCCAGCCGCGAGACGGTGCGGGACGCGGGGCCGGACACCTCCACGCGCTCGACGCGGTGGCCGAGCCGCTCGATGGAGGACGCCAGCGCGTCCACCGTCTCCTGGGAATCGAACTCGGCTTCGGCCTCCGAGCTGGAGAGGCGGAGGTTGTGCGTGAGCGCGATGCGCATGGACCCTCGAGGCCCTCCTAGGCGGCGGGCCGGCCCGCCGCAGCATCGCGCGGCATGGCGCCGGCGGCGGGCCCGCGGGGCGGCGCCACCACCCCGAGCTCGCTCGTGACGATCACCTCCACCTTGGAGACGACCTTTGCGTCCACCACCTGTGTGTCGGCGAAGATGTCGCCCACGCGGATGCCCAGAGGGTCGCGGATCGCCATGTAGGCCTCCACCGCGAGGATGGGGACGCTGACCGCGAAGAGCAGCACCCACCCCACCAGCGTGAGCCCGTAGAACACGCTCGCGAGCGCGAAGGGTGCGTTGCGCAGCACCGACTCGCGATAGCCCGCGGGCGCCCCCCGCATCTTGCCGCGCGGGATGAACATCGCCCGCACGCCGAAGAGCCGCTTGCCCACCGACTGCCCGTGCATGAGCCCGTCGCAGAAGAGGAGGTAGAGCGCTGCCAGCGGCGGCCCTGCCTCGCGCGCGGCGTTGGCGACCGCGAAGGCGAGCGTGAGGTCGACCATGCGCGCCAGGGCGCGAAGGGAGAGGTCGGCCTTGGGATACCCGGAGCCCTCCGGCCGCGCGTCCTTCATTCGCGCACGCGCGTGAAGAACAGGAAGGCCAGGGCCGGGCGATGCGAGCCCTCGCGGGAGACGAAGTGCATGGACTCGAAGCCCCACCCCTCCGCGGTGCGCTCGTCGAGGACGCGCTCGAGCGTCTCCTCGGTGACCGGGGAGACCTCCACGACCTTGTAGTGGATGTGCGCTTCGCCGGTCAACGCGAGGACCCGGTGAGAAGCCCGGCGACGTGCTTCGCGTAGTAGGTGAGCACGAAATCGGCCCCGGCGCGGCGGCAGCAGAGCAGCGTCTCGAGCGCCACCCTGTCCTCGTCGATCCACCCCCGCTCGGCAGCGGCCTTGATCATGGCGTACTCCCCGGAGACGTGGTACGCGGCGACGGGCACGTCGAAGCGCTCGCGAACGGCGCGCACGATATCGAGGTAGGGCACCGCCGGCTTCACCATGACCATGTCGGCGCCCTCGGCGAGGTCGAGCTCCACCTCGCGGAGCGCCTCGCGCGCGTTGCCCGGGTCCATCTGGTAGCCTTTGCGGTCCTTGGGGATGCCGTCGCCCTCGCGGGGCGCGCTCTCGGCTGCGTCGCGAAAGGGGCCGTAGAAGGCTCCGGCGAACTTCGCCGCGTAGGAGAGGATCGGCACGTCGACGTGGCCGGCCTCGTCGAGAGCGGCGCGCAGGGCTGCCACCCGGCCGTCCATCATGTCGGAGGGCGCCACCACGTCGGCGCCCGCGCGCGCGTGGGCCACCGCCTCCTTGGCGAGCAGCGGGAGGGTGGCGTCGTTGTCGACGGAGAGCTCCTGGCCCGGCCCTCCCGACCGCTGCGGCGCGAGCGCTCCGCAGTGCCCGTGGTCGGTGTACTCGCACATGCAGACGTCGGTCATGACGAGCAGGCCGGGGACCTCCTTCTTGAGGGCCCTGACCGCACGCGGGATGATGCCGTCGTCGTCCCAGGCCCCGGTTCCGGTGGCGTCCTTCACCTCGGGGATTCCGAAGAGGATGACGGAGCGGACCCCCGCCTCCTGCCCCGCCTGCGCCTCGGCCACCAGCTCGTCCACGGAGAGCTGGAAGACGCCCGGCATGCTCTTCACCGCGTTGCGCACCCGCCGGCCCGGGACCGCGAACAGCGGCCACACGAGGTCGTCGGGCGCGAGCACCGTCTCGCGCACCAACGAGCGCAACGCTTCGGTCCTCCGCAGTCTGCGGGGGCGCTCTTCCGGGAAGGGCATGGGCCGAATCCTTAGCGCGAAGCCCCCCTTTTGCAAAGGATGGCGCGCCGACCGCGGCGGGCGGTCAGCCCCCAGCGGCCCGCAGCACCTCCGCGAAGGGGATGCGTCCCTCGCGCATGAGGTAGGGTGCCCCGTCCCTCTCCCCGACCACCGTGCTGGGGAGACCTCCCGGCACCGGGCCGCCGTCCAGCACGCCGTCGAGGTGAGCGACGAGGTCGAGCGCGAGCTCCGAGGCGGAGACGGCAGGGGGACCACCCGAGAGGTTCGCGCTGGTGGACACCAGCGCTCCGCCCGCGGCGCGGGCCAGGGCGCGCGCGACGTCCGAGCCGGGAACGCGGACCGCGACGGTGAGGCCGCCATCGGTGACGAGCGGGTGAAGTCCCGCCCGGGCCGGCAGGACGAGGGTGAGCGGTCCGGGCCAGAAATGCGCGGCCAACCGGCAGGCCAGAGAGGACGCGAGGGAGGCCACCGCTCTCACCTGCGCGTCGTCGGCGGCGAGCAGCGGCAGCGCCTTGCCCTCGGGGCGCAACTTGGCTGCCGCCAGCCGCTCCAGCGCGCCCGCGTGCGACGCGAGCGCGCCCAGCGCGTAGAACGTCTCGGTGGGGTAGGCGACGAGGCCTCCTCGGCGAAGGAGGGACGCCGCGCCGTCGACCCGGGCAGCGAGGCCGGCGTCGGGCCCTGCGTCGGGGCCAGCGATCAGCGCGCGCCCTTCCCCAGCAGCACCGCAGGGATGGTGCGCAGCACGATCTTCGTGTCGTGCCAGAGGGACCAGTTGTCGATGTAGTAGAGGTCGAGCTCCATCCAGCGCGAGAAATCGATCTCGTTCCGGCCGGAGACTTGCCAGGTGCAGGTGATGCCCGGCTTCACCGACAGGCGGCGGCGCTGCCAGCGCTTGTAGAGCTTCACCTCGGTGGGGAGCGGGGGGCGCGGCCCGACGACGCTCATCTCGCCGCGCAGCACGTTCCAGAACTGGGGGAACTCGTCCATCGACGTCTTGCGGAGGAACCGCCCCATCCGCGTGACGCGCGGGTCCTCGCGCATCTTGAACACCGGCCCGTCCATCTCGTTCTTCGCCTTCAGGGCGCCGAGCTTCGCCTCGGCGTCCACGCACATCGACCGGAACTTGAAGAGGAAGAACTCGCGGCCGCTGAGCCCTACCCGGCGCTGCTTGAAGAAGACGGGCCCGGGCGAGTCGAGCTTGATGGCGATCGCGAGGGCGATGAAGAAGGGCGAGAGGAGCAGGACCACGAGCCCGCTCACCACGATGTCGAAGATGCGCTTCGCGACCAGCGGCGCCGCGTCGGAGGGGGTGGTGGAGTAGTTGAGGACGGGGATGCCGTCGATCTCCTCGACGCTGAGCTTGGCGATGCGGGCCGGGAAGAAGTTGAGCAGCACCTTCACGCCGATGCCCTGCTCCTCGCAGAGGAGCACCGGCTCCTCGATGTCCTGGAGCTTGTCGCGGCGGACGCTGAAGATGACCTCGTCGAGCACGTGCTCCTCGAGCACGCGGCCCATCTCGGAGAGGCAGCCGAGCACCCTGCCCCCGCGCGGCGGCTGTGCGTCGTCCTCCACGATGAAGCCTTCGAAGGCGTAGCCCCACTCCTTGTGCTGCAGGATGGTGCCGGCGATCTCCTCTGCCATGTCGCTCGAGCCGACCACCGCGAAGGTCTTCGCGTTGAGGCCGCGCCGCCGGGCCTCGCGCGCCACCAGCCGGAGGGCGACCCGGTTGACGAACAGCAGCCCGAAGGCCACCGCGTAGTAGAGGCCGACGAAGAGGCGGGAGAGGTCGTGCTGCTTCCAGAGGAACTGACCGGCCGCCACCACTCCGGCGAGGATCAGGAACGCTCGGCCGAGCCGGAAGATCTCGGTGGAGATGGCCTGCCTGCGGTACGCCCCGTAGAGGCCGGTCGTCCAGGTGGCGAGCTGCCAGACGAGGAGCGACGACGCGAGCAGCGGCCAGTAGGTCGAAGCGGGATAGAGGCCGTCGGTCGGCCCACCGAGCACCTGGTCGCGCAGGTAGTAGGCGATCGGGAAGGCGATCCCGAGCATCAGCATGTCGACGAGCCGCAGCCCGTTCGCGATGAGACGTGCCCTCTGCTTCACCATGCTCGACCCCCGCACCATGAATCACACCTGCGCCGGAAGCCTACCCACCGGCGCGGCCCCCCGTAACCGCATGAACCTGTGACAGGGCTTCATGGTGCTCCCACCACGACGGACACGTTCCCGCATCTCCCGGAGCGCACCTGAATTTGCACGTTGCGGACCGCCGGGTCCGCCGGCCCGGAGGCGCGCAGGGTTGCTCCTTCCTGGGCGAGAGGGTGTGACTCCGGGGTGACACTGTGCGCGAACGGCGGAGGGGCAGGCGCGCCTTGACCACCCCGCGAAGCGCATGGTACGCGCAGGCCGCTTGGAGCGCGAGATCTGGATCATCGTGGTGAACTGGAACGGCGCCCGGCTCCTTCCAGGGTGCCTCGCCTCGCTCACCGGCCTGGCGCGCCCCGTCCACGTGCTGGTGGTGGACAACGGCTCCACCGACGACAGCCGCGCCGTAGTGGAGGCCACACCCGGGGTGGAGTGGCTTGCGCTGGGCAAGAACGTCGGGTTCGCCGGCGCGAACAACGTCGGCATCCGGCGCGCCATCGCCTCCGGCGCCCGCTGGGTCGGGATCGTGAACAGCGACGTGGCGCTCGAGCCCGACTGGGTCGACCGGCTCATCGAGGCCGGCGACGCTCACCCCGAGGCGGGAATCCTGGGCGGGCTCCTGCTCTTCGCCGACAACCCGCAGCTCGTGAACTCCACCGGCCTGTGCTTCGACACCTTCGGGCGGGCGCGCGACCGCGACTTCGGGGTGCCGCTGGCGGACCTCGCCACCCAGGATGGACCGGTGGGCGGCATCAGCGGGGGGGCGGCGCTCTTCCGCACCTCGTCGCTGCGCCGCATGGGGCTCTTCGACCCGGCGTACTTCGCCTACTACGAGGACGTGGACCTCTCGCTCCGGGCTGCCGGGCTCGGGATCCAGGCGCGCTATGTGTCCTCGGCGCGGGCGCTGCACGGGTACGGCAAGAGCTTCGGGACAGGCTCGCCCAAGCAGCGCTACCTCCTCGCCCGCAATCACATGCGGTTCATGGCGACGCACCTGCCGCTGCCGTGGGCGGTGACCGTGGCTCCGCTCGTCACCCTCTTCCGCGCCACCGTGAAGGCGCCGCTCGAGCTCGTCCGGGGGAAGCCCGCCCACGCCTCCGCCCATCTGAGAGCGGCGGGAGCGGGCGCCCTGGCCGCTCTCCAGGCGCTCGGAAAGCGATTCCGGCACGACGCCCAGTTCCCGCACGGAGCGGATCCCATCGCGGGACCGCGCTGACCGGCGGGGGGGCTACCGCCGGAACATCCTGCCGAGCACCTTGGCGCCCAGCGCCCGCGCGACGGAGAGCGGGCTCTCTCCCAGGAACTCAGCCGCCGAGGCGAGCCCGGGCCTGGGCGGGGGCGGCGCCTCCAGGAGCTCGAGGAGGGTCGCCGCCGAGCGCGACCAGAGGTATCGCTCGGCCGAGGCGTGGCATGAGGCGCGCGCGCGCTCGCGGCCGGCCGGCTCGAGGAGCGCCGCCATCGCACCCCCCAGGCCCTTGGCGTCGCCCGGCTCGGCGGCCGCGCCCCACCCCTCGCGCTCCGCCTCCGCCGCCAGCGCATCGCCTCGGGTGCAGGCCACCGGCAGGCGCGCCCAGAGACAGTCGAGGAGGCGTGTCCGGAAGGCGAGCTCCGCCTCCAGGCTGGGGCGATGCGCGGTCACGGCGAGGTCCGCCTCGAGGAGCACCGCTCCGCGCTCGGCGTAGGGTACCCAGCGGTCGATGAAGTGCACCTGGGCGGAGAGGCCCAGCGCCAGCGTGGCGTGGCGCGCCTCGTCGGCGGCCGCGTGCATGGTGCTCCCGCCGGGGCGGGCGCCGGCGAGCAGCACCAGGTGAACGGAGCGGCCGGCGTCGCGGAGCTCGGAAATCGCGCGGACCGCCAGCGCCGGGTCCATCCAGTCCCACATGCCTCCCCAGAAGAGCGCCAGCGCATCGGTCTCGGCGAGCCCCAGCGCCGCGCGCAGCGCGCCCGGCCGGGGAACGGGGGGAGCGTCCGGGAGTCCGAAGGGGACGAGCGCGACGAGGCGCCGACCTTCGGGATCGTCCTCCAGGGCGCTGGGCCCCAGCCTTCCGGCGGCGCCGAGCCAGCCCAGCCAGAACGCGCGCTGCGCAGGCGAGGCGCACAGGACGTGATCGGCCCTCCGCAAGAGCGCGAGGAGGCGCAGACGCACGTGGGCGAGCGAGATGCGCTCGGACGCGGTGGCGCGCGGGCCGAACTGCGCGAGCTGCTCGAGCTGCACCGGATCGTAGAGGTCGAGCACCAGCCGGCCCCGAAAGCGGAGCGCGAGCGCGAGCGGGAACTTGAAGCCCTGCGTGACGAGCACGTCCGCGCCCCGGAGCGCCGCCGCGAAGCCTTCCGGCTCGCCGCGGGCGAAGGGCTCCGAGGAGGCGAGCTCGGTCGCGCCGGGGGCCGCCACCCTCACCGCGTGGCGCTCCGCCAGCCGGCGGGCCAGTTCCACCATGCGGATGCCCGGTCCCGCCATCTCCGCGCCCACCCGGTCCTCGCAGTGCCAGACGATCTTCATGCGGTGCGAGCCTGCGCCGTGTCGGGCGTGAAGCCTTGCAGCTCCCGGTAGCGCTCCACCGCCGCTGCCGGCTCGCCGTCGAACACGAGCGCGCCGTGGTGCAAGACGAGCACCCTGTCGCACAGCGACTGCACCGACCCCATGCCGTGGGAGACGTAAAAGATGGTGCAGCCGCCCTTCCGGATGGACTGGATGCGCTCCATGCACTTCGCCTGGAAGCGCTCGTCGCCCACCGCCAGCACCTCGTCGATGATGAGGATCTCGGGGTCGACGTCGGCGGCGATGGCGAAGCCGAGGCGGGCGTACATGCCGGAGGAGTAGTTCTTCACCGGCTGATCGATGAAGTCGCCGAGCTCGCTGAACTCGATGATGCGCCCGAGCTTGGCGGTCATCTCCCGCTTGGAATGGCCCATGAGCGCGCCATTGAGGAAGATGTTGTCGCGGCCGGTGAGGTCGGGGTCGAACCCTGCTGCGAGCTCGATCATGGGCGAGATTCGCCCCTCGACCTGGACCTTGCCCTCGGTGGGCTTCAGCACGCCGGCCGCCATCTTGAGGAGCGTCGACTTGCCCGAGCCATTGTGCCCGATGAGCCCCAGCGACTCGCCCGCCCGGACGTCGAAGCTGGCGTGGCGCAAGGCCCAGAACTCCTCGTAGCGCTTGCGGTGCTGGAAGAGGCCCAGCGCAGCCTCCTTGAGCGTGTCGACGCGCTCCCGGTACAGCCGGAAGCTCATGCCTGCGTCGCTGAAGGAGATGGTGCCCGGCATGGGGTCTAGAAGTGGTGGATGTGGTCGTCCTCGTGGCGGAGGAAGACCAGCACCCCCACCACGAGCACGCCGAACGCGGCCACGGCGGCCTGGCCAAATTCCGCCGCGCCGGGCGCGCGCCCCTCGTAGATGGGGAGCTGGAAGAGCCGTACCACGGGTGTTGCGGGATTGAGGAGCATGGCGCCGCGGAGCCACCGGTACGGGAGCTTCTCGAGGAAGGAGAGCGGGTAGAGCACCGGCGTCACGTAGAACCACACCTGCATCAGGATGTCGATGAGGTGGCGCATGTCCCGGTAGAACACCGTGAGTGACGCGAAGAGGAGCGCCAGCCCGGCCGAGAAGATGGCTGCGAGCGCGAGGGTGGGGACGAGCGAGAGCCAGGCCAGCGAAGGCGGGCGCCCGAGCGCGAGGGCCAGCAGCGCCAGCGGGAGGAGCGACAGCAGGAGGTCGACGAGCTTGGAGGCCACCACCGAGAGTGGATAGACCATCTGCGGCACGGCCACCTTGCGGATGAGCCCCTGGTTGTTGATGAGGCAGTGGGCGGCGCCGGTGACCGAGACGGAGATGAGCGTCCAGGGCAGGAGCCCGGCCAGGAGGAAGACCGGGAACTGCGCCACGCCCACCTTCATGATGGTGGAGAAGACGAGCGTGTAGACCAGCATCTGTAGAAGAGGGTTGAGGAGCGTCCACCCCATCCCGAGGACGCTGCGCTTGTAGCGGACCTTGAGGTCGCGCGCGACGAGCAGCCCCACCAGCTCGCGGAAGCGCCAGAGCGCGGTGAAGGGCGCTGCGAGCGCGGTCACGCCTGGCCCCGCCGCGACCATTCGGTGTGAAACCTGTCCAGCGCCTCGGCCTGCTGGAGCGGCTTCGATCGCAGCAGCGCCGCGGCGCGATCGACCCGCAGGCCGGAGCGGAGGGGCCGCGGGGCGAGGAGCTTCACGTCGGCGGTGCGCACCGGGACGATCTCGCCGGAGAGGCCGAAGCGGCTCGCCACCGCCCGGGCGAAGGCCACCCGATCCACGGCGGTGGCGCCCGCCGTGTGCAGCACGCCCTGGTAGCCGCGGTGCTCCAGCAGGAGCTCCAGCGTCATGGCGGCGGCGCTGGCTGCAAGCGTGGGCGACACGACCTGGTCGGAGAAGGCGTGGACCGGCTGGCCACGGGAGAGCTTCTCGACGACCTGCGTGGCGAAGGTGCTCTTCGCGCCCGGGCGGCCGCTGTAGACGACCGCCACCCGCGCCACGGCGCAGTCCGGCGCGAGCAGCAGTGCCGCCTCCTCGCCGCAGCGCTTCGAGCGCGCGTACGCGCCGCGGGGGTTCGGGCGATCGTCCTCGTGGTACGGCCCCGCCTCGCCGTCGAAGACGTAGTCGGTGGACACCGCCACGAGGCGCGCCCCGAGCGCCCGGCAGGCGCGGGCGACGGCGGCGGTGCCTTCCACGTTGGTCTTCCAGGCTCCCGCGGGATCGCGCTCGCAGCCGTCCACGTCGGTCATGGCCCCGGCGTGCAGCACCGCCTCGGCGCGGAACTCGAGGAGCGCCCGCTCCAGGCCCGGCGCGTCGGCGAGGTCCACCTCGCGGTAGCTGAAGCCGGCTGGAGGGATGGGCGGGACGAACGCTTCCGGGGACAGCCGGCAGGCGCCTCGTCCCAGGGCGAGGGTCTCGTGCCCCGCGGCCGCGAGCTGGGCCACCGCCTCGCCGCCGAGGAGGCCGTTGGCGCCGGTGACGGCGACCCTCACAGTGACGCTCCTGACGCGCGACGACCGGCGGGGGGCCAGCCTGCTTGGCGCGCTCGATCGTCGCTCGGGCGGAGGCAGCGGAGGTTCACGCCCGCGCCCCGTACTGCTTCTCGTAGTAGGCGAGGTACTCGCCGGTGAGGACGCGCTCCCACCAGCCGCGGTGCTCGCGGTACCAGGCGACCGTCGCCGCGAGCGCCTCCTCGAAGCGGTGGCGCGGGGCCCAGGAGAGCTCGCGCCTGGCCTTGGCCGCGTCGATGGCGTAGCGGCGATCGTGGCCGGCCCGGTCCTTCACGTACTGGATGAGCGACTCAGGCTTGCCCACGAGGCGCAGCACCTCCTTCACGATGTCGATGTTGTGCCGCTCGCTCGCAGCGCCGAAGTTGTAGACCTGCCCCGACTTGCCCTTCTCCAGCGCGGCAACGAGCCCGCGGCAGTGATCCTCGACGTGGATCCAGTCGCGGACGTTCTTGCCGTCGCCGTAGACCGGGAGCGGGAGATCGCGCAGCGCGTTCGCGATCATGAGCGGGATGAGCTTCTCCGGGAACTGGAAGGGACCGTAGTTGTTGGAGCAGCGCGTCACCACCACGTGCAGGCCGTAGGTGTGCGCGTAGGCGAGCGCGAGCAGGTCCGAGCCCGCCTTGGAGGCGGAGTAGGGCGAGGAGGGCGCGAGCGGCGTCTCCTCGGTGAAGCGCCCGGCTGGCCCCAGCGAGCCGTACACCTCGTCGGTGGAGACGTGCAGGAAGCGCTTCACCCCGCCCGCGCGCGCGGCCTCCAGGAGCGCCTGCGTGCCGCGCACGTTGGTGTCGATGAAGACCGCCGGCGCCAGGATGGAGCGGTCGACGTGACTCTCCGCGGCGAGGTGCATCACCGCCTCGATGCTCTCCTCGCGGAGGAGCTCGCCCACCGCGCCGCAGTCGCAGATGTCCGCGCGGACGAAACGGTAGCCCGGGTGGCGCTCCACGTCGGCCAGGCTCTCCGCGTTGCCCGCGTAGGTGAGCTTGTCGAGGTTCACCACGCGCCACGACGGGCGCTCGGCGAGGAGGAGCCGGACCAGGTTCGAGCCGATGAAGCCCGAGCCGCCTGTGACGAGGACGTTCATGTGGTTGCCTCTGGATGATCTAGCGCGAAACGGGAGCCAGCACTCCGTTCACCGTGAGCGCAGGCAAAGCGGCCGCGGCCCAAGGGCGCCACGGGGTCACCGGCGGTTGCGCTCGGTCCCGCCCACTCCCGTTCGCCATGAGCGTAGGCGCAAAACAGCCGAATTCGAACGACGGCACGACTACCCGCGGTCACTCCCGGCATCAGTAACTCGTTCGCCATGAGCGAAGGCCGCGGCTGAAGGGCAGCCGAGCTACCCCGCCGAACTGGCGGTCAGGGCCTCCCCTTCGCAGGCTCCTCCCCGTCCTCGGGATCAGGCGGCCGCGCCCCGTACACCAGCTCGTTCGCGAGCTGAAGCGACTCGAAGGTGCCCGCGTCCGTCCACCACCCCTTCATGACATCGTGGTGCAGCTCGCCCGCGCGCATGTATGCCTTGTTGACGTCCGTGATCTCGAGCTCGCCACGCGCGGATGGCTCGAGGCCACGAATGAACTCGAAGACCCCGGCGTCATAGAAGTAGATGCCGGTCACAGCCAGGTCGGAGCGGGGGCTCTTCGGCTTCTCCTCGATCGCGACGATGCGGCCGTCCTTGCCGACCTCGGCGACGCGCGGCGCGCCGAGCGTGGTCGCGTCGAGGAGCACCTTCGCAGAGGGCGCGGGCGTGCCGTCCTCGCCGACGACCTCGACGAGGAGCGCCCCCTGCTTGCCGAGGACGATCGTGAGCCGCTCGCCCTCGGCGACGCGACGGCGCGTCGTCTCCTCGAAGCCGGGCGCGCGCGCGATG
>JBBQEB010000109.1:0-13298 GCA_038320275.1 Myxococcales bacterium | reverse complement strand
CGGCGCCGGGCTCACGCCGGGCTGCGGCGCGGGCGCGGGTTGCCCCTCGGCGCGCGGAGGGGGGGCGGGCGGCGCTTGGGTCACGCCGGCTCCGAGCGCGCGAGAAGCCTGGTACAGCTCGTCCAGCGTCGGTTCCAGCCGGCGAAGCGCCTCGCCCGCCTCGCCGGCGTGCGGCGAGGCGGTGCTGGAGGTGAGCCGGAGCCGCTCGCGCGCCTGGCGGAGCGCGTCCGCGGCCCGGTCGAGGAGCCCTCGGGCCTCGAAGTACCCGGATTCGGCGCGCAGCGTGCGCAGGTCCTCGCGCTGCACCGAGGTCAGTCCTGCCAGCCGATCGGCGCGGGCGAGCCAGGAGAGCGCGCGCTCGACGCTCTCCGGCTTCTCGGTGGCGAGGTCGTCGCGGGCCCACTTCGCGAGCAGCTCGTAGAGCGCCGTGTCGAGCGCGGCGCGGTCTTCGAAGATCCGCTCCTCCTCGCCCTTCCATCCCGCCGGTGGCCGCAGCGGAGAGTAGGCCAGCGCCTGGCCAGGATCGTCCGTCTTGAAGCTCGTGCGCCCCATGGGCGCGAAGATGCCCTTCTTCACGTTCAGCGCTCCGCCCTCCCAGACGAGGAACCACTGACGGGCGTTGCGCTCGGAAAGAAGGAAGGCGACGACGCCGAGCAGCGCCAGCAGGAGGAGGACCAGGAGCGCGCTCCGGGCAGCGCCGCCGCGCTGTTCAGGGACGGTCGCCATGGTCACCGCTGCACGACACCGAGGAAGGGCAGGTTGCGGAAGCGGCCGTCCCAGTCGAGGCCGAACCCCACCACGAACTCGTCCGGAATGGAGAAGCCCTTGTAGTCGATGGGGATGACCACCTGAGCGCGCGCCGGCTTCTCGAGGAGCGCGCAGATCTTCACGCTGGCGGGCTTCCGGGTGGCGAGGTTGTCGAGCAGGTAGCGCATGGTGAGGCCGGTGTCGACGATGTCCTCCACGAGCAGGATGTGCTCGCCGTCGATGGGTCGGGAGAGGTCGCTCGTGATGCGCACCACGCCGGTGGTCTTCGTGCCCTGGTAGGAGGTGGTGCCGATGAAGTCCATCTTGCACGGGAGGTCGATGGCGCGCGCCAGGTCGGCCATGAACATGAAGCTGCCCTTGAGGACGCCCACCAGCTTCAGCGGGCGCCCCGCGTAATCGCGCGTGATCTCCGCGCCGAGCGCCGCCACGCGCGCGCGCAGGACCTCCTCCGAGAGGAGCACCTTCACGTCCGTGCCATCGAGCCTGGACATGGGCGCCTACCTATACGTACGCGTTGTTCATGATCTCACCGAACCCGCCGCCGCCCGGCACGATGTACTGATGGTCGGTGAGCCCGCGCTCCTCATCCCACCGCGAGCCCGGCACCGAGGCCAACACCTCCGGAGAGGAGAGCCCCCGATCCAGTCGCACAGCGTACACCACCACGTCGGGGTGATCGGTGGTCATGCGGCGCAGGTACTCGGGCGTCACGATGAGGTGGATGTTGATGATGCGCCGGGGCGTGCCCGCGACCTTCCCCTTGTAGGTGGAGATCGCCTCCGAGAGCGAGCTGCCGGTGGCGCCCATGGGATCCGGGAAGAGCAGGAACGCGTCCGCGACGTCGCCGCCGATCTTCATCCCGCCGATGCCCGCGCCCACCACCTCCTCGTTCTCGCCCAGCATGCGGCTCATGATGATGTGGTCCTGCCGGACCAGCCGGGAGTCGAGCGCAACGTTGAGGAGGTCGTACACCGTCTGTGAAGGAATGGCCCCCGCCCGGGCGATGTTCACCGTCACCGCCCGCGCGCTCCGGTCAAGCACCTCGCCGCGAAACACCCCCGCTGGCGTCACGTCGATCATACGGGTGGGCACCTCGATCACGACCCGCGGAAACTCCGCGTTCATCACGTCCTCGAGGAGCCGCCCGTAAATGTCCACCACCAGCCGGTTGATGGCCGGCTGGACGGTGTCCTTGGCGCAGAGGAGCGCGAGCTGCGAGAGCAGGTACGGGTTCGCGAGGATGTGGACGTTCGCGCCGTACCGATGCTCGATCTCCGAGTGTCGGAACGGGACCTTCTCGTAGAGGCTGTCGGGCACGGCGGCGCATCCTGCCACCCGGGGCGCGGTGGTGTCGAGCGGCGAGGCGGGTGCGTCCCGCTCACGCGCGCCATCGGGCCTCGGCCGCCCGTCCGTCCTCGCGGAACAGGTCGCGCAAGTCCGTGTTCGCAGGTCGACCGCCGTCAGCCTCCGGATGACCCCGCGTGTGACCCGAGCCGCGCGAACTGGAGGGCGTCCGCGTCCGGCTCCCGAGGAGCAGAAGGTCCGGCCGGAGGTGGCACTCCTGCTAGCTGTTGCATGGGCCCGTGAGGGCAACGTCCTGGTTCGACGCGCTGACACCGAGGGCGAGTTTCGGTTCAAGCGCTTGAACCACGCTCGACCCACCCCGGTCGAGGCAACGTCTTTGGAGACGCCGCTCGCCCGGAACGGGGTCTCACCGGTGACCCGAACCCTCCGGAGCGCCTGGACCGTCGCCAGCCGCTCGCCGCCGCGGGCGCGCGTCGGTCCGGTCGCCCTCCCCCGCGTTAGATCCCCGCCCATGTCAGCCCCCGGCCCCTGGAACGTCCTCTGCGAACGCATGGCGGAGCTGCGCGCCCTGCAGGGCGCCATCACCGTGCTCGCCTGGGATCAGGAAACGCACATGCCGGCGAACGGGGCCCTCGCGCGCGGCGAGCAGCTCGCCGTCCTGCAGGGGCTCCTGCACGAGCGGCTCTCGGCGGGAGCGCTCGCCGACGCGCTCGCCGGGGCGGAGGCGAGCCTGCGCGGCGGGGTGGCTCCCGAGGGCGCGCCTCCCGACGCGGCGGTGGTCCTCCGGGCCATGCGCTTCGACCGCGACCGCGCGGTGAAGGTCCCGGCCCGGCTCGTCCGCGAGCTGGCCGAGCTGCAGTCGGCGGCGCTGGTGGCCTGGCGTGCCGCCCGCGAGGAGAGCGACTTCGGCGGCTTCGCGCCCTTCCTCGAAAAGCTGCTCGCGTTGCGGCGCGAACAGGCGCAGGCCTTCGGCGTGCCCGAGGGCGGCGAGGTCTACGACGCGCTCCTCGAGGGCTACGAGCCCGGCATGCGCGTGGCGCGCCTCGAGCCGCTCTTCGCGCGGCTCACCGGCTGGCTCGCCCCGCTGGTGGAGCGGCTCGCTTCCGCGCCGCCGCCGCACGACCCGTTCACCGGCGGTCACTTCGACGACGAGGCGCAGTGGGCGCTCTCCCTGGAGCTGCTCGACTCCATGGGTTTCGACCGTCAGTCCGGGCGTCTGGACGAGAGCATCCACCCCTTCACGCTCTCCCCCGACCCCGGCGACGTCCGGCTCACCACCCACGTCCACGAGGAGCTGCCGCTCTCCTCGATCTTCTCCACGCTGCACGAGGGCGGGCACGGGCTCTTCGAGCAGGGGCTTCCCTCCGCACACCGCCGCGATCCTCTCGGCATGGTGATCTCGATGGGGCTCCACGAGTCGCAGTCGCGCCTGTGGGAGAACCAGGTCGGGCGCTCGCTGCCGTTCTGGCGCGGCTTCGCACCTCGCATGGCGACGCGCTTTCCCCAGCTCGCCGGCCTGTCGGCCGAGGCGCTCCACCGTGCCGCCAACCGCGTCGCCCGCACGCCCGTGCGCGTCGAAGCGGACGAGGTCACCTACAATCTCCATGTCGCGCTGCGCTTCGAGCTGGAGCTCGGCATGCTGCGCGGAGACCTTCGCGTGCACGACATCCCGGGCGCCTGGAACGACGGCCTCCAGCGCCTGCTCGGCCTCGCGCCCGTGTCCGACGCGCAGGGGGCCCTGCAGGATATCCACTGGGCTTGGGGAGACCTGGGCTACTTCCCGACCTACACGCTCGGCAACCTCTACGCGGCGCAGCTCTTCGCGGCGGCGCAGCGCGACCTCTCTGGGCTCGACGGCGACCTCGCCGCCGGCCGCTTCCTGGGACTGCGCGACTGGCTGCGCGAGAAGGTCCATCGCCACGGCCGCGCGCTGCCCGCCGAGGAGATCGTGCGCCGGGCCACCGGTCGCGGCCTCGACGACGAGGCCTTCCGCGCCTACCTGGACGCGAAGTACCGGGCGCTCGACCCCGGGTGATCGCGGCCCGACGCAGGGATCCCCGCTCCCGGAGGCCTCCCTCGCTCCGCGTTGGGGGTGGGGTACCCTCCCCGTGTTAGATCCCGTACCCCATGCCCACCAGCGCCTGGAACATCCTCCGCGAGCGCATGGCGGAGCTGCGCGCTTTGCAGGGCGCCATCACCGTGCTCGCCTGGGATCAGGAGACGTACATGCCAGCGGGCGGCGCCAGCGCGCGAGGCGAGCAGCTCGCCGCCTTGCAGGGGGTGCTGCACGAGCGCTTCTCGGCGGGGGCGCTGGCCGACGCGCTCGCCGGGGCGGAGGCGAGCCTGCGCGGCGGCGAGGCCCCCGACGGCGCGCCCGACGATGCCCTGGCGGTCCTGCGCGCGATGCGCTTCGACCGCGACCGGGCGGTGAAGGTCCCGGCCCGGCTCGTCCGCGAGCTGGCCGAGCTGCAGTCGGCCGCGCTGGTGGCCTGGCGTACCGCCCGCGAGGAGAACGACTTCGGCCGTTTCGCCCCCTTCCTCGAAGGGCTGCTCGCCCTGCGGCGCGAGCAGGCGCAGGCCTTCGGCGTGCCGGAGGGCGGCGAGGTGTACGACGCGCTCCTCGAGGGCTACGAGCCCGGTATGCGCGTGGCGCGCCTCGAGCCGCTCTTCGCGCGGCTCACCGGCTGGCTCGCGCCCCTCGTCGAGCGGCTCACCTCGGCCCCGCCACCCACCAGCCCGTTCGCCGCCGGCCGCTTCGACGTCGACGCGCAGTGGGCGCTCTCGCTGGAGGTGCTCGACCTCATGGGCTTCGACCGAAGGAAAGGGCGCCTCGACCAGAGCATTCACCCCTTCACGCTCGCCCCCGATCCCGGCGACGTCCGGCTCACCACCCACCTCTACGAGGACCTCCCGCTCTACTCCGTCTTCATCACCCTGCACGAGGGTGGGCACGGGCTGTTCGAGCAGGGGCTGCCTTCCGCGCACCGCCGCGACCCGCTGGGCATGGTGGTGTCGATGGGCCTGCACGAGTCGCAGTCGCGCCTGTGGGAGAACCAGGTCGGGCGCTCGCTGCCGTTCTGGCGTGGCTTTGCGCCTCGCATGGCGGCCCGCTTTCCCCAGCTCGCCGGCTTGTCCGCCGAGGCGCTGTACCGCGCCGCGAACCGCGTCGCCCGCACGCCCGTGCGCGGGCAGGCGGACGAGGTCACCTACAACCTTCACATCGCGCTGCGCTTCGAGCTGGAGCTCGGCATGCTGCGCGGCAGCCTGCGCGTGCGGGACATCCCGGGCGCCTGGAACGACGGGCTGCGGCGCCTGCTGGGCCTCGGGCCCGTCTCCGACGCGCAGGGGGCGCTGCAGGACATCCACTGGGCCTCTGGCGATCTCGGCTACTTTCCGACCTACACGCTCGGCAACCTCTACGCGGCGCAGCTCTTCGCGGCGGCGCAGCACGACCTCTCCGGGCTCGACGGCGACCTCGCCGCCGGCCGCTTCCTGGGCTTGCGCGACTGGCTGCGCGAGAAGGTCCATCGCCATGGCCGCGCGCTGCCCGCCGAAGAGATCGTGCGCCGGGCCACCGGTCGCGGCCTCGACGACGAGGCCTTCCACGCCCACCTGGAGGCGAAGTACCTGCTCGCGCCCGCCGCCTGTCTCGCCGCGACGGGCGGCAAGGCCGCGCCCCTCACGGAATGAGCGCCCGCCTGATCCGCCTGCGCGCCCGCGCGCCCGCCAAGGTGAACCTCGTGCTGCGGGTGGGACCGCTCCGGCCCGACGGCTACCACGAGCTCGAGACGCTGATGGTGCTGCTCTCGCTCGCCGACGAGGTGCGGGTCACGGTGAGGCCGGGCAGGCCAGGAGAGGTCAGGTGCAGGGCGCCGGGGCGGCCCGAGCTGGATGGACCTGCGAACCTCGCCGCGCGCGCGGCGGAGGCCTTCCGGCGCCGCTTCGGCATCGAGGACGGCATCGAGCTCGAGGTGATGAAGCGCGTTCCGGTGACGGCGGGGCTGGGGGGAGGGAGCTCGGATGCCGCGGCGGTGCTGCGAGCGCTCTCCCGCGCCTACCGCCTGCGCGATCGGCGAGCCCTCGCGGAGCTCGCCCTCGCGGTGGGGTCGGACGTGCCGTTCTTCCTCGGCGCCGGCGCAGCCTGGGCGCGGGGGCGCGGCGAGGCGCTCACGCCAGCGCGGGTGGAGCCGTTGCACCTCGCGCTCCTCTACCCCACCGACCCCGCGCTCGCGATCCGCGCGGGGGACGCCTATGCCTGGCTCGACGCCTGGCGTGTGGGGCGGCCTGCCCCGCCGGCTCCGGCGCGCGGGGGAGAGCTCCTCGATGTGTCGGAGGAGCAGGCGTTCCACCGAGCGCTCCTTTGGAACGATCTGGAAGCTCCCTGCGCGGAGCGGCACCCCGAGCTCGACGCCCTGCGCCACCGGCTGCTGGGGCTCGGGGCTCTCGCTGCGATGATGTCGGGGAGCGGGCCCACGGTGTTCGGGATCTTCCGGGATGGAGCGACGGCCCGACGGGCGGCGCGGCGGGCGCAGGGTGACGGGATCGTGGCCCACGCCGTACGCACCGTGCAGCGGCATCCGGGGGTCATCCCATGGACATCCCCGAGGTCCGCTTCTTACCGGGTACCCTGACGAGCTTTGCTGGCCAGAGGGAGGGCGCGCCCCTCCTCCGATCAGTCCATCGACGCGGTCGGACCTCGACTGTATAAGGCCCCTTCCCTGGGAGGAGCGGTCCATGAGCTGCAACGGCCACGACTACAAGGTCTTCACCGGGAACTCCAACCCTGAGCTGGTGATGGCGGTCTGCGCCCAGCTCGAGCGCCCGCTCTCGAAGGCGTCGGTGACGCGCTTCTCCGACGGTGAGATCCAGGTGGAGATCGCGGAGAACGTGCGCGGGGCGGACACCTTCATCATCCAGTCCACCTGCAGCGACGCCAACGTGAACCTCATGGAGCTGCTCATCATGATCGACGCGCTGAAGCGCGCGTCGGCCGGTTCCATCGTGGCGGTGCTGCCGTACTATGGGTACGCCCGGCAGGACCGCAAGGTCGCCCCGCGGACGCCCATCACGGCGAAACTGGTGGCCGATCTCATCGAGGCGGCGGGCGCCACCCGCGTCGTCTCGATGGACATGCACGCGGGGCAGATCCAGGGCTTCTTCAACGTCCCCTTCGACCACCTGTACGCGTCGCCCCTGCTCCTCGACAACATGCGGAGGAAGTTCGACGGCATGGGCGAGAACGTGGTGGTGGTGTCGCCCGACGCGGGCGGCGTGGAGAGGGCGCGCGCCTACTCCAAGCGGCTCGGGGCGGGGCTCGGCATCGTCGACAAGCGGCGCCTCAAGCCCAACGTGGCCGAGGTGCTGAACGTGATCGGCGACGTCTCCGGCAAGATCGCCATCCTGCTCGACGACATGATCGACACCGCCGGGACCCTCACCCAGGCCGCCAACGCGCTCGTGGACAAGGGCGCTTCGCGCGTCTTCGCGTACGCCACCCACGCGGTCCTTTCCGGCCCGGCGGTGGAGCGCCTCCAGAAGAGTCCCATCGAGGAGGTGGTGGTCACCGACACCATCCCCCTCTCAGCGGCGGCGAGGGCGCTCCCCAAGATCACGCAGATCTCCACGGCCCGCCTCTTCGCGGAGGCGGTGAAGCGCATCTTCAACGCGGATTCTCTCTCCAGTCTTTTCGTCTGAGAGGGCTGCCCCCTCCCCCGCCAAGCGGTGCTCGTCGGGACCTCCTCCTGCTCGCAGGAGCCCATGCGCGCTCCGCGCGCCGTCCCTGCTCGAGGGGCTCAGCCCCTCCCCCATTTTGTGGGGCCCCCACCTCCGCGAAGCGTTGACTCTTCGCCCCTGTTCGGCTACAAGCCGCCCTCCTTCGCAGTCCCCAGGGCAGGGCGCTCTCGGCGTCCGTCCCCTCGCCCGCGTCACCGGCCGAGTCCATTGGGAGAGCACACATGCCGCAGTCCACCAACGTCCTCGACGCCAAGCCCCGCTCTGGAAAGGGCAAGGGCCCGGCGCGCCGCCTGCGCGCGGAGGGGCTCATCCCGGCCGTGGTCTACGGGCCTGGCCGCGAGCCGTCCCACATCGCGCTCGACCCGGCCTCCATCCAGAAGGCCATCGCGACGCCCCACCGGTTCAACACCCTGCTCACCCTCCGGCTCGACGGCGGCGAGAAGCGCGTGCTCTTCAAGGAGTACGAGGTCGACCCGGTCACGCGGCGCCTGCTGCACGCCGACTTCCTCGAGGTCGATCTCGACAAGCCGGTGAAAGTGGACGTCCCCATCGTCACCACCGGCAAGGCCGAGGGGGTGGTGGCGGGAGGCATCCTCACCGTCTCCGCGCACGAGATCACGGTCGAGGCGCTGCCCGAGAAGATCCCCGTTCAGATCGACGTGGACGTCACGCCCCTCAAGATCGGCGGCTCGCTGCACATCGCCGACGTAAAGGCTCCCGAGGGCGTGAAGATCAAGTTCGCGACGAACTTCACCGTCGCCGTGGTGACCGCGCCGGAGAAGGAAGAGGTGGTCGTCCCGGTCGTGGCTGCCGTCGCTCCGGGCGCTCCGGCCGAGGGTGCCGCCGCCGCCGGGGCAGCTCCGGCGGGCGGTGCGGCTCCCGCAGCGGGCGCCAAGGGCGCCGCAGCGGCCCCCGCCGGCAAGGGAGACGCCAAGGGCGGCAAGAAGTAGGCGCGCCGCTTGAAACTCGTCGTCGGCCTTGGCAATCCAGGCGAAGACCATGCGCGCACGCGCCACAATGTCGGCTTCCTGGTGGCCGACGCCCTGGCGCGCGCCTGCAACGCCTCCTTCTCCACCCGCAAGTTCGGGGCGGAGATCGCCGAGGCGGCGCTCGGCGGCGAGCGGATCTGGATCGTGAAGCCGCAGACCTACATGAACGCCTCGGGCGAGGCGGTGGGCTCAGCGATGCGCTTCCACAAGCTCGAGCCGGCCGACCTCGTCGTCGTGCACGACGACCTCGAGCTGGAGCCGTTCCGGGTCCAGGTGAAGGTGGGCGGCGGGCACGGCGGTCACAACGGGCTCAAGAGCTTGAACGCGCACGTGGGAAGCCCGGAGTACGTGCGCATCCGGGTGGGGGTGGGTCGGCCGCCGCCGCGGATGGATCCGGCCGATTACGTGCTGGGCCGGTTTTCCAGAGGCGAAGAGGCAGTCCTCGCAGCGTGCGTGGACTGGGCAGCCGGAGCCGCGCGCACCGCCGCCGAGGCGGGGGCGGTGATGGCGATGAACGCATTCAACCGGCGCTGATCGCCGGGAACGTGGCAAAGATGGCACCGCACCAACGGCATCCGGCCGGAGGGCGGAAACAGAATCGTTGCTCCTCGCGGCGGGCGAACCGCCGCTTCGAGACCCGAGGGGAGTTCACATGGCCGAAGTGCAGAAGCGGCTCGTGCGCGAGTACGAGACGATCTACCTCCTGAAGGCGGACACGCCCGACGAGCAGGTGGACGAGATCAAGGAGCGGCTCCGCGGCGTGGTGACGCGCGAGGGCGGCAAGGTCATCAAGTTCACCAACCAGGGGAAGCGGAAGACCGCCTTCCCCATCTCCAAGAACCCGAAGGCCGTGTTCATTCACTGCCTGTACATCGGGAACCCGGGGCTGGTGGCCGAGCTGGAGCGCAACCTCAAGATGCTCGACGTGGTGCAGAAGTATCAGTCGGTGCGGCTCGCCGACAACGTCGACTTCGAGGCGCGCCAGGTGGAAGCGGACGTGAAGATCGCGCCGGTGGAGGAGGAGGCGCGGCCGCGCGAGGAGCGTGGAGGTGAGTTCGGCGAGCGTCCCGAGGAGCCTTTCGGCGGTGAGCCCGCGGAAGAGCGGGGGGAGGAATAGCCATGGCACGTCCTGATTCGGGTGGTCCCAAGACCGGTGGCTACGGTGGCGGTGGCGGCGGTGGGGGCGGTTACGGTGGCGGTGGCGGTGGTTACGGTGGTGGTGGCGGCGGTGGTGGCTACGGTGGCGGGGGCGGCGGCGGCGGCTACGGGGGTGGTGGCGGCGGTGGGTACGGCGGGCGCGGCGGCAGCGGTGGCGACCGCGGAGAGCGCGGCGACCGCGGCGGCGACGAGGGCGGGCGCGGCGGGCGCGGCGGCGGCTTCGGCCGGCGCAAGGTGTGCCGCTTCTGCGCCGACAAGGCGCTCAAGGTCGAGTACAAGGACCAAGGTCAGCTCAAGTACTTCCTCACCGAGCGCGGCAAGATCATCCCCCGGCGCATCAGCGGCAACTGCGCGCTGCACCAGCGCCAGGTCGCGACCGCCATCAAGCGGGCCCGCATGCTGGCGATCCTGCCCTACACGGTCGCCGCGGCGTAAAGGAGCCCTCTCATGAAGCTCATCCTGCGCGAAGACGTGGACAACCTGGGCAAGGGCGGCGAGCTCGTCGAGGTGAAGCCCGGTTACGGCCGCAACTATCTCCTGCCGCGCGGCCTCGCCGTCACGGCCAACCCCAAGAACGTCCGCGAGCTCGATCACCAGCGGAAGTCCGCCGAGGCCAAGGCGGCAAAGCTGAAGGCGAGCGCGGAAGCGGTGGCGAAGCGCCTCGCCGACACGCCTGTCACGCTCAAGAGGAAGGTCGGCGAGCAGGACAAGCTGTATGGTTCCGTGACGGCCCTCGACATCGTCGAGGCCCTCGGCGCCCGCGGCCTGCAGCTCGATCGGCGTTCCATCGACCTCGCCGAGCCGCTGAAGTCGATCGGCACTCACGAGGTCCCGGTGAGGCTGCACCGGGAGGTGGTGGGCAAGGTGAAGGTGAAGATCGAGGCCGAGGCGGCGTAAGGGTCGCTCCTGCTTCTCAGGTGCGAGGGGGCTGGCTTGGGCCGGCCCCTTCGCTTTTCGGCTCTGTTCTCGGAAGGACACCGGCATGGCTCCCGCCCTCGCCCTTGCGCTCGCCGCCGCCCTCGCCGCGCCGCCCGCTCCACCCGCCGCCAGGGCGGCGTTCGCGGTGGACGACCTCCTCGCCATCCCGCGGGTGGCCTCCCCGGCGCTCTCACCGGACGGCAAGCTGATCGCCTTCACCGTCGCCCGCGCGGCGCCGGACGGCGCGCGCTTCACGTCGTCCCTCTGGCTGGTGGCGGTCGCCGGGGGGGCTCCCCGGCGGCTCACCTTCGCCGAGGGCGAGCGGGTGGGCGGGCCCCGCTGGTCTCCGGATGGACGCCGCATCGCCTTCGTCTCGTCGCGCGGCGGCTCCTCGCAGGCCTTCATCCTCCCGCTCGATGGCGGCGAGGCGGTCCAGGCCACCCGGCTCGCCTCCGAGGTGAACGACCTCTTGTGGACCCCGGACGGCGGCTCGCTGGTGGTGACGAGCGACGTCGACCCCGCCTGCGGTGCCGACGACGCATGCAACGCCGCGAGCGAGGCCGCGGCGAAGGCGCGGCCTCACCTCGCGAAGCGGCTCCTGTACAGACACGGGAACACCTGGCGCGAGCGGCGGCGCTCGCACCTCCTGCGCGTGCCGCTCGCCGGCGGCACTGCGGTGGACCTCACGCCGGGCGACCGGGACGTGCCGCCCTTCGATCGCGGCGGCGCGGGCGACCTCACCGCCAGCGCGGACGGGCGGGAGGTGCTCTTCGCGGCCGTGTCGGACCCCGTCGAGGCCACCTCCACCAACGCCGACATCTACGGAGTGCCGCTCGCCGGAGGCCCCGCGAGGCGAATCACCAGCGGTGCGGGCTGGGACGGGACGCCGCGCCCATCCCAGGACGGCAAGCTCCTCGCCTGGCGCTCGCAGGCGCGCGCCGGGTACGAGGCGGACAAGGATCGGCTCCTGGTCGCAGCGCCGGGCGGCGCGCCGCGCGACCTCACCGCCGCGCTCGATGCGTCCGTCCACGAGCTGTTCTGGGCGCCCGGAGGGCGCATCGTCTTCACCGCGAACGAGGGCGGCACCTCCAACCTGTACGACGTCGAGGTGAGCAGCGGACAGTTGCGGCGCCTCCTCACCGGCGCCAACCTGCACGGGCTCTCGCCCTCGCGCGACGGGCGCATCGCGGCGGGGCTGGTGGACGGCATGGCCCACCCATCCGAGGTGGTGGTGCTGGAGGAGGGGAAGGTGCGCGTGCTCACGCACTTCGCGGACGAGGTGCTGGGCCGGGTCGCGCTCGGCACCGTGCAGCCGCTCGAGGCGAAGGGAAAGGACGGCGCTGCCGTGCACGGGTGGATCGTGACGCCACCGGGCCGCGCGCCCGGCGAGCGCCTTCCGGCGGTGGTGCTGGTGCACGGCGGGCCCCAGGGCGCCTGGAACGACGCCTGGAGCTACCGCTGGAATCCCATGATCTACGCGGCCCAGGGCTACGCCGTCGTGCTCCCCAACCCGCGCGGCTCGTCGGGCTTCGGGCAAGCCTACCAAGACGCAGTCCGCCGGAACTGGGGCGGCACCCCCTACGACGACGTGATGGCGCTCACCGACGCGGCGGTCGCCGGCGGGGCGGCCGACGGTAGGCGGATGTGCGCCGCTGGGGCCAGCTACGGCGGGTACATGGTGAACTGGATCAATGGCCACACCCGGCGCTTCCGGTGCCTGGTGGCGCACGCGGGCGATTTCAACCTGGAGTCTTCCTACTACGACACCGAGGAGCTGTGGTTTCCGGAGTGGGAGCTCGGCAGGCCGTGGGAAGACCGCTCGGAGTACGAGCGATGGTCGCCCCACCGCTTCGTCGGGGCGTGGAAGACGCCCACCCTCGTCACGCACGGCGAGCTCGACTACCGGGTGAATGTTGCGCAGGGGCTCTCGACCTTCACTGCGCTGCAGCGCCTCGGAGTGGAGTCGCAACTGCTCGTGTTTCCGGACGAGGGGCACTGGGTCCTGAAGCCCCGGAACGCCAAGCTCTTCCACGAGGTGGTGCTGAGGTGGCTGGGCGATCACCTCGCGGGGGGTGCCGGCAGCGGGGCAAGCCCCCTTTCTCCTTGAATTCCACGCGGCAAAGCGTTCATATCCCGCCGTCCCCTCGCACACCTCCCGGACGGCGTACACGTGCTCGACTGGCTCCACAACGTGCTCTCCCGCGATCTCGCGATCGATCTCGGGACCGCGAACACCCTCATCTACATCCGCGGCATGGGCATCGTGTCGAACGAGCCCAGCGTGGTGGCCGTGCAGCAGGATGCCCGCGGTGGCCGGCGCGTGCTGGCGGTGGGCAAGGAGGCGAAGGAGATGCTCGGGCGCACCCCGGGCAACATCGTCGCCATCCGGCCGATGAAGGACGGCGTCATCGCCGACTTCGAGATCAC
>JBBQEB010000108.1:0-13298 GCA_038320275.1 Myxococcales bacterium | reverse complement strand
CCGGCGCAGTTGAGGACGAGGTCGAGCTTCCCGAGCCGCTCCAGGTCCTCCTTCGCGAGGCCAAAGAGCGGGTCGGACACGTCGCCGCCCACCGCCACACACTTCTCACGGAGGAAGGCCCCGAAGCCCGCGCCGTGGCGTGCGCGCAGCGGGTCGAAGGGACGCCCCTGCGCCACCTTGCCGAAGAAGCGCGCGTCGGGGGAGCCGCCGGTGCCGGCTCGCACCAGCACGTACACCTTCCCCACCTCAGGGTAATGGTGCAGCAGCATGGACAAGGTGACCTTGCCCACGAAGCCGGTCGCCCCGGTGAAGAGGATGCTGCGGCCGCGCAGCGCCGCGGTCACGTCGAGCGGGCCGCGCGGCGGCGCCGGCACGGCGACCGGGGACCCCAGCGCCGACGGGCGCCCGGAGAGGCCGTTCTTCGCGCCGCCCCCGCTCATCCCAGATTCTGCGTCATCACGATGGGCGGGTGGTGGAGCATCGCGATCTGCGCGCTCCGGCCGTGATCGGCGCGGGCCATGTCGATGGCGTCGGAGAGCCGCTCGGCGCTCTCCCAGCCCATCATGCGCGGGACATGCTCGTTGTCCGCGCCCACGGCGATGATGCGCCCGAGGTGCTGGCGCCCGTTCTCACCCCAGTACCACATGAAGAACGGGTGAGCGCCGTGGTAGGCGTTCCCCGTCCGGTACATGTGCACGTAGCTGGGGTTCTCCGCGAACTCGCGCTCGTACTTCGCCTCCAGCACCTTCGCGTCGCGCGTCTCGGGCAGGAGCCGGTGGAAGAACTCGATGTAGCTCGGGTGCTGGTCGGGATCGAAGGCGTCGGAGCAGGGGTGGGTGATGATGAGCGTGCCGCCCTTCCGGATGAGCGGCTTGCCCCGGTAGAAGTTGAAGAAGTAGCCGCAGGCCATCACCTGGACCAGGAGCGGGTTCAGGATCGAGTTGACGTTGTAGGGCGACACATAGGGGATCCCCATGATCCCGATGTCGGCCTGGAAGTCGATGTCGACGGCATACTGCTCCCAGCTCTTGGCGAGGATCTTGGCGTGCGTGGGCTCGGTCTTGCCTGCGTGGACGGCGATGACCTCGTAGGCCGCCGGCATGGCGTGGAACATCTTGCGCTTCGCGGCCCGCGGCAGGTGCGAGAGCGCCGCCCGCATGCCGGTGAGCTTCAGCCGGTCGAGGTCGCTCCAGCTCTCCTCGCGGCGGCCGAGGAACTCGAGCGGGCCCTCGAACATGCGGTTGTTGAGGGTCGTCTCGATGTGGAAGACGTCCAGGTGCTCGTCGATGACGCGGCCCACGCGGTCCACCGAGCGGTGCAGCTCCGAGCGCTCCGGGTCCATGTACGAGTCGCTCTTGCGGATGTGCTCCGGCGTGTGGTGCGCCTTTACGCCCTCGTAGTTCGTGAGGCCGGTGGCCACCGATTTGTGGCCGCCGTCCATGGGGACGTAGTTGACGTTCACGTAGATGAGGAGGTCGGACTCGGCCGCGCGCCGGTTCACCACCACCTTCTCGCCGTGCTGCGTCGTGCCCAGCGTCACGAGGCCGTCCGGGTCCTCGGCGTCGTGGTGGTAGTAGCGGTCGGGGTACCAGGCGTCGAAGATCCGATCGCCCACCATGCGCCGCATCTCGCCCTCGGTCATGCGGCGGTGCAGGCAGATGGCGATGACGAGGTGGACGTCGTCCACACCCGAGTCGGCCAGGAGCTCCAGCAGCACCTCGAGGACCTGCTGGCGGACGTCGGGCGTCCGCATGGGCGGCAGCGGAAGCGAGATGTCGTCGAGGGCGATGGTCACCTTCATGCCGGGCCGGAGCTGGGCGTGGAGCGGGTCGCAGCCCTCCGGGTGATTCAGGGCCCAGCGGATGGCCGCCTTGGGATTGGGCAGCCCGGCGATGGGCGGCTTGGGATAGATGACCTTCGTCCCGATGGGCAGGTCCTCCAGCAGGAGGTCCTCGCCCGAGAACATCACCCGTGGCGCGGAGTCCTTGTCGATGGTGACGATGGGCTCGAGCTGGTCGTGCAGGCGCGACAGTCGGGACACGGGTCGCATTCCTTACCGGCCCTCGCTCGTGTGGAGGATGGGCCATTCATAGGCGCGGGCGACGTTGCGCAGCCGCAGGTCGGGGTTGACCGCGGCCGGGTGTCCCACCACGGCCAGCATGGGATAGTCCGAGAAGCTGTCGGAGTAGGCGTGGCTCCGGTCGAGCGGGAGCCCCTCTCGCGCGCAGTACTCCCGGATGGCCTGGGCCTTGTGCGCGCCCTCCACGATGGGAGGGATGACCCGCCCGGTGGCGATGCCCTCCACGAAGTGCATCCGGTTGGCGATGAGGCCGTCGGCGCCGAGGTGCTCCGCCAGTTCACGAACGGTGAAATCGAGCGCTCCCGTCACCAGGACGATCCGGCAGCCAGCGCGGCGCGCCTCGTCGAGGAGGCGGGGAGTGCCGGGATGGATGGCGGGCTTCAGCACCTCTGCGAAGAGCTCCTTCGCCAGGATGACCAGCCGGTCCTCCGACATGCCCTTGTAGGAGAGATAGAAGACCTCGTTGAAGACCTTCCGGTTCGCCTTGTCGAGCGCCCAGAACAGCGGCACGCCCGCCACGGTACGAGCGGTGCGCCAGGCCGTCCCGAAGATGGTCCCCTGGTTGAGGGCGTAGAACGCGAAGGCGTGGACGATGTTCGTCCGCACGAGGGTGCCATCCACGTCGAAGAACGCGGCTCGGGTTGCTGCCATGGGGAAGGGGTGTCTATGCGAGCGCGCGCGGTGTTGTCAAAGGACACCGCACCCCGGGCGCGGGCTCACGGGGCGCTGCGTCACCCGCATCCTCCCGCGTCAGAGCCAGCCCTGTTCGCGGTAGAAGCGCGCCGAGCGCTCCACCGATTCGGCGAGCGTCGTCCCCGCCAGGAACCCGAGCCGCTCCTCCGCCTTGTCCGTGCTGCAGGTCCAGCCCTCCGCGAGCACCTGGCGCGCCAGCTTGCGGTTGAGAGGGAGCCGGCGCTCGGTGGCGCGCGTGACCCCATCCGCGGCCCAGGCGAGCGCACGCAGCGCGATCGGCGCGACCGGGACCGAGCGCGCCCGGACTCCGAGCGCGCGCGCGACCTCCCTCTGCAGGCCGGTGATGCTGGTGCGCTCCTTCGACGCGAGGAAGAACACCTCCCCGCGCGCCTCGGGCCGCTCGCCCAAGAGGACGAGCCCGCGCGCGCAGTCGGCCACGTCGATCCAGGAGAGCGGACGCTCCGGTCCCAGGATCCGCAGCAGGAAGCCCCGCGCGACGATCCGGAAGAAGAAGAGGTTCTCCCGGTCGCCGGGCCCCAGGATGCGAGGCGGGCGGGCGACTGCGACCGGCAGCCGCCCCGCGTAGGAGAGCGCGATGCGCTCCGCTTCCGCTTTTGACTCTCCGTACCACTCGGCCGGCTGGAACGGATCGCCCTCGCGCTTGCCCTCCCGCGACGGCCCGATCGCCGCCAGCGAGCCGGCGAGCACGAAGCGCCGGTTGCCGGCGCCCGCGGCGAGGCACGCATCGAGGAGGAGGCGCGTGGAGCCGGCGTTCACGCGCATGAAGCCGTCGCGCTCGGCGGCGCGCCGCACGCCGGCGAGGTGGAACACGAGCTCGCAGCCCTCCACCCCGCGGCGCATCGCGACGGGGTCGGTAGCGTCGCCGCGCACCACCTCGGCCGCCGGGTCGACGCTGGTCGCGTCGCCGCCCTCGCGCACCAGCGCCCGCACCTGCTCGCCCCGCGCGAGGAGCTCGCGCACGAGGTGCCGGCCCAGGAAGCCGTTGGCTCCGGTGACGAAGGCGGTCATGGGCGTACAGGGGAGCCCAGGGCAGCGCCCCGGTCAACAGGAGACTCTGGCCACCGCATGGCTCAGCGATACGCCCCGGCGCGCGGCTGACTTCCCCGCATCGATCGTGTAGGAGATCCCCCTCTCCCGGGAGGTCCACATGATCGACGCGTACCTGCAGCACGAGGCGGAGCGCAAGGCGCAGGGCATTCCTCCGCGGCCGCTCGACCCCGCGGCGGTGGGCGCGCTGTGCGCGCTCCTGGAGGCCCCGCCCGCCGGCCGGGAGGGGCTCTTGCTCCATCTGCTGGAGGACCGGGTGGCGCCGGGCGTCGACGCCGCCGCCGGGGTGAAGGCCCGCTGGCTCGGGGAGGTGATGCGCGGGGCGCGGACCTCGCCGCTGGTGAGCCGCCGGGACGCGGTGCGCATCCTCGGCACGATGATGGGCGGCTACAACGTGGGGCCGCTGGTGGAGGCGCTCCAGACGCCCGACCTCGCCGGCGAGGCCGCGCTGGCGCTCTCGCTCACGACGCAGGTGTACGATTCCTTCGACGAGATCTTCGCCCTCTCCCGCACCAGCCCCGCGGCGCAGCGGGTGGTGCGCTCCTGGGCGGACGGCGAGTGGTTCACCCGCAGGCCAGGCTTTCCGGACACGCTGACCGTGAAGGTCTTCAAGGTGGACGGCGAGATCAACACCGACGACCTCTCTCCCGCAGGAGACGCTTCCACCCGCCCGGACATCCCGCTGCACGCGCTCGCCATGGGCCGCACCCGCTTCCCGACCGGACAGGCCACCATCGCCGGCTTCCGCGCCGAGGGGCACGCGGTCGCCTTCGCGGGCGACGTCGTCGGGACCGGCTCGTCGCGCAAGAGCGCCATCAACAGCGTGCTGTGGCACATCGGCGAGGACATCCCGCGCGTGCCCAACAAGCGCCGCGGCGGCGTCATCCTGGGCGGGGTGATCGCGCCCATCTTCTTCAACACCGCCCAGGACTCGGGCGCGCTCCCGCTCAAGGTCGACGTGACGAAGCTCCGCACCGGCGACCTCGTGACCATCGACACGGCGCGAGGAGAGCTGCGCGCGGAGTCCGGCGACGTGCTCTCGCGGTTCACCCTCGCGCCGGACACGCTCCGCGACGAGGTGCGGGCCGGCGGCCGCATCCCGCTCTTCATCGGCCGCGCGCTCACCGAGCGCGCCCGGACGGCGCTGGGGCTCGCGCCCACCGAACTGTTCGTCCGCCCCGTGAATCCGGTGGCGAAGCCGGGGCAGGGCTACAGCCTGGCGCAGAAGATGGTGGGGCGCGCCTGCGGCGTCGAGGGCGTCCTCCCGGGCACCGCCTGCGAGCCGCGCATGACCACCGTCGGGTCCCAGGACACCACCGGCCCCATGACCGCCGACGAGCTGAAGGAGCTCGCCTGCCTGCGTTTCCAGGCGCCTCTGGTGATGCAGTCGTTCTGCCACACCGCGGCCTATCCCAAGGCCGCGGACGTGCAGATGCACCGGACCTTGCCGGTGTTCGTGCAGGACCGCGGGGGCGTGTCGCTCCGCCCCGGGGACGGCGTCATCCACTCCTGGCTCAACCGCCTGCTCCTGCCGGACACCGTCGGCACGGGCGGAGACAGCCACACGCGCTTCCCCATCGGCATCTCCTTTCCGGCCGGATCGGGGCTGGTGGCCTTCGCCGCGGCGGCGGGCTTCATGCCGCTCGACATGCCGGAGAGCGTGCTGGTGCGGTTCAAGGGCGCGCTGCGGCAGGGCATCACCTTGCGCGACGTGGTGAACGCGATCCCGCTCCGCGCCATCGCGCTCGGCCTCCTCACCGTGCCCAAGAAGAACAAGGTGAACGTCTTCAACGGCCGGATCCTGGAGATGGAAGGTCTGCCGGATCTCACGGTGGAGCAGGCCTTCGAGCTCACCGACGCGGCGGCGGAGCGCTCCGCGGCGGCAGCCTGCGTGGACCTGTCGGTCGAGAGCGTCGCCGCCTACCTGCGCTCGAACGCGGCCCTCATGCGGAAGATGATCGCGGACGGGTACGGAGACCCCAAGACCCTGGAGCGCCGCATCGAGGATGTGGAGCGCTGGCTCGCGAAGCCGGAGCTCCTGCGGGCGGACCGGAACGCAGAGTACGCGGCGGTGGTGGAGGTGGATCTCGACGCCATCGAGGAGCCGATCCTGGCCTGCCCCAACGACCCCGACGACGTGCGGCCGCTCTCGGCGGTCGCCAACACCCGCATCGACGACGTCTTCCTCGGCTCCTGCATGACCAACATCGGCCACTTCCGCGCTGCGGGCGAGCTGTGGAGGGGGAAGGCGGGGAACGGCGCGGTGCGGACGTGGCTCTGCCCGCCGACGCGCATGGACCAGGAGGAGCTGAGGGAGGAGGCCTACTTCTCCGTCTACAGCGCCATGGGGGCCCGCATCGAGCTCGCCGGCTGCTCCCTCTGCATGGGCAACCAGGCCCGGGTGCCGGACGCGGTGACCGTGTTCTCCACCTCCACCCGCAACTTCGATGACCGCATGGGAACGGGCGCGAAGGTCTTCCTCGGCTCGGCCGAGCTGGGCGCGGTGACGGCGCTCCTGGGCCGGCTGCCCACGCCGGCCGAGTACCTGGAGGCGTACCGGGAGCGCATCGCCCCGCGGGCCGGCCAGGTGTACCGCTACCTCCAGTTCGACGAGCTGGAGGACTACCGGCCGGAGCGGCTCGGCGCGGCCTGACCGCGGCCCTTCGAGGCGCCCAGCATGCCCCGCGTCGCCGCCATCGAGGTCGTCGAGGATCGCACCGCCACCTCGCGCTGCGACGAGGGCTTCCTCCGGCTGAAGCGCCTGCGCGCCCGCAACCGGCGCGAGGACGGCTCGCGCTCCGCCGAGTATCCCATCGACCTCATCGATCGGCCCACGCTCGATGCGGTGGGGGTGGTGGTCTGGGCGCAGGTCACACATGACCGGGTGGAGGTGCTGACGCGCAGGGGGCTCAGGCCAGCCGCGTACTTTCGCCGGGGCAAGCCGACTGCCCTTCCCGAGGGGGAGTACCTGCTCGTCGAGGAGCTCGTGGCGGGTGTCCTGGAACCGGGGGAGCTGGGGGCCGACGCGCTGCGCCGGCGCGCCGCGGAGGAGGTCCGGGAGGAGGCCGGGATCGAGCTCGACCCGGCCCGGATCGAGATCCTGGGCGGGCCCTTCTTCATGCTCCCGGGCATTGCCTCGGAGAAGATTCACCTCGCCTGCGCCCAGGTGCCGCGCGCCGCCGGAGAACCTGCGCGCCTCGACGCCCCCGGCACGGGCGACGGCTCACCGCTGGAGGAGGGAGCCGAGCTGCGCTGGCGGACCCTCGCGGAGGCTCTTGCGGCCTGCGAGCGGGGCGAGATCGAGGACGCCAAGACGGAGCTCGGGCTGCGCAGGCTGGCCGCGCGCCTGGAGGCCCAGGGTTCGCTCACTTCGCTGCGGGTGAAGCCCGCTTCGCGTTGACCGCCGCCGCCCGCCTCCCTACATGGGGCGCATGGGCGAGGGACAGGGGAACGCAGCCGAGAGGCCGTCGAAGCCGGAGCTGGTGGATCTCTACCGGCGCATGCTGCTCCTCCGGCGCTTCGAGGAGGCGGCAGGTCGCGCCTACACCGAGGGGAAGATCGGTGGCTTTTGCCACCTGTACATCGGCCAGGAGGCGGTGGGCGTCGGCGTGCACGTCGCGCTCGATCCCGCCCGCGACTACCTCGTGAACGGCTACCGCGACCACGGCCACACGCTCGCCTGGGGCACCGAGCCGGAGCGCGTCATGTCCGAGCTCTACGGGAAGGCGAACGGGATCTCCAAGGGCAAGGGCGGGTCGATGCACATGTTCGACATCCCCCGACACAACCTCGGCGGCTATGGCATCGTGGCAGGACAGATCCCGCTCGCCCTGGGCGTGGCCTTCGCGCAGCGCTACGCCCGCAAGGACGGGGTGGTGGTGTGCCTCTTCGGAGAGGCGGCGGTGAACAACGGCGCCTTCTGGGAGTCGCTCAACATGGCGGCGGTCTGGAAGCTCCCCATCGTCTTCATCTGCGAGAACAACCGGTACGGCATGGGGACCTCCATCGAGCGGAGCTCGGCCGTGACCGACGTGTGGCGGCGCGCCTGCGCGCACGACATCCGCGGCGAGCTGGTGGATGGCATGGACGTGCTCGCGGTGCGGGACGCGGTGCGGCGCGCGGCCGCCGAGTGCCGGCCCGATGGTGGCAAGCCGGTCCTGCTGGAGGCGCGGACCTATCGCTACCGCGGCCACTCCATGGCCGATCCCGCCACCTACCGCACGCGCGAGGAGGTCGAGCGCGAGAAGAAGCGGGACCCGCTCGACGTGCTCCTGGGACATGCGCGCGAGGCGGGGGCGGAGCTGTCTCAGCCGGAGCTGGAGGACATCGACGGCGAGATCGGAAAGCGCATCCAGGCGGCGGTGCGCGCCGCAGAGGAAGGGCCAGCCCCCGACCCCAAGGTCATCTGGGACGACGTGTACGCGTCCCGGGACGACCCCGCCATGCACCGGGAGATCTGATCCGGGGGGGCCGCGCAAGAGTCCTGCGACGGCGCTCCGCGCCCGCGGAAGCGACCGCCGCTCCCCGACGTGGGTCCCACTCGCGACGAAGCCCTTGCCCCCGACAGGGAGAAGGGCTTCGCGCGCTGTCGCTCCGTTCCCCCTGTTACCGCGCGTAGGCGGCGTGCACCTTGCCCACCGGCGCCGCTCGGGAGGACTCGCCGTGGCAGACGCTACAGGTCTCGAGCTGGGCCCCGCCCGACGCGAGCGTGTTCGCCTTGGCGTGCGCGTGCGCGCTGGGCGAGTCGTGGCAGGAGACGCAGGCGGAGGTGACCGGACCCACCGTCTCGGTGACCCCGCCTGCCGTCACGACCCCCGCCGCGTTGCGGGTGGAGGCGCCGGTCTGGAGCGCGACCGTGGGTGGCGCGCCGGCGGGGATGGAGTCCACCGTGTACGTCGCTCCCTGGTGGCAGGCGGCGCAGTTCGCGCGGGTGCCGGGATAGCGGACCTCGCCGAGGGCGTTCGCGGCGCTGCCGAAGCCGTAGATGATGTAGGGGCTGTTGACTTGGAGCTCCTCGCCGGTGTGGATCTGGTGGATCATCGGCTTCAGGTGGATGGAGCGCGCGGCGAGCAGGTCGACCGTGCCCGTCGGCGCGCCGGTCGGCCGGCCGGTGGTGGCCGTCCCGCCCGCGCCGTTCACGTCGGTGGCGTCCGGCGCGTGGCACATGGCGCAGTACTCCGGGTTGTGCCGGAGCCCGCCGTGCAGGGACAGCACGCCGTGGCAGGCGTTGCACTTCTCGATCGTCACCACCGTGCGGCGCGCGGGCGCGGGGCCGGTGCCGCTCGCGTTGAAGTACGCCACCGGGTTGAGCGCGAACTCCTCGAAGCTGGCGGTGGCGCTGAGGTTGCCGAGGCGGCGCTCCTGGACCGTCAGCGCGGCGTTGACCCGCCGGGCCTCCGCGCCGGCGGCGCAGGGCGTGCTGCCCGCCACCCCGGCCGGAAGCGGCGCCGTCACGACGTAGGTGCCGGGCGCTCCGCCCGCAGCGGGGGCGGTGGACCCCCGCCCGGCGAACTGCACCCTCACCACCGCGGAGCTCGCGTTGTGCGACACGGAGTAGTCGGGCGTGGTCGGGCAGGAGACCACCACGGCCGCGTTGTCGAGCGTCGAAAGATCCGTCACCGGAGTTCCGTCGGCGTTGGCGACCGAGACGGTCACCGCCACCGAGGTGGCACGGGCGATCGCGGAGGGGATCTTCAGGGTGATCGGGTTCAGCTCCGAGGAGAGCAGCGGAGCCGTGTGCCCCTGCACCATGGCCCCGCGGTTGTTCGACCCTGAAGCGGGGTGGCATCCCTTGCAGGAGGTGTCATCGGCCAGCGGCAAGCCGGTGGCCGACGCATCCCCCGGATTCGAGGCCTGCTGGTGCACCACGTGGTGGACCGGGGGCGTGCCGTTTGCGAACCAGGAGGAGTCGTGGCAGCCCTGGCAGGTGCGGCGCGAGACGGACGTCTGCCAGTCGTTCGCCTGGGTAGCGTACTGCGCGTTGCCCTGCGGATCGAGCTGCGGTGCGTGGCAGGCGGCGCAGTTGCGAATGTCCTGGGGGAAGCCCACTCCGCAGGCGACCACCGCGCCGGCGACGCCCGGCTTGGCCGGATCCGGGCAGACGCCGCCGTACACGAACTTTCCGGGCGGCGTGGGCGCGAAGCGGCTCGCGATGCCGTAGCTCCAGGCGGTGTCCTTCTTGGCCGCGGCGTCCACCACCGAGGGCAGCGCCTTGCCCATGTGGATCCGGTGCGTCATGCGGCCGAAGTCGAGCACGTTGGGCTGGCTGGGATCGGCGGTGTCGGTCGTCCCGGCGTTGACGAGCTGGGTGGTGTGGCAGACGGCGCAGAGCCGGGTCTCGCGGCGGAAGCCGCCGTGCGCCTGGATGATCCCGTGGCAGGTGTTGCACGCCTGGTTCGACACCATGTCGTGAGGGGCGGCAGTGCCGCCCGCGGGCACGAAGTCGAGCACCGCGTTGGCGATGTCGTAGGTGCTCGCCTCGGCCGGAGTGACGCCGGGCAGTGGCCGGCGGGAGAAGAGCCCCACCCGATAGGTCGCGTTCTTGTCGTAACCGGCCGGCAGGGCAGCATCGAAGGTGTAGCGGAACTTGCCGCCGCCGAGGTCCTCCACCGTGCCCTTCGACTCGGAGGTGGGCACTGGCACCGCGGGCGCGGCGGCGGTGGTCATGACGAGGCTCTGCCAGGCGGGGAGGCTGCCGTTCGCGGCGTCCGTCGTCCCGAGGACGCCCGCGACCCAGCTGTTGGAGAGGTCGGAGGTGGCCGCGACCGGGGCACCCTCGGCGTCCGCCAGGGCGTAGTCCACCTGCAGGTGCCCGTCGGAGGTGACCCGGGCCGCCGTGAGCGATGCCGCGAGGTTCTGCCCCCGCGCGGCCGTGTTGATCGCGCCCGCAGCTCCGCCGTCGGCGGCGGCGGGACCGGCCGGCCCGGCAGGCCCGGGATCACCGCGGCTGCCCGTGCAGGCTGGGCCGGCCAGCGCGAGGACGGCCGCCAGGGCCGCCGCCGAGAGTTCACAGGTCGTAAACCGCATGTCCACATCCTCCGCGAGGCGCGTCGAGGTGATCCTGGGCACTCAGAAATAGAGCCCTCGAGGGACTCTCCCCCAGAATGGCGAGCGGTTCCACCCCCCTCGCGAGGCTTTTCGTTGCGGGTCCAGAGCGCCGCCGCAAGAACGGCAGCATGCCCGTGCTCTCCTACCGCGAAGCGCTCAACCAGGCGATGCGCGAGGAGATGGCGCGCGACGACCGCGTCTTCCTCCTGGGCGAGGAGGTCGGCCAGTACAACGGCGCCTACAAGGTCTCGCAGGGGCTGCTGAAGGAGTTCGGCCCCTGGCGCGTGGTGGACAGTCCCATCTCGGAGCTCGGATTCGGAGGGCTCGGCGTCGGCGCAGCCATCGCGGGCCTGCGCCCGATCATCGAGTTCATGACCTGGAACTTCGCGCTGCTGGCCTACGACCAGATCGTGAATCACGCCGCCAAGATGCGGACCATGTCGGGCGGTCAGCTCACCTGCCCGGTGGTGTTCCGCGGGGCCCAGGGCGCCGCGCACCAGCTCGCCTCCCAGCACTCGCAGGTCTTCGAGAACATCTACGCGTACATCCCGGGCCTCAAGGTGGCCGTGCCGGCCACGCCCCGCGACGCGAAGGGGCTCCTCAAGACCGCCATCCGCGACGACGACCCGGTGGTCTTCATGGAGTCGGAGGTGCTGTACGGCTCGAAGGGCGAGGTGGAGGAGGGCGAGATCCTCATCCCCTTCGGCCAGTCCGACCTGGTGCGCGACGGCGGGGACGTCACCATCGTGGCCTGGCAGAAGATGCGCTTCGTCGCCCTGCAGGCAGCGGCCCTGCTGGAGCAGGAGGGGATCCAGGCGGCGGTGATCGACCCGCGGACCTTGCGCCCCTTCGACCTCCGCGCCGTGCTCGGCTCGGTGGCGCGCACGCACCGGTGCGTCATCGTCGAGGAGGGGTGGCCGTGGATGGGTTCCGGCGCGCAGATCGCCGACTCGGTCCAGCGCCACGCCTTCGACGACCTCGACGCCCCCGTGCTGCGGGTCACCGGCCGCGACGTCCCCATGCCCTACGCGAAGCCGCTCGAGCACGCGGTCCTGCCCAACGCCGAGCGCGTCGTCGAGGCGTGCAAGCAGGTCCTCTACCGCCGCGCCTGACCTCACACGCCTTCACCGAAGACGAGGACGATCCCGCGATGCCGAAGCCGATCAACATGCCGAAGCTCTCGGACGAGATGACCGAGGGCAAGATCGCCGACTGGTTGAAGAAGGCGGGCGACGAGGTCAAGGCGGGCGAGGTGGTGGCGCAGGTGGAGACGGAGAAGGCGACGCTCGACATCGAGGCCTTCGAGTCGGGCGTTCTCCTGGCGGTGCTGGTCCCCAAGGGCGAGACGGCGCCCGTGGGGTCGCCCATCGCGTGGGTGGGCGCGCGGGGCGAAAAGGTGCCCGACGCGGCGCCAGCGGCCTCGCCCGACGCCGCCAAGGAGACGATCGCCGGCGGCGAGGTTTCGCACGCATCGACGCAGCCGGTGAAGGAGGCGCCCCCGCCCGCCGCGCCGCAGGCCCCGGCGCCCGCCCCGCCTCCTCCCGCTCCGGCCCCCGCCCGCCCCGGCCCGGCGATGCCCCAGCCTGCCGGCGCCTCCGGGGAGACCCGGCTGGCGGGCCGCATCATCGCATCGCCTGCCGCCCGCAAGGCGGCCCGGGAGCGTGGTCTCGACCTCTCCGCGATGCGGGGCTCGGGTCCCGGCGGCCGGATCGTGCTCGCCGATATCGACGCGGCACCGCCCGCTCCGGTCACCGCCGCCGCGTCGCCTGCCGTGCGCAAGAAGCGCCCGCTTCCGCCCAAGGTGCCTCTCCGCGAGGAGTCGCTGCCGCTCTCGCCCATGCGCAAGGCCATCGCGCGCAATCTCGGCGTGGCGAAGCCCGGCTCGCCGCACTTCTATCTGGAGATCTCCGCCGACATGCGCCGCGCGGTGGCGCTGCGGGAGGAGCTCAACGAGCTTGGCCAGGGAGAGGTCTCGCTGAACGACCTCATCCTGAAGGCGGTCGCCGACGCGCTGACGCGCCACCCCGAGGTGAACGCGGCCTGGGGCGGCGAGTCCATCGTCCGCCACGGCGCGGTGCACGTCGGCATGGCGGTGGCGGTGGAGGAAGGGCTCATGACGCCGGTGCTGCGCGACGTCGATCGGACCTCCGTCTTCGAGCTGGCGCGAGCCGCGAAGGAGCTCGCCCGACGCGCCCGCGATCGGCGGCTGAAGCCGGAGGAGTACCAGGGCGCCTCGTTCACGGTGAGCAACCTCGGCATGTTCGGCATCGAGGCCTTCTACGCCATCATCAACCCGCCCGAGGCGGGCATCCTCTCGGTGGGCGCGGTCCAGAAGGTGCCGTGGGTGGACGAGCGCACCGGCGAGCTCACGGCCATGGAGCGCTGCCGCTTCGGCCTCTCGGGCGATCAC
>JBBQEB010000107.1:0-13468 GCA_038320275.1 Myxococcales bacterium | reverse complement strand
ACGGCATCGGCCACGAACCTGCCGCGCGCGCTGTCCGCCTCGCCGGGATCCGCCGCCGGAGCGCCCTCGCGCCTTGCAGCCTCGTCCAGGGGATCGGCCATGTCACGCCCTCGGCTGGGAGCCCAGGACAGGCAGCTTGGGAGCCTTGATGTTCTGCACCGACACCGCCCCAGCCACCTGCCGCGCCATCTCCATGAAGGCGATCGCCTGCGGCCCGTCCGGCATGCCCGCCGCCACCGGCACGCCCTTGTCGCCGCCCTCGCGCACCGCGAGGTCGAGCGGGATCTCGCCCAGGAAGCGGATGCCCATCTTCTCGGCCGCCGCGCGGCCGCCACCGTGGTCGAAGATGTTCGTCGTTTCGCGGCAGTGTGGGCAGACGAAGGAGGACATGTTCTCCACGATCCCGAGCACGGGGATGGAGACCTTGTCGAACATCAGCTTGGCCCGGATCACGTCGGCGAGCGCCACGTCCTGCGGCGTGGATACGAGCACCACCCCCGCCGCGCGGACGTTCTGCGCCAGGGTGAGCGGGATGTCTCCGGTGCCGGGGGGCAGATCGAGCACGAGGTAGTCGAGCTCCCCCCAGTTCACGTCCCGGAGGAGCTGAAGGAGCGCCCCCGTCACCATGGGCCCGCGCCAGATGAGGGCCTGGTCGGGCTCGACCAGGAACCCGATGGACATGGTCTTGATGCCGAAGGCGTGAAGCGTCTCGAGGCGCTTGCCGTCGCTGGAGGCCGGGCGTTCGGTGGCCCCCGTCATGATGGGCAGCGAGGGACCATAGATGTCGGCATCGAGGAGGCCCACCGTCGCACCCATGCGCCCGAGCGACACGGCGAGGTTGAGCGCCACGGTGCTCTTCCCGACGCCTCCCTTCCCCGCCCCCACGAGCACGATGTTCTTCACGCCCGGGGTGAGCCCCCCGTCCGCCGTGCCCGGTGCGGAGCGCACGCGCGCGCCCCAGCGGAGGTCCACGGCGGTGGCGCCGGCCCCGCGCAGTGCGGCCTCCACATCGCGCCGGATGGTGTCCTTGAGAGGGCAGGCCGGGGTGGTGAGCTCGACCTGCAGCGCCACGGTGGTACCCGTGACCTCGAGGTCCTTCACCATCCCCAGGCTGACGAGGTCGCGCTTCAGCTCGGGATCGAGCACCTTCTTCAGCGCGGCGAGAGCAGTGGTGGTGTCGAGGGCCATGCCCGACGTCATAACGGATCACGCCTGCATGGGCAGCACTTCCACCTCGGCGCCGGCGGGCTGGACGCGCACCTCGCCTTCCTCGTCCTCCTTGCCCACGATGGCGAGGTTCACCGGGAGGAAGCGCTTCACCACCTCGGCAGTGGTGAGGAGATGCTTCGTCACGGCGGACACGGTGTAGCGCGTCACCGGCACCACGCCCGGGGGAGGCTTCACGAGCCCCGCCGCCAGGAGCGCTGCGGGCAGGAGCAGCTGGTCGCCCAGGTGGCGGTCGACCGCCCCGCCTCCGTGCAGGAAGGTGGCGAGCTCCGCCACCGCCTCGTCCGCAGCGCGGTCGGGAGTCTGCCCGCGATCGCCCAGGGCGCCGAAGCCGGCGCGCGTCCGCTCGAACGTGGCCACGATGAGCAGGTGGCTGCCGGTGGACTGCCGCGCCGGAACCGGAACGCGGGTCGCCTCCGCCGCGATGCCCAGCTCTCGCAGCTTGAGGCGGGCGCGCGCGGCCAGCCGCTCGGCGACCTCGAAAGGCAGGCCGGCCACCATCGCCGTCACCTCCACCTCCTTCAGCGTGCCGCGGTGGCGGAGGTCGAGGGGCGGCATGGGATGCGCGGACTCGATGACGGCGGTGAGCTCGCCGCCTCCCTCCGGATAGAAGCCGGCGGCCTGCAGCGCGACCTCGAAACGGAAGCCGAGCCGCGCCATGGCCGGCACCCACACGAGGGCCAGGTCGTGGAAGGTGGGGCTGTACTGCTGGTGCGTGCCGCCGCGGACCGTGAGCTGCGAGCGCCCTCCCGCGAGCGCCAGAGGGAAGCAGATCGTCTGGAACAGCAGTGGCGTCGAGCCGGCGGTGCCGATGTCGAAGGCGTGGTCGCCGGGGCGCACGGGCGCGGTGGGCACGAACCGCAGCTCGGAAGAGCCGACCTCCGCCCCGCTCACCTCGGCCCGGCAAAGCTGCGCCACCGCGAGGGCCGCCTCCCGATGCTGCGGCCGCAGGCCCGGCTTGATGCGATGGGCGCGGATATTGCCGATGGAAAAGGGCTTTCCGGTGATGGACGCGAGCGAGAGTGCCGTCCGAAGGATCTGCCCGCCACCCTCGCCGGCGCTTCCGTCGAGCTCGATCATGTCCGCAGGCACGCGCGGAGCGTGCTCCAAGGCCGCCGCACCCTCAAGAACGATGGGTGACCCTTCCCGGGGGGTTCCCACCGGGCGAGCACGGCGCCGCCACGGCCCTCCTGGGATCTGGGCCTCTGAAATAGGGGGCACGGTCGGGCGTAATGGACCACATGATCGGCGCGATGGTGCTCGAGGCGACAGGCTGGGCCCGTCCGGCAGAGCGCGTGACATCCGAGATCCCGCTCGAGAGCGCCGCGCTGGCGCGGGAGGCCGGCCGCGGCGATCGCGAGGCGTTCGCTCGGCTCGTCGACCTTCACAAGCGCCTCGTCTTTGGCCTCTGCGTCCGGCTCCTGCGCGATCCCGAGGAGGCCCGCGACGCCGCGCAAGAGACGTTCGTCCGGGCCTGGGGCGCGGTCGCCACCTACGACCCCGCCCAGCCGTTCACGCCCTGGCTGCTGCGCATCGCCCGCAATCATGCCATCGACGTGGTTCGCCGGCGCCTGCCTGCCGGCCGCAGGGTCGAGCTCGACGCGGAGGGCGAGGAAGGGGAGCGGACCGAGCTCGCGGACCCCTCCCGCGAGCCGGCCGACGAGGGGCTGGAGCGCGCAGAGAGCGCCGCGTCGCTGGGCGCCGCGGTGGCCGCGCTGCCACCCCGCTACCGTGAGGTGGTCCACCTGTTTCACGTCGACGGCCTGAGCTACAAGGAGATCGCCGCTACCCTGGAGATCCCCATCGGCACCGTGATGACCTGGCTCCACCGCGCGCGCGCCCAGCTGCGCGACACCCTCGGCGCTCCGGAGGCACCATGACCCCGCACCTCGACGACGACCGAGCCCAGCGGCTGGTGGACGGCCTCGTCACCGGGCCTGAGCGCGACGGCTGCGAGGCGCACCTCTCGGCGTGCGACGACTGTGCGCTGCTGGTGGAGTCGTACCGGGCGCTGGCGGGCGCGCTCGCCGGCCTGGAGGCGCCGCTCCCTCCGCGCGACTTCACCGCGAGCGTCATGGCCCGGGTGGACGAGCTCGAGCTGCATCGCGCGCGGGAGCGCCGGCTGGCTGGCGGCATCCTGGGAGCTGCGATCGCGCTCGCGATGATCTTTTTCGCCCTGGCGGGCGCGAGCGCCTGGGCGCCGGTGCTCTCGCGCGCCTCCGATCTGGCGGGCTCCGCCGCCGCTGCCGCCGCGCTCGCGGTCGAGGTGCTCGGCCCGGTGGTCCGCGCGCTGCGGCTGCAGATCGGCCTCGCCTGCTCTGCCCTGGTGCTCCTCTTCGCTCTCGCGCTCTCGCAGCTCGTACCAGGGCGCGCGGAGCTGGCCGCCTGACGGCGACCCGGCCGCCCCATGCTCCCCCTCCCCATCGCGCTCGCCCTGCTGGCCCTGCTCGGAGCGCCCGAGCCGCCGCCGGCCCCTTCGCCGCCGCCCGCGCCCGCCTCCGGCCCGGTCTCGCGGCGGGTGGGCGAGTGGCCCGAGCGGCCCTCGGGAAGGAAGCTCAGCCCGGCGTTCATGGGCGAGCACCTCACCGTGGACGAGGCGCTGGAGCGCATCGCCGACTCGGCAGGCTGGAATCTGGTGGCCAATACCGGCCGCCTGGGTGACCGCACCCTCGTCCTCACCCTCCGCGACGTGCCGGTGGAGACGGCGCTCGACGCCGTGCTGGAGGGATCGCCGCTGGTGGCCACGCGGCGCGGCGACACGGTGACGGTGGCGCCGGGGCTGCCGCTGCCGGCCGCGTCCCGCCCCGTCCTCTCCGGGATCGACCGGCCCAGCGGCAAGCGCTTCAGCGGCGACCTGGTCGAGGTGCCGGTGGGAGACGCGCTTCGCAAGATCGCCGACGCAGCCGCCATCTCGATCGTCCTGCCGCCGGGGCTGCGGGGCACGGTCTCGGGCCGCTTCAAGGAGGCGCCGGTGGAGGAGGTGCTGCGGGCCGTGCTCTCCCAGGCCGGGCTCGTCGCCTCACGCGAGGGAAGCATCCTCACGGTCGCCCGCGGGAGCGGCCCGGCGATGGTCATCGAGGGAAATCGCCGGGCGCGCACCTTCGGGCCCACCGACGAGGAGCTCCAGCAGCTCTCCGACGGAGCCGTGGCCGAGGCGAACCGGAGCCTGCGAGAGCTGGAGAGGGCCGAGGGCGCCGCCGATAAGGCCGAGGACGGAGCAAAGGCGGCTCGCGGCAACCGCCGCAAAGGGCACGACCGCGTCCTCCGCGGGAGCCAGGTGATCGGCCCCGGGGAGCGGGCGGGAGACGTGGTGGTGATCGGCGGGAGCGTGCGGCTGGAAGCGGGCGCGACGGCCGATCAGGTGACAGCGATCCTGGGCTCCATCGACCTCGCTCCTGGGGTGGTGGTGGACCGCGAGGTGGTCGCCATCGGGGGGGACGTGCACGTGTCTCCCGGCGCGCACGTGGGAGCCGACGCCGTCTCCATCGGCGGGCGCATCGTCATCGATCAGGGCGGCGAGGTGGAGGGCGGGCAGACCAGCATCGACGTGCCGGGGCTGGGGGGCATGCTCTCCCTGGCCGGCGTGGCGGGGCTCTCCCCTACCCGGAGCGCGTCCCGGCTGCTGGGCGTCGGCCACGCGCTGGCGCAGTTCGCGGCCTTCTTCACCATGGGGCTCCTCTTCCTCCTCGTCGCCCCGCGCCGGCTGGAGGCGCTCACCGGCTCGCTCACTCAGGCCCCCGTGAAGGCGGTGCTCACCGGCATCCTGGGGATGCTGGCCCTGCCCGTCATCGCGCTCCTGCTCGTCGTCACCATCGTGGGCATCCCGCTCGTGGCGGTGCTCCTCCTGGGCACGCTGGTGGCGGGCGTGATGGGGTTCACCGCGCTCGCGATGCACTTCGGGCGCGCCCTGCCGCTCCGGCCGCAGCGCGGGGCCGCGGTCGTGCACCTCGCGCTCGGCACGGCCGTGCTGGTGGCGGTGGGGCAGATCCCCTTGCTCGGCTTCCTGTCGTGGGCGGCGGTCTGGCTGTTCGTCCTCGGCGTCGTGCTGCGGACGCGCTTCGGGCGCCCGGCGACGGCCTCGCCCGTCTATGGCACGGTGGCGCCGCCCCCCGGCCCCGTCACTTCTTGACGCTGGGCGTGGGCGGCGCCGGAGGGCCGTGGCCGTGCCGGCGCGCCGCGCGGGGAAGAGGCCGTCGAGGGGGGCGGCGAACCGCGGGCTCCTTCGCGCCGGCCGTCGCACCCGCCGCCCCGCGCCTCGGGCGCGGCTTCACCTCGCCGCCCGCGCTCTCTCGCAGCACGCGCACCTCGTCGTCGGAGAGCGGCCGGAAGTGGCCGGGCCGCAGGCCCCCCACCGAGATGCCGCCCACCTCCGGCCGGAACAGCCGCAGGACTTGAAGCCCCACCGCCTCGAAGAGCCGCTTCACCAGGTGGAAGCGTCCCTCCCCCACCGCCACCCTCACCCAGACGTTCTTCTCGGCGCGCTCGTGGATGTCGGCCTCCAGCGCCCGCGCCGGCCCGTCCTCCAGCCGCACGCCAGCGAGCATCTTCGCGAGCTGCTCGGGCGAGGGCTCCCCCTTCACCTTGACGAGGTAGATGCGTTCGTGGCCGTAACGCGGGTGCGCGAGCCGGTTGGCGAGCTCGCCGTCGGTGGTGAAGAGCACCGCCCCCTCGGCGTCGTAGTCGAGCCGGCCCACCGGAAAGACCCGCTCCTTCACCCGCTCCAGATAGGAGGCCGCGGTGGGGCGGCCCTCCGGATCCGAGAGCGTCGTGACGCAGCCGGGCGGCTTGTAAAGAAGGTAGTAGCGCTCCTCCTGGCGGGCGGAGACGAGCTTTCCGTCCACCGTCACGAGGTCGCGTCCGGGGTCGACCTTGGTGCCGGGCTCGGTCACACGGATCGCGTTCACCGTCACCCGCCCCTCGGCGATCAGCACCTCGGCCTTGCGCCGCGAGGCGACGCCAGCTCCGGCGAGGAACTTCTGCAGACGCTGCTGGCTCATGGGGGCGCTCCCTGCGATCCGTCTTCCGGCGAAGCCGACGAGGCGGCCGCCGCCGGCGGGGTGGCCGGTGGTCCAACCGGTCTCGGGTCGAGCGCCTCCGCGGCGGCGCGCGTCTTCTCGTCCGCAGCAGCCATGGCGCGCTCGAGGTCGTCCAGGGCGGCGTCTCCTTCGGCCTGGCGCGCCTCCAGGACCGCGCGCAGGGAGGGGTCGGCGAGCTCGGCCACCAGCCCCTCCATCCCGGGGGGCGCCGGCGCCTCCTTCTCCACAATGTCGCGGTGCTCCTCCGAGAGCTCGTGGAACTCGCGCAGCGTCGGCAGGCTGGCGAGGTCCTTCAGCGCGAAGAACTCGAGGAACTCGCGGGAGGTGCCATACAGGATCGGCCGGCCCGGCTCCTCCTTCTTGCCCAGGATCTTGATGAGCTTGCGCTCGAGCAGCGCCTTCACCACCGCGCCGCTGTCGACCCCGCGGACATCCTCGATCTCCGGCCGCGTCACCGGCTGGCGGTAGGCGATGATGGCGAGGGTCTCCAGGGCGGCGCGGGTGAGCCGCTGAGGCTTCACCCGCAGGAAGCGGCGAGCCACCTCGGCCGCCTCCGGCGCGGACCGAAGCTGCCAGCCGCCCGCCACCTCGTGCAGGACGATGCCGGAGACGCCCTCACGATAGGTCCCGGAGAGCTCGTCGAAGGCCTTGCGCGCGCGGGCGAGCTCGATGCCGCTGGCGGCGCGCACCTCCTCGGTGGTGAGCGGCTTCTCGGCGAGGAGGAGCAGCGCCTCGACCGTCCTCCGCACCCGCTCCGGCGAGAGCTTCTTCGCCGCTGCCGCGAGCTTCTCGAAGGGTTCCTCGCGCGCCTCCTCGCCCACCTGGATGGAGGCGGGCTCGACGCCATCGAGGGCAGGGTCGCCCTTGGCGTCCTCCACGGCCTGCAGCGCCTGGAGCTCCTCCGCCGAGACGCCGGCGCGCTCGCCTCCCTCGTTCACCGGTCGTCCTCCACCGCCGCCGCGGAGCCCTCGCCCAGGGTCTCGCGCGCCTCCACCATGATCTCGGCGTCGGACCCCGCCTCGGCGAGCGCCTGGAAGATGCGGACCAGCCGCAGCTTCGCCATCTCCAGCAGCGCGAGGAAGGTGGCCACGATCTCGGAGCGGGTGCTCCCGCCTTCGCGCCCGCCCGCGAGCAGCTCGGCGAAGGTCGCTCGCCCGCGCTCCCGGAGCAGCTCCGCCACCCGCCCGATGGCGTCGGTGATGGAGAGGCGCTCGGTCACCACCTCGAGCTGCAGCTCGGGGCGCGCGTTGCGAAGGGCGCGGTCGAGGGCCTCGATGAGCTTGAAGACGGAGACGTCGGCCAGCCCCTCCGGCCCTTCCAGCTCCACCCTCGGCGCTCGCACCCGCCGGGCGAACACGTCTCGGTCGAGCAGGTCCTGGGAGCCCAGCTCCTCTGCCGCGGACTTGTACTTCTGGTACTCGAGCAGCCTGCGGACCAGCTCGGCGCGCGGATCTCCTCCCGCCCCCTCGCCCTCCGGATCTTCCGCCACCTCGTCCCGCGGGAGGAGGAGCTTGCTCTTCATGAGGAGGAGCTGCGCGGCCATGTGCAGGAACTCGCCCGCGAGGTCGATGTCGAGCCCGTGGAGCTCCTTCAAGGTGGCGAGGTAGCTCTCCGTGATGCGCGCGATGGGAATGTCGAAGAGGTCCACCTGGTGCTCCCGCACCAGATGCAGGAGCAGGTCGAGCGGTCCCTCGAAGGGCGGCTCGCCGGGGCGCACCGGCGGCAGGGAGACGCGGAACGCATCTGCCGCGGCGCGCCCGCCCGCGAGCTCTCGCTCGCCCTCCTCCGCGAGAACCTCTCTCACCTTCCGCTTCGCCATCGCGCCCCGCACCGTCTACAGCTTCATGGCGGCGCGGACCTCGGCCATGGTGACCCGAGCCACCGTGCGGGCGCGCTCCGTCCCGAGCTGGACCAGTTCGTCGAGGTCGCCGGGACGGGCCAGGATGGCCTCGCGCCGCTCGCGGAGGCGCTCCTGATCCGGCCCGAGCTTCTCGAGGAGCTTGCGCTTGCAGTCGACGCAGCCGATGCCGGCCGTGCGGCAGTTGACGTCCACCCAGCCCACCGTCTCGGGCTCTGAGTAGATCTTGTGCAGGTAGAAAATCCCGCAGACGTCCGGGTTGCCCGGGTCCTTGCGCAGCTTGCGGGCGGGGTCGGTCATCATCAGCATGACCTTCTTGGTGGTGCTGGCGGCGCTCTCGCCGAGCTCGATGGCGTTGCCGTAGCTCTTCGACATCTTGCGCCCGTCCGTGCCCACCACCTTGGCCGCCTCGGTGAGGAGCGGCTTCGGCTCCGGGAAGACCGAGCCGTAGTGATGGTTGAACTTCCGGACGATCTCGCGCGAGAGCTCGAGGTGCGGCACCTGATCGACGCCCACCGGCACGTGCGTCGCCTTGTAGAGCACGACGTCCGCGGTCATGAGCACGGGGTAGCCGAGGAAGCCGAACAGCGCGAGGTCGCGGTCGGTGAGCTGCTCGCGGATCTCCTTGTAGGACGGGGAGCGCTCCAGCCAGGCCACCGGCGTGATCATGCCGAGGAGGAGGAAGAGCTCGGCGTGCTCCTTCACCGCGCTCTGCACGAAGAGCGCGCTCCGCTGGGGATCGATCCCCGCCGCGACGAAGTCGACGAACATCTCCCGCTCGGCCGCCTTGATGACGCCGGGGTCGTGGTAGCTCGTGGTGAGCGCGTGCCAGTCGGCGCTGAAGAAGTAGCAGGTGGCCTCGTCCTGGAGCCGGACCCAGTTGGCGAGCGCGCCGTGCAGGTGACCCACGTGGAGCCGCCCGGTGGGCCGCATGCCAGAGACGATCACGCTGGCCGCTGGGATACCGGTGGGCACCGGCTCGGTGGAGGGCATGGAGTCGCTCACGCGATGGCCTGCGCCACGCGCAGCATCGCACCGGCGAGGAGCTGGATGGGGACGAAGAGGAAGGGGAGCCTGCGCCCGAAGAGCACGAGCGCGATCAGGAGGAAGGGGGCGTAGCGGGCAAAGGTGTCCCAGCCGCCGCGCCAGCGGTACGGGACGAGGCTCCGGGCGACGTGGCTGCCGTCGAGGGGGGGAATGGGCAGGAGGTTGAAGATGCAGAGCGCCGCGTTCAGCCCGATGAGCTGCTGGGCCATGGGGAGGATGCCGGGGGAGTCGAGGAAGGCCGGGGCGAAGCGGGCCACGAGGCCGAGCAACACCGCCGCGAAGAACCCGAACAGGAGGTTCGAGAGCGGACCCACCGAGCTGACGAGGATGTCGGCGGTGGCGACCGTGATGTCCCTTCGCACGCGCGAGGTGTCGGTAGGCACCGGCTTCGCCCAGCCGATCGGCGCGTTCATGAGAGGAAGCAGGATGGTGCCGAGGAGGTCGATGTGCGGGAGGGGGTTCAGCGTCAGCCGTCCCGCGCGCGCAGCCGTGTCGTCGCCCAGCCTGAAGGCCATCCAGGCGTGGGAGTACTCGTGGATGGTGAGGGACAGGATGAGGAGGATCAGGAACGGCACCCGATCCAGGAGCCACGCTGCATCGAGCATAAGCCTCGAAAAAGAAGGACGGTTCTTTTAGCAGCGGGGCCAGGGCCGGTCAACGCTCGCGAACCTTGGCAGCGGCCCGCGTGAGGCGCCGATTCACGCCCTCGGATGGTGCGCGGCGTAGACGCGCTTCACGTGGCTTCGCTCGACGTGGGTGTAGATCTGCGTCGTCGAGATGTCGGCGTGGCCCAGCATGGCCTGCACCGCGCGCAGGTCGGCGCCCCCCGCCAGGAGGTGCGTCGCGAAGGAGTGGCGGAGCTTGTGCGGCGAGACGGGTCGGTCGATGCCCGCTGCACGGGCGTGGCGGCCGAGCAGCTTCCAGAAGCCTTGCCGGGTCATGCGGCCTCCCCGGGGGGTGACGAAGAGGTCCTTCGAAACGCGCGCCTTCAGCAGCCGGGGCCGAGCCGAGCGCAGGTAGTCGCGCAGCGCCTCTGCCGCGGGCGCGCCCAGGGGGACGATCCTCTCCTTCGAGCCCTTGCCGCGCGCGAGCAGCATCCGCGTCTCGAGGTGCACGTCGTTCACGGAGAGGCCCACCAGCTCGGAGACGCGCAGGCCGGTGGCGTAGAGGAGCTCCACCATGGCCCGATCGCGCGCGCCGGCGGGCGTGCGCGGCGAGGGAGCGGCGAGGAGCCGGGCCACCTCCTCCCGCGAGAGCAGCGTGGGGAGCTTTCGCCCGGGGCGAGGGCTGTCCACGTCCTCGGTGGGATCGGTCTTCGCGAGCCCTTCCCCCGACAGGAGCCGGTGCAAACAGCGGATGGCGGAGAGCGCGCGCGCCTGGCTCCGCGCCGAGATGCCGCCGCGGGCGAGGTGGTCGAGGTGTGCCAGGAGATGGTCGCGGCGCACGTCCTCCCAGGCCGCCACGCCTTGCCCGGCGAGGTCGTCGAGGTAACGCCGCAGGTCGCGGGCGTAGCTCTCCACGCTGTTCGCGGCGAGGCCCTTCTCCACCCGGACGTGCACCAGGAAGAGGTCGAGCGCGGCGTCGAGCGAGGAGGACAAGGGGCGACACTACCGCGCGGCGGCCGAGCGTCCACTCCGCGGCGCCGTTGATCGGCGCTGATGAGCGGCGACGTTGATCGGAAGGCCGGTGGAGCGCAGAGTCTCGCCGCGGCGCCCGGGTCCGCACCCTCCGCGCGCGGGAGGCTCCGTGAGCGACATCGCCTACCACCTGCAGGAGCTCGCTATCGCGCGGGACCCCTCCGACCCGAGGCGCTCCCTGCCCGAGGTCTCTGCGGACGACCGCACCGTGCTCGACGTCGGCTGCGGCGTGGGCCAGACGCTGGTGGCGACACCGTTCCACGCGGGGGCGCGGCTCTGCGGCGTGGACCTCGACCCCGCCGCGGTGGCTCGCGGCAAGGCGATGTTCCCCGAACTGGAGCTCGCAGCCGGGGCGGCGGAGAGCCTGCCCTTCCGCTCGGAGCTCTTCGACCTCGTCACGAGCCGGGTGGCCCTGCCCTTCACCGACGTCCCGCGCGCCGTCTCGGAGATTTTCCGCGTGCTGCGGCCCGGAGGCCGGGTGTGGTTCGTCCTTCACCGCCCGGTGATGGAGCTCCGGGAGCTGTGGGTCGCGGCCCGCCACCGAAAGCCGCGGCTCGCCGCGGTGGCGCTCCATGCGCTCGCGAACGGGGTCCTGCTCCACGCCGCGGGCCGACTGATCCCGCTCCCCGGCGCGGGGACCTACCGCAGCTTCCAGACGGCCGGCGGATTCTCGCGGATGATGCGGCGGGTGGGGTTCACGGCCTGCAAGGCCGAGCGGTGCGGCGGGCAGTTCGTCTTCACGGCGCGCAAGCCGGCGGCCGGGACTGGCGCGGCGCGCGGTACGGCATGAAGGCCCAGCGCGCGGAGGTGATGCACGAGGTCTCTGGGCGCCCTACGTGAACAGGTCGGAGAGGTCGCCCTTCCCTTGCCGGACGATGACCGGCTCCGGGCCGGTGAGGTCGACGATGGAGGAGGCCTCGCTCAGCTTGAAGCCGCCGTCGAGGATGAGCTCGAGGCCGTGGCCCAGCCGCTCCTTGATGTCGCGCGGATCGATGAGCACCTCGCCGTCCTCGGTGGCCGCGGAGGTCGAGATGACCGGGTGTGCGAGGCTCGACACGATGGCCCTCGCAATGGGGCTGTCGGGGAGCCGGATGCCGACCGTCTTCTGACGCCGCAGCACGAGGTCGGGGACGAGGCGGGTGGCGGGCAGGATGAAGGTGAACGGCCCGGGCGTCTTGCGCCGGAGCACGCGATAGGCCGCGTTGTCGACGACCGCGTAGCGCGAGACCTCCGCCAGGTCGGCGCACAGGAACGACAGCTCGTGCGACTTGGGCAGCCTCTTCAGCGCGTAGATGCGCTCGATGGCGCGCTTGTCGAAGAGGTCGCAGCCGAGCGCGTAGTAGGTGTCGGTCGGGAAGGCGACCAGCCCGCCCGAGGAGAGCGCCTGGACGGCGCGTTCCACCAGCCTCGGCTGCGGGTGAAGGGGATCGATGGCGACGATCGGTGCCGGCGGCATGGCGGACGGTTGTAGCAGAAGGCCTCCGCCCCTGCCCGGCGCCAGCTCGCGCGAGAGGCGGGCGATGGCGAAGAGGGCGGCCCTCTCCCGCGCCGAGCTGGGCCGCCTCCCTCCCCTTACGACCGCGCCTTGCCGCGCTCGATGAGCTCGCGCACCCGCTGCCCGCCCTTGCGGCCGATCTCCTCGTAGAAGGCGTGGCCGCGCTCGTCACGGACGGTGATCCCGCCCTTGCGCCCCGCCTCCGACACCGTCATCGCGCGCCGAGGCGCGCCCGCCTCGCCATCCCCCCGCGCGGCCCCGTTGCCCTTCTCGTCGGAATCCATGCTCGGCATCCTCCCCGCCGGTCACCCGGCCTTGCGGTCACTTCCCGCGGTCGTCCGCGGCCCCCGCGCCCAGCTCGGGCGCGCCTGCCTTGCCCTTCTCGATGAGCTCGCGGACCTTGTGCCCGCCCTTCCTGCCGATCTCCTCGTAGAAGGGCGTGCCGCGCTCGGCCTTGATGGTCTCGCCGCCCTTCTTGCCGATCTCCTCGTAGAAGCGGGCGCCGCGCTCGGCCTTGACCGTGTCGCCGCCCTTCTTGCCGATCTCCTCGTAGAACTTGCGCCCGCGCTCGGCCTTGACCGTCTCGCCGCCCTTCTTGCCGATCTCCTCGTAGAACTTGCGCCCGCGCGTCTCGCGCACCCGGACCCCGCCCTTGCGGCCCGCCTCGGAGACCGTCATCGCGCCCTTGCTGGCAGTCTTCTTGTCGCTCTTCTCGTCAGCCATGGTCCGCCCTCGCCTCGCGTTGTGTGAGCCCCTGCCGATCCACCCGCCGCCGCGCCCGGGCCCACACGTGCCCCGCGATCGGCTCCGCCATGTCCTCGCCCGTCGCCTCTCGGATCCCGAGCCAGCCCGGGTTCCCGTTCACCTCGAGCACCGTGGGCCCGCCGGGGCCCGTCACCACGTCGACACCTGCCCAGTCGAGCCCGAGCGCTCGCGCCGCCCGGACGGCCATGTCCGTCATCGCCGGGCCGGGCGTGAGCGGACGCACCGTCGCGCCCCGCTCCACGTTGGTGCGCCACTCCCCCGCTGGAGCCAGCCGCTCCATCGCCCCCGTCACCCTGTCGCCCACCACGAACAACCGTGCGTCACGCCCCGGGTGCTCGACCCACTCCTGAAGGTAAACAGCCCTGTCCGCCTCGACGCGCTCCAGGACCTGCTTTCGGCCCTC
>JBBQEB010000106.1:0-13491 GCA_038320275.1 Myxococcales bacterium | reverse complement strand
CGATGCGGCGCAGCTCGGCCAGGTCCTCGCCGTAGACGCTCACCGTCACGTCGGCGACCGAGCCGCCCAGGAGCTCGTTGAACCGCATCTGGATAGGCTGAGTGAAGGAGGGCTCGCCGCCCGGCGCGCGCTCCGCGAGCGCCCGCCCCACGTCACCGATGAGAGCCTCGCGGGTGAGCCCCGGCCGCCACGCGCCGCGCGGCTTCAGACGCACGAAGACGTCGGCCTGCTCGAGGCCCATGATGTCGGTGGCGACGGCCGGGCTGCCGACGCGAGAGACGACCTGCGTCACCTCGGGCACGTGGCCCAGGAGCGCGGTTTCCAGCTTGCCGGCCTCGCGGACGGCCGTCTCGAGCGAGATGTCCGCGGCGCGCGTGGTCTGGATGACGAGGTCGCCCTCGTCGAGCTGAGGCACGAATTCGCTGCCCGCGCGCATGAAGAGCGTCGCCGCGATCACCACCAGCGCCAGCGCCCCCGCGGCCACGTACCTGGGGCGGGCGGTGCTGAAGGCGAGGAAGGGCTCGTAGCCGCGCTCGATGAGGCGCACGAGGAGCGGCGGGCGGTCGGGCACGTCCTTGGGCCGGAGCACGAGGCTGGCGGCCGCCGGGATGAAGGTCACGGTGAGGACGAGCGCTGCGGTGAGGGCGAAGACCACCGTGAGCGCCATGGGCCGGAACATCTTCCCGTCCACCCCGGTGAGGGACAGCACCGGCACGTAGACGAGGAGGATGATGAGCACGGAGAAGAACACCGGCCCGGCCGAGGAGCGGGTGGCGGTGGCCACGTGCGCTCGCAGCTTCGCCTTGGCCTCGGCCGGCGCGAGCCCGGCGAAGGTCGCCTTTCCGATGCCGTGGAAGATGCCCTCCACCATGACCACAGCGCCGTCGACCAGGAGCCCGAAGTCGAGCGCGCCCAGGCTCATGAGGTTCCCGGGGATGCCCAGGACGACCATGGCCGCGGTCGCGCCCAGCATGGAGAGCGGGATGGCGGAGGCGACGAGGAGCCCGGCGCGGAGCGAGCCGAGCATGACGAAGAGCACCGCCACCACGAGGAGGCCGCCCTCGATCAGGTTCTTGAAGACGGTGCGCAGGGTGGCGTGGACGAGCTCGGACCGGTCGTAGACCACCTCCACCCGCACGTCCTCGGGCAGCATGCGGCGGACGACGTCCATGCGCGCGTGCACGCCGCGCATGACCTCGAGGGCGTTCGCGCCCCGGAGCATCTGCGCCATGAGGTAGACGGTCTCGCCCAGGCCGTTGGCGGTGGCGGCGCCGATGCGCGGGAGCTCGCCCTGGGCGACGTCCGCCACCTCCGCGAGGCGAACCGGCGTGGGATTGCCGCGGCGGAAGACGAGCGCGTGCCCGAGGTCGGAGGCGTCGCGGGGGAGCGCCACCGCGCGCAGCAGCGACTGGGCGGAGCCGGCGGCGAGGCTCGCGCCCGCGGCGGTGCCGACCGCGTCGTGGAGCGCGGCGCGCAGGTCCTCGAGCGTGAGGCCCCGCTGCGCCATGCGCTGCGGATCCGCGCGGACCTCGAGCGTGCGCTGCTGACCGCCCCAGGTGTTCACCTCGACCACGCCGGGCACGCCCCGGAGCTGCGGCGCGATGCGGAGGGTGGCGAGCTCGAGGAGCTCGGCCGCGGTGCGCCGGGGTGAGCTGAGCGTGAAGTGGAAGACCTCGCCCAGGCCGCCTGTGACGGGGCCGAGCTCTGGAGCGTCCACGCCGGCCGGGAACGAGCCGCCCAGCGCGTCGAGCCGCTCCTTCACGATCTGCCGCGCGAGGTAGCCGTCGAAGCCGTCGTGGAACACGGCGGTCACCGACGAGATGCCGTAGCGCGAGAGCGACCGCTCCTCCTCGAGGCCGGGCATACCGCCCAGCGCAGCCTCCACCGGCCGCGTGACGAGGCGCTCCACCTCCTCGGGCGTGAGTCCAGGGGCGCGGGTGAGGACGAGGACCTGGTTGTTGGTGGTGTCGGGGAGCGCGTCGAACTGGAGCCGGGCCCCCACGACGGCGCCCGCGATCATGAGCACGAGCGTCGACGTCACCACGAGGACGCGGTGCTCGACCGACCAGGCGACGATGCGTCCGATCATCGGCGCTCCGCTCCAGGGGCCGCTGGCGGCGTCGTCCCGGGGGCGGGCTGCACCGCCGAGGCGGGCACCTCGGCGAGGGCCGCGTCGGCGGCGACCTCCTCGCCCGGATCGACGCCGCGCACCAGCGCCTCGGAGCCGCTCGCGGCGAGCACCTCCACGTTCACGCGCGCCGGCGCCCCGCCCGCAGCGCCGCGGACGACGACGTGCGCGCCCTCCGGCCCGAGCCCCACCGCGCGGGCGGGGACGCTCGCGAGCTTCGCGCTTTCGGCGAGCCGGATCTTCACCTTGCCGGTCTGGCCCTGGACGAGCCGGGTGCCGTCTCTCGCGGCAAACCAGACGAGCGTCGTGCCGTCGCGGGCGTCCATCTGTGGCGCCTGGCCGACGAGCCGGAGCGGGTGGTGCTCGCCCGTCCCGAGCCACAGCTCGTACGCCGCGGGGCCGGGCACGACGCGCGCGAGCCGCGCCTCGACGCGCGGGTCGCCCTCGCCGGCGATGCGGACGAGCGGCTCGCCGGAAGACTCGCGCTGCTCGCCGATGGAGGCCTTCACCTGGGTGACGACACCGTCGATGGGGCTGCGCAGGACCACCTTTCCGCCGCCCGCGAGGATGCGCGCAGCGTCCCCGGCGTCGAGGCCGGCCGCGCGCAGCATGGCGAGCGCCCCCGTCCGGTCGGCCCGGGCCTCGGCGAGCTTGGTATCCACCTCGAGCAGGTCGGTGAGCCGGACCATGCCCTCCTTCTTCAGGCCATCGAGCTGCGTCTTTCGGCGGCCATACGCCTCGACGCGCGTGGCGGCCGATGCGTAGGCGCCTGCGGCCTGCACGACCTCGGGCATGACGACCTCGGCGAGGGGCTCGCCCCGCTTCACCCGCTCACCGGGCCGGGCGAGGACGCGCACGACGCGGGCGCGGAAGGGCGGCGAGACGCCGGCGTTCGACTCGGGCGTGGCGAGGACGGTGGCGGGCGCCTCCAGCATGGCGACCTCGTCGGCGGCGCGGGCCTTCACCCACGGGGTGCGGGCGCTGCTGGCGGAGGGAGCGGAAGCGAGGGGCGCGGCCGAAGACGCCGGCGCGGGCTCCTTCGAGCACGCGGCCGCCAGCGCGACCGCGAGCACGGCGGGCCAGGTGTAGACGTTCCCCTTCACGGCACTCCTCCATCCGCCCGCGCCAGTTCCGCGAGCTCGAGCCACACCTTCACCCGCGCCCAGGCGTGCGCGGCCCGGGCACGCTGCAGCCGGGCGCGGGCGGCGGCGGCGCTCCGGCGCGAGACGAGGACCTCCAGGACGGTGGCGTCGCCCGCCTGGAAGGCGACCTCGCGGAGCCGGGCCGCCTCGCGCGACGCGGGCAGGAAGCCGGCCTCCAGCTCCACGAGCACCTCGCCCGTGTGCTCCACCTCGTGGAAGTCGCGCGCGAGCTCGGCCGAGGCGGCCTGCGCCGCGTCCTCGGCCTCGCGCTGGCCCCGGGCGGCCGCCGCGGAGAAGGGGGCCGCCTCCCGCTCCCCGCGATCGAACACCGGGAGGGTGAAGCCCAATCCCGCAAACGCGACGTACTCGCCCCGGTTGTCGCGCTGGATGGCGACGCTGGTGGCGAGTTGCGTACCCCGCCCGGCGCGCGCCTCGGCGGCCCGCGCGGCGTCGGCGTGGGCCGCGAGCCTGCGGGCGGTGACCTCCGGCAGCGCTCCCGCACGGGCGACGAGGTCGTCCCAGCGCGCCGCCGGAGGGAGGGGCGGGTGCGGCAGCTCCCCGCGGGTCGCGAGGGCGACGGGCGGGCGGGCCGACTCGCGGGCGAGCCGAAAGCCGAGGTCGGTGGCCTCGCCCTCGACCGAGAGCGCGAGGAGCCGCGCCTCGGCGCGGTAGGCGGCGGCGTCCGAGGCATCGGCGCGGGTGAGGAGCGCGGCCGCGGCGCCGCGGTCGGTCTGGGCGGCGAGGTCGCCGGCCAGCCCCACCTCCTGCCGCGCGTCGGCGAGCGCGGCCTGCGCCGCCCAGAGGTCGATCCAGGCCTGCGCGGCGGCCAGCCTGCGGGCGAGCGACGTGGCCCGGGCTTCGGCGACGAGCACACGGCCCTCCGCGGCGACGGCTGCGCGGCGTCGCCCGCCCAGGCCGGCGAGGCTCCACGACTGCGACAGGGAGGCGGTGCCCTCGACGCGGGTGCGGGCGTCGGCGCTCGCGGAAAGCCGGTAGCCGGGCTCGATGCGCAGCTCGGGGTTCGAGGTGAGGGAGCTCACCCGGCCGGCGAGGTCGGCGTGCGCCGACGCAGCTTCACGGGCGCCCTCCACCGAGGGAGCGCGGTCGGACAGCCCCAGCGCCTCGTCGAAGGTGATCGACGGGGGCGGTCGGTCATGGGCGGCGGGCTCCCAGTGCTCCGGGGCGTCGCGCGGAGGGGGCGCAGACGACGACCCGGCGCCCGCCGCGACCGCCGCGGCCAGCAGCAGGCACACGAACATCGCACCATCGTACCAGCCCGGCGCCAAACCCCGATGCGGCACGTTGTCCCGCGCCCGGGTGGGGCAAGAGGCCGGCAGCCCTCACGACGGTCGGTTCGGGCGGACTCCTTTCATTGTCGCGCCGCGATGATCCGGACCGGGGAGCCTCAGACCGCTCGAGCTCAGCCCGGCCAGAGCTGTTGCGAGCTCGCGCATGGCGAGGACCGCGGACCCGCGCCGACCCGAACGGAATCAAGACTTTCGCGCTCCGACTGGACGGCCAGGGGAGCTCCCCCCCGGCCGTCCGCAACGGATTCTGCGGAGCCTACGGGTGGTGCGACACCTTGTCAGAGTGGCACACGTCACAGCGCATGCCCGCCGCGACAGGCTTCGCGTGGCTGCTCGCAGGGTGGCAGCCCATGCAGGACGAGGAGGTCGCGTCGAGCGCGCCCGCCGCGTAGGTGCCGGACGCGAGGTAGGCGTTGATCATCGTTGCGACCTTGCCCGCCACGTCGGCGGTCAGGCGCGAGCAGCGTGCGAGCTTGTCCCCGCCGTTGGCCGCCACGCCGCGCGCCGCGCACCAGCTCGACACGGAGGAGTGGCAGAGGTGTGAGCGCGGGACGACCTGAAGGTGGGCGATGTTCGCGGCCGAGAAGTCGAGCGTGACGTTCGCCTCGGTCGAGTCGTTCGCAGCGGGCACATACATCGGGAAGGCGGTGCCCTCGTACCAGCGCATGAGGTCCGTCAGCATGGCGGTGCGCGCAGCCGTCTTGGCCACGACCATGTTGACCACCAGGACGCCACCCAGGACGGCGCCGCAGATGCTGCCGTAGCCAGCGATGCCGCCGCCTCCGAACTTGCCGAAGTCGATGGGGAGCTGGTCGAAGGGCGCGCCAACGGTATCGGCGAGGTGCTTCACGAGCGCGCTGTACGCGCCGTGGCAGCAGCCGCCGTTGTAGTACCCGTGGTATGCGGGCTCCTGGACGGCGGCCACGTCGAGGCGATAGCCCGCGGGCAGGTGCTGCTCGTACGGGAAGTCCGAGACCTTGGGGATCGCGGGCGTCGCCGTGTCGGGGGGTATGGAGCCGGCGTCCGCAGCACCCGTGATGGCCGCCTTCTTCTCTTCCGTACCGCCGCAGCCCAGCGCCCCCAGCGTGATGACGCCTCCGAAGAGGAGGCTGCCACGGGTCATCATTTCTCTTCTCGAAAGGTGGTTCGACAAGGTCGTGCTCCGGGGGCTGCGAGGGTGGGCGGCCGGGCTGCGGAGCAGCGCGGTCACGGCGGCTCACGAGCCGCTGCGCCGGACGCTACCGCGACGCGGTCGCGCTCGCGCCCTGCCTCGTTGTCGCGCGGTGCTCGACCGCCCCCGTGGTGGGGCGGCCGCGCGTCGCACCCTCGGTGTTCCGGCCGCTCCAACCCTTGGGGCTCGACAACGCCGCGGCAGCATGGGTCTTCTGCCGGGATGGCCAGCCCCGCCCCGTCGCCCGAGCGCCGTGCCCTCAAGAAGGTCCTCGCGGCCAACCGCGGCGAGATCGCCATCCGCGTCTTCCGCGCCGCGACCGAGCTCGGCATGGCCACCGTGGCGCTCTACTCGGAGGAGGACCGGCTCTCGCTGCACCGGTACAAGGCGGACGAGGCGTACCTCGTCGGGCGCGGCAAGGGCCCCGTCGCCGCATACCTGGGCATCGACGAGATCATCTCCCTGGCGCTCTCGAAGGGCGTCGACGCCATCCACCCGGGGTACGGATTCCTCTCCGAGAACGCCGAGTTCGCCGAGCGGGTGGAGGCTGCCGGGATCGCCTTCGTCGGGCCCACCGCCGAGCAGCAGCGCCGGCTGGGCGACAAGGTGGCGGGCCGGAGGGCGGCCGTCACGCTCGGCGTCCCGGTCGTGCCCGGCACCGCCGGCCCGGTGGAGACCGAGGAGGAGGCGCTCCTCTTCGCCAAAGAGCACGGCTATCCGCTGGTGGTGAAGGCGGCGGCGGGCGGCGGCGGCCGCGGGATGCGGGTGGCCCGGGATCGGCAAGGCCTCCTCGACGGGCTGCCCGCGGCGCGGAGCGAGGCGCTGGCGGCGTTCGGCGACGCGACGGTCTTCATCGAGCGGTACGTCGACCGCCCGAAGCACATCGAGGTGCAGGTCCTGGGCGACGCCCACGGGAACCTGGTGCACCTCTACGAGCGCGACTGCTCTATCCAGCGCCGCCACCAGAAGGTGGTGGAGTTCGCACCGGCGCTCGGCCTCGACCCCGGGCTTCGCGCGGCCATCTGCGAGGCTGCGCTGACGCTCACCCGGGCCGTGCGCTATCGCAGCGCTGGGACCTGCGAGTTCCTGCTCGACCGGGCGGGGCGCTTCTACTTCATCGAGATGAACCCGCGCATCCAGGTGGAGCACACCGTCACCGAGATGATCACCGGGCGGAACCTGGTGCAGGCGCAGCTCCGCATCGCCGGAGGAGAAACGCTCGCCGACCTCGGCATCCCCGACCAGCGCGCCGTCGAGATCCGCGGCCACGCCATCCAGTGCCGCGTCACCACCGAGGACCCGATGAACGGCTTCGCGCCCGACACCGGCGTGCTCCGCTCGTACCGGTCGCCGGGCGGCACCGGCGTGCGCCTCGACGCCGGCAGCGCTTACGGCGGCGCGGTCATCACCCCGCACTACGACTCGCTGCTCGCCAAGGTGAGCACCTGGGGCCTCTCCTTTGTCGAGTCGGCCCGCATCATGGACCGCTGCCTGCGCGAGTTCCGCATCCGCGGGGTCAAGACGAACATTCCCTTCCTGGAGAACCTGGTCACCCACGAGGACTTCCTCGCTGGGCGCTGCGACACGTCCTTCATCGACGGCCACCCGGAGCTGATGCAGGTGCCGGGGCGGAAGGACCGCGGCTCGAAGCTGCTCCAGTACCTGGGCGAGGTGGTGGTGAACGGCGCGCCCGGCGTGCCCCACCGCCTGGAGGCCTCCAGGCTGCGCGACGCTCCCATCCCGCGGCTCGACCCGGCGGCGGCGCCGGCCAAGGGCACCCGCGACCTCCTCCGCGAGGGCGGCCCCGAGGCGCTCGTCCGGTGGACGCTCGCGCAGAAGCGGCTCCTCGTCACCGACACCACCATGCGCGACGCGCACCAGTCGCTCCTCGCCACCCGCGTGCGCGGCCACGACCTCCTCGCCATCGCGCCCGCCACCGCGCGCCTCGCGTCGGGGCTGTTCTCGCTCGAGCTGTGGGGCGGGGCGACCTTCGACGTCGCCATGCGCTTCCTCAAGGAGGATCCCTGGGAGCGGCTGTACCGCCTCTCCGACGCCATCCCCAACGTGCTCCTGCAGATGCTGCTCCGCGGCTCCAACGCGGTCGGGTACACGAACTACCCCGACAACGTGGTGGCGCGCTTCGTCGAGCTGGCGGCGGAGGCCGGCGTGGATGTCTTCCGCGTCTTCGACGCGCTCAACTGGACGAAGGGGATGGCGGTGGCGATGGAGGCGGTGCGCCGGAGCGGGAAGGTGTGCGAGGGCGCCCTGTGCTACACGGGCGACATCACCGACCCGAAGCGGGACAAGTACCCGCTCTCCTACTACGTCGGGCTCGCGAGGGAGCTCGAGCGCATGGGCGCGCACTTCCTCGGCGTGAAGGACATGGCCGGGCTCCTCAAGCCCTTCGCGGCCCGCAAGCTCGTGCGCGCGCTGAAGGAGGAGGTGGGAATCCCGGTCCACCTCCACACCCACGACACCTCCGGCTTCGCCGGCGCGACCCTGCTCGAGGCGGCGCAGGCGGGTGTCGACGTCGTGGACGCGGCGCTGGCGCCGCTCTCCGGCCTCACCTCGCAGCCTTCGCTCAACACGCTCGCGGCCGTGCTGAAGGGAACGGACCGCGATACCGGGCTCGACGAGGACGGGCTGCAGGCGCTCGCGGCCTACTGGGAGACGGTGCGCGAGTGGTACGCGCCCTTCGAGTCGGGCCTCCGCAGCGGCACCGCCGAGGTCTACCGGCACGAGATCCCGGGCGGCCAGTACTCCAACTTCAAGCCGCAGGTGGCCGGGCTCGGGCTCCTCGACCGCTGGGAGGAGTGCAAGGAGATGTACCGGAGGGTGAACCTGCTCTTCGGCGACATCGTCAAGGTGACTCCGTCGTCGAAGGTGGTGGGGGACATGGCCATGTACCTGGTGAAGAACGGCCTCACCCCCGACGACGTCCTCCGCCGCGGGAGCGAGCTCTCCTTCCCCGAGTCGGTGGTGGGGATGTTCAAGGGCATGCTCGGGCAGCCGCACGGCGGCTGGCCGCCGGGGCTGCAGGAGATCGTGCTCAAGGGCGAGCAGCCCATCCACGTCCGCCCGGGCGAGCTCCTCGAGCCGGCGGACCTCGCGGCGGCGCGCCAGCGCGCGGAGGAGCGGGTGGGCCACCCGGTAGGCGACGAGGGGCTGGTCTCGTGGCTGCTCTACCCCGGTGTCTACGCCGAGTTGGAGCGCCACCGCGCCACCTACTCCGACACCTCGGTGCTCCCCACCCGTCACTTCCTCTACGGCCTCGACCAGGGCCAGGAGGTCTCGATCGAGATCGAGCCCGGCAAGACCCTCATCGTGAAGCTCGTCACCGTGGGCCCGGTGGCGAAGGACGGCACGCGCGAGGTCTTCTTCGAGCTGAACGGCGAGGGCCGGACGGTGCTCGTGCGCGACGAGAAGGAGGCGCGCGAGGAGGCGCGGGCCAAGGCCGAGCCGGGCAACGCCAGCCACGTCGGCGCCCCGATGCCGGGCAAGATCGTGAAGCTCAGCGTGCGGCCCGGGCAGGCGGTGAAGGCCGGCCAGGTGCTGCTCGTCACCGAGGCGATGAAGATGGAGACGAGCGTGAAGGCGAAGCGCGACGGGGAGGTCCTCGAGGTGAAGCTCGCCGAGGGCGCCAAGGTGGAGAAGGAGGACCTCCTCGTCGTCCTCGCCTGAAGGAGGCGGAGGGGGCGGGGCCGCGCGCGCGGGGCTGGGCGTTCGCTGGCCACGCCGAGGTGACCAGCACCGCCCGCTACGACCGCCCCGACGAGCGCATGAAGCGCGCTGCCGTGCGGAGAAGCTCTACCTGCCACCTGTCTGGGTATCCGCTGCACCAGACCCCGTCTGGCAGGCATGACGCGCGCGCCGCAGACTGGCGCGCGTGACCGATCGGGAGACGTGGCCGAAGCGGGTCGCGGAGTGGAAGGTGAGCGGCCGGACCTCGACGGAGCCCTGCGGGGGGAAGGACTTCACGCCGGGCGGGCTGCGGCACACGGCTCACCGGCTCGAGAGCCCCAACTTCTTCAGTTATCTCCTCGGACGGGAACTGTGGGGCGGGTGGACCGGAATGGCTCCTTCTTTCTATTCGATCACCGGCCGGCTGAGCTCCGTGCGCCACGTGGCCGAATCGGGATTCGATTCCGGGCCGACGAGATAGCACTCGTAAAGATCGCCCGCCGTCTTGTACCCGTTGGCTTTCATCCAACCGCCAAACTCGTGCCACGCGCTGCCGAGTCCCTCGTAAGGGCCATGATAGATGGTGCGCAGCACTTTGAGCGCAGGACGCTTCCAAGGCTTGACGCGGCCGACGGCCGTGACGGGTGCCGACACCGGCACGCAGATGTCGAGATCGAAAGCCTCGGAGGTCATCTTCAGGTGATGCGCAAACCACGGTCCGACCGGGCCGATGCCTTGCGCCTTCGCAGCAGCCATCGCCTCGCTGAGGCCCGGCCCCATGACGTGCTGCATCTGCGAGCGTGGCGTCTCGATGTGAAGGGTGGCGACCTGTTGAGCGGTGGTCACGATAACTTGCGGGAGTTCAATCACGTGGGCTCCCCGGCCAACGTTTGCAACAAGTTTTCGAGTCGATCGTACCCTGCGGCCATACCATGCTCCATGCCGGAGCGACGTGCCGTATCGCGGGCTTCTTTCGATTCGTACAGGATGGTGATCGTGGTCCTGGTGATGTCGCGGATCTCCTCGAACACCGTCGTGTCCAGGGCTTCGCCCGGGTACCAGGCATCGTCGAACTTCTCGGTGGCAACGATACGTTCGAGTGGAACAACCTCGCGGAATAAGCCGCCCATGGCCATCTGTGCTCCATCCTGTTCGGAATGCCAGACGTAGCGATAGGTGCCGCCGACGCGCAGGTCGATCTCGCACAGCGGCATGCTCCACCCAGGGGGGCCGAGTAGCCAGCGACGGACGAGTTGCGGCTTCGTGAATGCATCGAACACCAGCCGTCGCGGTGCGTCGAAATTGCGAGTCACCTGGATCTCGCAATCACTGGGTGTCCACACCTTGAAGCTATCGGGGAAGAACATCGAGACTCCTTTACCGCTTCCTGGGAGCGGGGCGCTTGCGTTTCGTTTCCGCGACTTTCAACTCGCTCAGCAAGCCGTCGAGGCGCGCGAAGGAAGCCTCCCAATACTCGCGATACCTCTCCAACCACTCGTTCGCTTCAGCGAGCGGGCGCGCCTCGAGCTTGCGCGGTCGCCGCTGCGCATCGCTGCCAGACGAGATCAAGCCTGCATGTTCGAGCACCTTGAGATGCCGCGAGACCGCCGGCTGACTCATCGAGAAGGGTTCGGCCAGTTCGTTCACCGACACCTCGCCCGACGCCAGGCGCGCCAGGATCGCCCGCCGCGTGGGATTGGCTAACGCGGCGAACGTCATGTCCAGACGCTTTGAGATTGCTAGTTCATAACTACGGTGTTCCATAACGGATAAGTTATGCAAGGGTGCGACGGATGTCAACTACCCAAGTGATCTGCGGGCGGGAGGGCTTCCGGTTACTCAGCACGCGCCCGCGAGCGGCGGGCGGCGCGGTCGAGGGGGGCGGGATGAGAGGTCTCGAGCAGATCCCGTGGGCGTACGACGCCTTCATGGCGCTGTCGGAGCACGGGGGGTTCGGAAGCTGGCGCCTCGCGCTCGCCGAGGGAGCACGCGGGCGCACCCTCGACCTCGGCTGCGGGACGGGCCGCACGCTGCCACACCTCGCTCCGGGCGTCCGCGCGGTGGGCGTCGATCCGTGGCCGGGCAACCTCGAGCGCGCCCGCCGCCGCGCCCCCGGCATCCCCCTTGTCCAGGCGCGCGCCGAGGCGCTCCCGTTCCGCGACGGCGCCTTCGACACGGTGGTCTCCGGCCTCGTCTTCTGTACCGTCGACGACGTGCCGCGCGACCTCGCGGAGGTGAGGCGGGTGCTCGCGCCTGGCGGGTGTCTCCGCATGCTGGAGCACGTCCGCGCGTCGGGCCGGCTCCGCGCGCGGGTCCAGGATCTGGTGCAGCCGGCGTGGACGCGGCTCGCGGGTGGCTGCAGGCCGAACCGCGACACCGAGGCCGCCGTCGCGGCGGCGGGGTTCGAGGTGCTCCAGGAGACGCGGCGCGCGCTGGGCGTGGTGCGGCTCTTCGCGGCCCGCCCCGGCGGCTCCGCGCCGCGAGGAGCTCAGGGCGCCGCCTCGACCCCGGCGCCGCCCGCGAGCACCGCGCTCGAGTAGGAGAGCCGCAGCGCCTCGCGAAACAGCTTGAAGCGGAAGCGCTCCAGCAGGTCGGAGTCACGCCGAGAGGGTGCGCGGGTCAGAAGGACCTGCTCTGCTCCCCGTCCACCACCCAGCACGCCCCGTTGACCCAGCTCGCGCAGGGAGAGGCGAGGAAGGCGACCACCCGCGCGACCTCCTCCGGCTTCCCGAACCGCCCGCCCGGGAGCTCGCGCCGGATGAACTCGGCCATGCCGTCCGGGTCCCCGGCGAAGCGGCGCTCCCAGCCGCCGCCCGGAAACAGGATGGACCCCGGCGCCACGCTATTCACGCGGATGCCGTCGGCGGCGAGCTCGCGCCCGAGCGCCTTCGCGAGGCTCAGCTCGGCGGCCTTCGCCACGTTGTAGGAAGGACCGCCGCCCGCCTCCCGCCCCCAGGTGGACGTGACCATCACGATGGAGCCGCCGCCTCGCCTCCGCAGCTCGGGGAGGGCGCGCAGGCTCGCGCGCAGCGCCGGGCCGAGGTTCCGGTCCATCACCGCGCGGAAGTCGGCCTCGTCGGCCGCGGCGAGCGTGCGCGCGCCGGAGCCGCCCACGTTGTTCACGAGCACGTCGAGGTCGCCCAGGGCGCCGACCGCCCTCCCGACGAGCGCCTCGATGCCCTCTGGCGCGAGGAGGTCGGCCGCGACGGCGAGGTGCGGCCCCGGCCCCGCGGCGTGGAGGTCGCGCAGCGCCGCCGCGAGCGCCTCCTCGCCTCGCGCGCCGATCGCGACGCGCGCGCCCTCGCGGGCGAGCTCGAGCGCGATCGCCCGGCCGATGCCGCGGCTGCCGCCCGTGACCACCGCCACCTTGCCGGCCAGACCGAGGTCCATGTCGGCGTTCTAAGGCGCGGGGACGGCGGGGTCAGTGAAGCCGGTCCATGCGCACGTCGAGCTCGCTCTCGGCGAGCTCGGGCGGGAGAAGCGCCTCAGCACCTGGCGGTGCAGGGCATCCAGACGAGCGTGCGCAAACGCGCTCGAGGCGCTAAGGGCCGTGCGTGCGCACGAGCCGGACGCCCTCTTCCTCCTCCAGATCGTGCGCGAGGGCCCGCGCGACACCGTGCTGAAGACGAAGTCCGGCGAGGACGTGCCCGCGAGCCGCCGCCACTTCGCGAAGCTGAAGGAGAGGTTCGGGCCGTGAGCCCGCGCCCCGTGCCACGGCCGGACTACGGCGTCGACGCGCCGAAGGTCATCAGGAACCTCGCCGCCGTCGCCGTCGGCTGCGTGCTCCTGTGGGCGTCCGTCGCCCTCGGCCTCTGGTCCGGGGTGCTCTCCGCTCAGGTGGGCGGGGCGGAGATCCTGTTCCCGCTGGGCCGCATGGCCCGCTGGCCGGCGCTGGGCTTCGGCTTCATGGCTGCCTGGAGTTACTGGGACAGCCGGGTCGGGAAGCTCCGCGACCGGGAGCGCATCCTCGACCTCGCGGGCTTCACGGGCGCGGAGCGGGTGCTCGACGTGGGCTGCGGGCGCGGGCTCATGCTCGTGGGCGCCGCGCGGCGGCTCACCTCC
>JBBQEB010000105.1:0-13541 GCA_038320275.1 Myxococcales bacterium | reverse complement strand
CTCTCCGAGCCGGGCGTGCGCCGCATCGGCCGCCTCATGGCCGCGGCCGTGGTGGGGCTCTCGGCGACGCAGGTGAACATCGTCGTGAACACCATCTTCGCCTCGCACCAGCGGGGCGCCGTGAGCTGGCTCAACTTCGCGTTTCGACTGATGCAGTTCCCGCTGGGCGTGTTCGGCGTGGCCATTGCGACGGTCGCAGGGGCGGGCGTCGCCCAGAAGGCCGCCGCTGGGGACATGGCGTCCGTGCGGCGGACGATGGGCTCGGCCATGCGCCTCGTCGGGTTCCTCAACGTGCCCTCCGCGGTGGGGCTGATGGTGCTGGCGCAGCCCATCATCGGCCTCATCTACCAGCACGGCCGCTTCAGCGAGGCCGCCACCGCATCCACCGCCCAGGCGCTGCTCTTCTACGCCATCGGGCTCTACGCCTACTCCGGCGTGAAGGTCTTCGCGCCCGCCTTCTACGCGCTCGACGAGGCGCGCGTGCCGGTGCTGGGAAGCTTCCTCGGCATGGCCGCGAACGTCGGCCTCAACCTGGCGCTCTACCCGGTGCTCGGTTTCCGGGGCGTGGCGCTCGGGACCTCCCTGGCAGCCATCGCCAACTTCGCCGTCCTGGCGATTGCCTGGCGCCGGCGGCACGGAGATCTGGGCGACCAGGGGGTGATGGGGCAGCTCGCGCGGGTGCTCGCCGCCTCGGCGGTGCTGGCCCTGGTGGCCTGGGGAACCCTGCACGGCCTCGAGAGCGTCGTCCCGGCGCGCGGGCTCCTCCGCCAGCTCTGCCTGGCCCTCGTCCCCATCGGGTGCGGTGGTCTCGCCTACCTCGCATGCGCACGGCTGCTCGGGATCCGCGAGCTCGCCGAGGTGTCGAACGTCCTGCGCCGCCGCGCCTACCGCGCCCCGGCACCCCCTCCTTCCCGCTGACTTCAGGTCTCTGCCGCGCCATTCTCGCGGCGGCACCCTACAATCCCTTACCAGGACGGACCCGAGCGCATACCTTTCGCGCACCCAGCTGCGGAGGAACCCTACATGACCGACGTGAATGAAGTGACCGCCAATGCCCGCGACGCGCTCCGAGACGTGCAGGGACAGGTGACGGAGCGCATGGACGACGTCCGCGGCTACGCCGAGTCGGCCGACAGCACCATCCGCGACTTCGCGCGCGAGAAGCCCCTGCTCGCCATCGCCTGCGCCGTGGGCGTCGGCTTCATCTTCGGCCGCCTCGCGGCCCGCTCCTAGATCGGAAAGGACGACATGGCCATCGACTCCGTGGACCCCACCCAGGTCACCGAGACCGTCAACGCAGTGAAGGACCAGCTCATCGACGCCGCCCAGGACGCCCGGGAGAGGTTCGAGATCGACCGCCGCATGCGCGAGAACCCGTGGGTCGTCCTCGGCATCGCCGCGGGCGCCGGATTCCTCCTGGGCGGTGGGCTCTGGCCGGTGCTGAAGCCGGTGGTGAAGGCGGCGGGCCGCACGGCGCTTTCGCCCACCAACCTTCTCGCCATCGCTGCCGCGTTCGGCGCCGCCCGCGCCTCCAGCGGCCGGAGCGACAGCTCGGACGCGACGCCCGCCTAGCAACAGGCCCCCCGGTCCAGTGCTGCTGGGCCGGGGTGAGCTCATCCCTCTTCGGGGCGGGGTTCCGCGCCGGAGGGGCGATCTCCCAGGAGCGCGAGAGCGGCCAGCAAGGCCTGCCGCACCTGCTCGCGCGCCGGGCCGTCGAGTCCGGCGCTGCCCGATGAGCGGGAGCCGGTTGCGTGTGCGTCGCCCGGCGGAGGGCCGTCCGCCCCCGCGCCGGAGCCCTCCAGTTCCTGCAGGCGCGACTGCAGCGCCGCCACCGCCGCGGAGGCCAGATTCGCGCGCTGCTCTGCGGCGCTGGCGCGCTCCTCGGCCTGCCGCAGCCGCGCGTCGGCCGCGGTGAGGGCACGCTCGCGATCGCCGAGCGCCTCCCTGAGGCTGGCGATCTCCGCGGCGGCCTCGTCCGCCGCGCTCTCGTCGAGCGGGGCGCTCGACAGCGCCCCGTCCATGCCGGAGCCTGGAAGCTCCTCGAGCAGGTCGAGCGCCAGGTCCTCCTCGTCGCGCGCGCTCTCCACCGGGAGCGCGAACGAGGGGGCCGCATCGTCGAGGACGAGCTCCTCTTCAGGCACGAAGGTGAGGTCCTCCAGCTCGCCTCCCGGCGCGGCGCTAGCCATCCCACCGGTGTCGGCGCTGCCGAGGTCTGCGGCGGAGCTGCGCTCGCCCTCACCTGTAAGATTGAGGAGGCGACCGAGCCTTTCGAGCAGCACAGCCTCGCCGAAGGGCTTCATGAGGTAGTCGTCGGCTCTCGCCTTCAGCTTTCGGTGGGCCTCGAAGGTCTCCTCGTTCGCCTCGGCGCTGGTGAGCAGGAGGGGGATGCTCTTCAGGGCGTCGTCCTTCTTGAGCTTGTTGCACACCGCGTAGCCGGAGAGCTTGGGCAGCTCGACGCAGAGCACGATCGCGTCCGGACGATCCGCGCGCGCGAGCTCGAGCCCCTCCTTGCCGTCGGCGCACAGGAGGGGCTCCAGGCCACGGGCGGAGAGGGCGGCGGCGAGCCCTTCGGCGAAGGTCGTGTCGCTCTCGATGACGAGGATCTTCTTCGACATGGAGCTCCGTTCCGGTGGCGCCAGCGCGTCCGCCCGAGCGGTGCGCGGGGCGATCTCGGCGGGATCGTAACGGCCCCGTGGAGAGGCTGTCAAAGGACCGGCGTCCGCCGTTCAGCGCGCGCGAGGCCTCTGTGCGTCCGCCACCAGCTCGGCGAGCTCCGTCTCCTCGAGGTCCGACACGAGGCTGTAGACGATCTCGTCCCGCCGCCAGACCGCCACATGGAAGCGCCCGGCGTTCGCGTAGCGGACCGGGGACGCCCCCGTGCGAAGGAGGTCGGTCGCGCCCACAAAGCGATGGTCGGGGTCGTCGAGGATGAACAGCCCGAGCCTGTGGCTCGGCAGATCGTAGCGGACATAGGCGGCCGGATGATCCTGGATGTGCGACAGGCGGGCGCCGACGAGCCGCACGCCGGAGGTCGCGAACCGGGGGGGCGCGGCGTCGAAGTCGAGCCGGCCCGCCAGCCAGCCCGCGAGTGACTCCGGCCCCACCTCGGCGCGCACCTCGAGCGGCAGGTCGCGCGCGTGCTTCCGCACCGACTCGTCCACCAGGGGATCGGTCCAGCCGTGCGCGGCGAGGAGGAGCGCCGCGCAGAACGTGAACGCAGCGAGCGACCCGAGAGGCAGCGGCGCCAGCGCCCGGCGCCAGAAGGGCCGCGCCTCGCGCGCGAGCGCCTGCCGCAGCCGCTCGCGCAGCTCTCCCGGCGCGCGCGACAGGGGCGCCGGTGCGCCCATCGCGAGCCGCAGGCAAGCCCGGAGGGCGGCGCGGGTGCGCTCGGCCGCGCCCGCGCGCTCGCGGCAGGGCTCGCAGGAGGCGAGGTGCAGGGAGGCCTCCTCCGTTTCTCTCGGGGCGAGCTCGCCGTCGAGGAAGGCGTCGAGCACGTTCTCCAGATCGGCACATTCGAGGAGCGGCGCCGCCTCCGCCGGGTCGCCGGGTCGCATGGTCATGCCGTCCCGTGCCTACGCCGACCGCGTGCGGCGGCGGCGAAAGGCCTCCAGGTCGATGGTGCCCTCGCCTGGGGACCGGATCACGCCCGCCACCACGGCATACTTCGCGAGCGCCTTCTGGAGCAGGCGGCGGCCGCGGTAGAGCCGGCTCATCACCGTGCCCACCGGCACCTCCAGGATCTCGGCGATCTCCTTGTAGGAGAACTCCTGCAGGTCGGCGAGGATCACCACCATGCGGAAGTCGACGGGAAGCCCGTCCACCGCCCGGAGCACGTCGTCGGAGAGCAGGCGATCGAAGAAGGAGGCCTCCGGGTTTCCGGCCGACTCGCTCGCCGCCCGGGAGATGAAGCGCTCGTGCACCGCCTCCCGCTCCGACCCCTCGACGATGCTGCGCTCCTTCGCCGTGCGGCGATACGTGTTGATGAAGGTGTTGGTGAGGATCTTGAACAGCCACGCCTTCATGTTGGTGCCGCGCTCGAACTTGTCGAAGAAGCGGTAGGCGCGCAGGAAGGTGTCCTGCACCAGGTCCTCTGCGTCGCGGTCGTTCCTGGTGAGGCGCAGCGCCGCGGAGTAGAGGGGGTCGAGGTGGCGCATCGAGAGCTCCTCGAACTCGCCGCGGATGAGGTCGTCGCGATCGCCCTTGAACATGGAACGAGCCCTCCTCCCCCAGATGTACCGCCGGGGGCGTGTCCACGCTTCCCGAGGTCAGGTCGGAAACAGGGGGCCGCAGGCGTCGATTCCCGCGTGGAGCGCCCGCGGCCGCGAGCCACGGCGAGCCGGGGGTCCCCGGAGGCACGTTGCGCAGCCGCAGGGGGCCCTCGCCGCCGGGGCGATGAAAGGCGCAGCTCTCGTCTACAGGGGCAGCGGAAGGAAGGGCATGGCGAGGCTCCGCGCCACCACCTCGTGCGTGAGGTGCCCGGCGTGCGCGTTCACCCCCAGCGCGAGCGAGGGGTCATCCTGGACCGCGCCGAGGAGCCCCTTTTCGGCGAGTTGCATGGCGCCGGCGATGGTGGTGTTGGTGAGCGCGAAGGTACTGGTACGCGCCACGGCGCCCGGCATGTTCGCGACGCAATAGTGCACCACCCCGTGCAGGACGAAGGTGGGATCGTCGTGGGTGGTGGGATGAGCCGTCTCGATGCACCCGCCCTGGTCCACCGCGACGTCCACCACCACCGAGCCCGGCATCATGTGCCGGATCATCTCCTCCGTGACGAGCCGCGGCGCTCGCGCGCCGGCCACGAGGACCGCTCCGACGACGAGGTCGGCGTCGCGGAGCTGGGCGTCCACCGTGTGCGCGTCGGAGTAGAGGGTCGTGACGCGGCCCGCGAAGGCGTCGTCCACCCAGGTCAGCCGCTCGACGTTCACGTCGAGGATGGTGACGTCGGCGCCCATCCCCACCGCCATCTTGGCGGCGTTGACGCCCACCGTCCCGGCGCCGAGGATGACCACCTTGCCGTGCGGCACGCCGGGGACGCCCCCGAGGAGCACGCCTCTCCCGCCGCTCTCCTTCTGCAGGCACATGGCGCCGACCTGGATGGACATCCGGCCCGCCACCTCGCTCATCGGCCGGAGGAGCGGGAGGGAGCCGTCGGGACGCTGGACCGTCTCGTAGGCGACGGCCGACACCCGCCGTTCCACCAGTTCCTCCGCGAGGCGGCGCGCCGCGGCCAGGTGGAAGTAGGTGTAGATGATCTGGCCCGCCCGCATCCGCTCGTACTCCGGCTCGATGGGCTCCTTCACCTTCACCACCAGCTCGGCGCTTGCCCAGACCTCTTCCGGCCCTGAGACGATGCGGGCGCCGACCGCCCCGTACTCGGCGTTGGTGATCCCGGCGCCAGCCCCGGCGCCCGCCTCCACCAGCACCGTGTGTCCAGCGCGCACGAGCGCGTCCGCGCCTGCGGGCACCATTCCGACGCGGTACTCGCGCGTCTTCGTCTCCTTCGGAACGCCGACGATCACGGCTCCTCCCATCGCTGCGGTGGCGCGCGCCCGCTCCCTTGGGACCGCCATTTTTCGCACGGGCGCCCGGGCGGAGAGTTATACACCCGCCGCCCGCACCGGCCGAGAAGCGTCAACGCGCTCCTTTCGGCTCTCGCGCCGCCCATCCCGCCCCATGGCCGCCCACACCCCTCGAGACCGCCTGGCCCCGCGCTTCGACGCCACGGCCAGCCGGCCGCGGCTGCTCTTCGCCGACGACGGGGGCGTCGTCTACGACCACCCGACTCTGCTCGCCGCGGCCCGATCCGGCGACGCGGTGGCGCTTCCCTGGGAGCGCGCCGCGGAGCTGCCGCCCGGCGCGGTGCTCTGCACGCTTCCCGGCCGGCGGCCCGTGGGCATCGAGCCGGCCACGGGTGCCTCGGTGGTGCTTCACGAGGTGAGGGTGGGCAAGAAGCGGCTCGTGCCGCACGCGGTGGGCGCGACGCTCCCGCCCGGCTGGACGCGGGCCCTCCTGCCGGCGGCCGCCCGGCCGCCGCTGCCCGTCGCCGAGGCGCCGGTGCTGCCACAGTGGGCCTACACCGCGGCGGGCCTGGGGCAGGACGGGCCCGTCGTGTTCGCGCTGCACACCGACCGGCGCGGTCACTGGAGCCCGGCCCATCACTCCACGCCGGAGCTCCGGCCCCTGGTCGAGGCGAGGCTGGCCGCGACGGAAAATCCGGTGTGGCATGGGCTCGCCCGCTGCGCGCTGGAGTGGCGCTGTTTCACGGCGCAGAACACCTTCTACGGGCGGGACGAGGGAGCAATCCCGTCCTCCGCGGCGTGCAACGCGCGCTGCGTGGGCTGCCTCTCCGAGACGCAGGAGGGCATGCCGCCTTCGTCGCACGAGCGCATCGCCCGCCCCCCCAGCGCCGAGGACATGGCGGAGCTGGCGGTGGAGCACCTCGAGACGGCCCGCGGCCGGGTGGTGGTGAGCTTCGGTCAGGGGTGCGAGGGGGAGCCGCTCCTCCGCTGGCGCGAGCTCGCGAAGGCCATCCGGCTCATCCGGGCCCGCACCCGCCGCGGCTCGATCCACGCCAACACCAACGGCTCCCTCCCCGACGCGCTGGCGGCCCTGCTCGACGCCGGGCTCGACTCCTGCCGGGTATCACTCAACAGCGCTTCCGACGACCTGTACTCGGCGTACTACCGTCCGGTGGGGTTCGGGCTCTCCGACGTGCGGCGAAGCCTCGCGGTGGCCTCCGCGCGCGGGGCTTACCTGGCGTTGAACCTGCTCACCTTCCCGGGCGTCACCGACCGCGAGGAGGAGATCGAGCGGCTGTGCGCGCTCGTGACGGAGTCGGAGGTCGATCAGGTGCAGACGCGCTCCTTGGCCATCGATCCCGACGTGTACATGGACCTCGCCCGAGCGCGCGGCGGGCGCGGGCCCGCCCTCGGCATGTCGGTGCTGGTGCGCCGCCTGCGCGCGGCCCGGCCCGGGATGGTGGTGGGGAACTTCGCGCGCGCCAAGGGCGAGCGCGCGCCGCACCGGAGCGCAGGATGAGCGGCGCGATCCCGGGCCTCGCCGAGGCCAGTCTCACGCTGCAGAAGGACCTCGCCCGGCACCTTCGGGCCGGCCACCCCTGGGTGTTCAAGAAGGCTCTGGAGCGCCCGCCCAGGGGGCTCCCGGCGGGCGCGATCGTGGACGTCTTGGAGGGCGGCCGCTTCGTCGCGCGCGGCTACTACGACCCGCACTCCGCCATCGCGGTGCGCGTCCTCACCCGCGAGCCGGCCGAGGCCATCGACGGCGCCTTCTGGCGGCGCGGCGTGGCGCGCGCGCTCGCCATGCGCCGCGAGCTCGTCCGGGGCACCACCGGCTACCGGCTGGTTCACGGCGAGTCGGACGGGCTCCCGGGCGTGGTGGCCGACCGCTACGACCGGTGGGCCGTACTGAAGCTCTATTCGGCGGGGCTCACGCCCCACCGCGGCGCCATCGTGGAGGCGGTCCGCCAGGCGGAGGGGCTCCTGGGCGTGTTCGGGCGGGACGAGATCCCGCACGACGAGGAGGACGAGGGATCGGCGCCGGAGGGGCGCGTCCTCTGGGGCGCGGAGCCGCCCGAGCGCATCGCCATCGACGAGCACGGCCTGCGCATGCTGGTCGACGTCCGGCGGGGTCAGAAGACGGGCACCTTCCTCGATCAGCGCGACAACAGGCGCCTCGTGCGCGAGCTCGCGCGCGGGCGAGGTGAGGCGCTCAACCTCTTCGCCTACGCTGGGGGCTTCTCCATCGCGGCAGCACTGGGCGGGGCGCGGCGCGTGGTGAGCGTCGATCGGGACGGCGGTGCGCTCGAGCTCGCGCGCGAGAATTTTCGCGAGAACGGGCTCGATCCTGCGGCCCACGCCTTTCACGACGAAGACGTCTTCGCCCACCTCGCGGGCGCCAAGCGGGAAGGCCGCCGCTACGACCTCGTGGTGTGCGACCCCCCGGCCTTCGCGAAGACGCAGAAGGCGGTGGAGGCGGCGCTCGACGGATACGCCTCCCTCAACCGCGCCGCGCTGGCTGTGCTCGCCCCGGGGGGCCTGCTCGTCACCGCGAGCTGCAGCGCGCGCGTCTCGGCGGACGAGTTCCACGACGCGGTCAAGGAGGCGGCGTTCAAGGCCCGGGTGACGCTGCAGCTCGTGGAGGAGCGCCGCCAGCCGCCGGATCACCCTGTGAATCCCCAGTTCCGGGAAGGGCGCTATCTCAAAGTTCTGGTCTTCCGCCGCGCTGCGTAGGGCGACCTCAGGATTTGCGCTGGAGGTAGCCGAGGAGCACCAGCCCGGCGAGCGACGCGGCCCCGGCTGCGATGGCCGCGCGCTGCGCGTGCGGGACCGACGCCAGCCGGAACTCGGTGGACCTGCGCGCGTCGCGCCGCACCAGCGCCGCGCCGGCCAGCGGCGGATGCGGCGTCGCCCTCCGGTACGACGAGGTGGCGAGGAGGAGCACCGGGACCGCCAGCCCCATCGCGCCCGCGGCCGCCCCGAGCGCCTCGCCCGGCGAAGGCTTGGTGGGGGCGTTCGGGGCCGCGCCGCTCCACGCCGCGGCCGCCCACAGCACCGTCCCGAGCGCGTTGTTGGTCGCGTGGGCCACCACCGCCGGCCAGATCGAGCCGGCCCGCCAGGTGAGCCAGCCGAAGAGCGCCCCGAGCCCGACGAGCGGCGCGAAGCGCACGGGATCGAGGTGCATGAAGGCGAAGAGCAGCGCGGACCAGCCCACCGCGCGGGCGGTGGAGGTGCGGGTGCGGAGCGCGGTGAGGATCCATCCGCGGAACGCCACCTCCTCGCAGAGCGGCGCCACCAGCGAAGCGACGAGCGACATGGCCACCCGCTGGAGCGGCGGCACGTCGAAGAGGCGCGAGACGTCGAAGGTCTGGAGCCACCGGGCGGGCAGGAGGAGGCTCACGACGAGGAGCAGCGCCGAGCTCCCCACGAAGCCGCCCAGGCCGACGCCGGCGGCGGCGGCGAGCGCTCCGGCGGACGGGCGACGGACGAGGAGCAGCGCCTCGCGGACCCGCAAGTTGGACCCTGCCGCGACGATGCACGCGGGCAGGAAGAGCGCGAACAGCTGGCTCCAGGCGAGACCGAGCGCCAGGTTCGCCGTCTGCGCCAGGGTCCCGAGGACCGCGAAGAGGGCCAGCACCACGCCGAAGAAGGCGAGCCCACTCTTGCGGGGCGGCGGCGGCTCCTCGGGAGAGGGCGTCGCCGCCCCGGCCTCCGGACCGGGCTCGGAAAGGGGTCTGTCCACGGCCTGCAAGATAGGCGGGCGGGCGAGCGCGGGCCGCGGGTGTGGAAGGGGGGCGTGAGGGGCGACTACCGCCCGCGAGCGAGTTGCTGCACGCGCTGGTGAGAGATGCCGAGCAGGTCGGCGATGTCGCGCCGGGAGAGCCCGAGCGTCGCTCGAAGCGTCCTCACCGCCTCGACCGTGCTCTCCTGGGCCTCGGCCTTGACCTGCTCCAGGCGTGCGCGTGCGCTGGTGGCCCGCGCCACGAGCCGGCGAATTTCGGTGGGCAGCTTCACCTCATCGACGAGCTCGGAGCGCTCGGCTTCGGCATCGCCGAGGGCAAGCGCCAGGGCCTCACGTACGCGGGCGCGGGCGTCGGACACCGTCCGGCCGTCGCTATGGACGCCCGCGACCCCATGCAGGCGGGCCTGCCACCAGCCCGATTCATCCTTTTCGTAGGTGACCGCGTACTTGCCCATGGTGAAACCCTCCAGCTACCTGCGAAGCCAGCCCTTGCCAAGCGCCGGCTCCAGATCGCGCTCGATGGCGCGGAGCGTGCCCGGGGGAATGTCCCGCGAGCCGTGATCCGGCACGGTGGAGAAGCACTCGCCGACACGGACGCGCACGTGCGAGCCCTTTCGTCGAAGCACCTCGCCACCCTTCGACGCGATGTTCTGGAGCACTTCTCGAGCCGTCACGAGAGCTAGGTTAGCGCGCCGCTAGACACCTGTCTAGGCTGTAGACGTTAGGCGGGGAACGCTCCGGAGAGCTCGAGACGACAGAGAAGTCGAAGTGGGCAACGCGCACCATTCGGCCCTCTGCCGCAGTAGACTGGGTGCCGCAGGGCGAGTGAACCCGTAGGAGCCAGAATCTAGCCATGAACGAGTTCGGCGGGCGCACGGTGGTGCTGGGCGTGGGGGGCGGCATCGCGGCTTACAAGGCCTGCGAGGTGGCCCGGCTCTTCGTGAAGGGCGGCGCGACGGTGCGGGTGGCGATGACGCGCGCGGCGACGAAGTTCGTGGGACCGCTGACGCTGCAGGCGCTCACGGGCGCGCCGGTGCTGGTGGAGCTGCTCGACCCGCAGGAGGATCGCACCTACGGCCACCTGGCCCTCGCGCGCGCGGCCGACCTCCTGGTGGTGGCTCCTGCCACCGCGGACCTGCTGGCGCGCCTGCGCGCGGGGATGGCGGACGACGCGGTGACGACGACTGCGCTCGCCTGCACCTGCCCGCTCCTCGCGGCCCCGGCCATGAACACGCGCATGTGGCGGAACCCTGCCGTGGTGGAGAACGTGCGCGAGCTGGGCCGGCGCGGGTGGAGCTTCGTGGGGCCTGCCTCGGGGCAGCTCGCGGATGGCGACGTGGGGGAGGGACGGCTGGCCGACCCGCTCGACATCGCGGCGGCGGCGGCGAGTCTGCTGGGCCCGCGCGACCTCGCGGGCAGGAAGGTGGTCGTGACGGCGGGCCCGACGCGCGAGCCGCTCGACCCGGTGCGCTTCCTCTCCAACCCGTCGACGGGCCGGATGGGCTACGCGGTGGCCCGGGCGGCGGCGCGGCGGGGGGCGGAGGTGGTGCTGATCTCGGGGCCGGTGGAGCTCCCGGATCCGCCGGGCCTGCGCACGCTGCGCGTGGTCACGGCCGAGGAGATGGCGCGCGCGGTGGAGGACGCGGCGGACGACCTCGACGTCTTCGTTGCGGCGGCGGCGGTCTCCGACTGGCGGCCGAAGATGGCGGCGACGAGCAAGCGAAAGAAGACCGACGACGACGAGCCGCTGGTCCTGACGCGCACCCCGGACATCCTGGCGGCCATGGGCAAGCGCTGGGCGGGACGCGAGCGCGCGCCGATCCTGGTGGGCTTCGCGGCGGAGACGGACGCGGTGGTGGCGAACGCGCGCAGGAAGCTCGTGGCGAAGCGCTGTGACCTGGTGGTGGCGAACGAGGTGGGGAAGCCGGGCGCGGGCTTCGGGAGCGCGCGCAACCGGGTGACGCTGGTGGGGCCGGGCGAGCGCGCCAAGCTGGAGGGCACGAAGGACCAGGTGGCGGACGCCATCCTGGATTGGGTGGCGCCGGTGCTGGCGGAGCGGAGGCCGAAGGAGAGGTAGCCGCTCGTCCCGTGCGATCGAATCGCCCCGGCGGCTGGGGGTCCCCTGCGGCCCGGCTCCGCCGCGGGAGCGGGTGAGCGCGTGGCCGGGGCGCGCGCCTGGGTGCTCGCGTGTGCCACGCGGCCCAAACTCGCTCGCTACCGGCTCTGGTGGAGGAGGCGTCGTCGATGGCACGCTCTCTCGGACAGTGGGCCGCGTGGGCGAGGCACGCGTGGCGCGCCTCGGCGCCCATGTGCCCGCGAGCGCCGCGGCTGCGCAACGTGCCTCCGTGGACCCCCGGCTCGCCGTGGCTCGTGCTCGCCGGGGCCGCTACGCCGCCAGGCGCGCGAGCTCGCGCGGGAGGACGAGCGTCCCGGCGATGGCGTGGCGGAAGCTCTCGCGGGCTTCCAGGGTGACGGCGGAGGCGAGCGCCAGCGGGAGGCGGCGGTGGCTTCGCCGGAGCGAGCCCCGGAGCCGGGCAGCCAGGCGCAAGTTGCGCGCGCCGGTGGGATCGGCCCGGGCGGCGAGGCAGCCTTCGCCCTCGTGCAGGAGGCCGACGATGGCGCTTACCGAGAGGCGGTTCGTCTCGGCGACGAGATCGTCGTCGAGGACGAGCGCACGGTGGCGGGCGAGCGCGAGGCGGGAGACGGACTGGAAGCGGGCGTGCCGGGCCGAGGCCAGCATGGAGCCGAACAGGCCGCGCGAGAGGGGGAAGGGGAGCACCGAGGAGCGGGGCATGCTCCGGCACAGGAAGTCGTCATGGCCGCGGCAGCTTCGGTCGGAGACGGCCCGGCCGATCCAGGTCAGCCCGAGGTCCATGCGCTGGTCATAGCGCAGCTCCCAGTAGAGGTGGCCGGTGCGGGGGCGGTGGAAGGACGCGACGGTCTGGTACGGGACGAAGTAGTTGTGGGCGATGGTGTCGGCGGCGAGGTGTGCCAGGATGCCCAGCGCGAAGGCCCGCTCGGCCCCTGTGCGCGCTGCGCGCTGGACGTCGAAGCCGACGCGCCAGTTGTGACAATGGTGGACGTACCGGGCGAGGTTCTTGCCGACGACGATGTCGGCGGCGAGCGAGCCGTAGAGGAAGTCGTGCGCGAATTCCTGGAGGAGCTCGCGGGTGGCGGCGGGGGCGGCGCCGACCGCCACCATGGCCTGGGTGGAGAAGCTGAGGTGGGCGAGAGGCGCCCAGGCCTGCGCGGCGGCGGGGATGGCGAGCACCGCCAGCGCGAGCAGCGCCAGGGAGGCGAGGCGAAGGGCGCGTTGTCGGCGTGCACGCATGCGCCCGGCATCGTAGGGGCGCTCTTTGCCGGGCGGCAACAGGGTGCGGAGCGCACATGGAGGCCATGGTGAGAGAGGACGCACCGGAGATCGCGCTCGAGCTGGTGCGCCAGCTCGTCTGGCTTCGCGACAGCGGCGTCACGACGGTGGAGAGGGCCGTGGTCTCGCCCGCCCGGGCTCCGCCGCCCGCGCTGTCCGCCCCCACTCCATCGCCCGCGCTCTCCCCCGCGCCTGCGGTTCCGTCCGCCGCGACGGAGAGTCTGCCCTCGCGCTACGGGCTGGGAGACAAGGGCTGCGGCAGCCCGGAGCTCCTGGCGGTGCGCGAGACGTTGGGTGAGTGCACGCGATGCAAGCTCGCGGGCGGGCGGACGAAGGTGGTCTTCGGCGTGGGAAGCCCCGCGGCAGAGCTCGTCTTCGTGGGCGAGGGGCCGGGCGCCGACGAGGACCTCCAGGGCGAGCCGTTCGTCGGCAGGGCCGGCGCGCTCCTCACGAAGATGATCGAGGCGATGGGCTACCGCCGCGAGGAGGTCTACATCGCGAACGTGGTGAAGTGCCGCCCGCCAGGGAACCGCGATCCAGAGCCGGACGAGATCGCCGCCTGCGAGCCGTTCCTCACCGCCCAGCTCGCCGCCCTGCGCCCTAAAGTCCTGGTGGGGCTGGGGCGCTTCGCGGTGCAGACGCTGCTGCGGGACCCGACGCCCATCTCGAAGGTGCGGGGCCGCTGGCGCGAGTACGCGGGCGTGAAGCTCATGCCCACGTTCCACCCGGCGTACCTGCTTCGCAATCCGGCGGAGAAGAAGAAGGCGTGGGAGGACCTGCAGCTCGTCATGCAGGAGCTGAAAAAGACGCCGAGCCGCCCGTAGCGCGGGTCCAGCGGAGCCCACGGGGTCTGAGCCCGTCGCGAGGCACACGATGCCGTCGACGAGCCGGGCACACGAGGAGGGAGCAGCGG
>JBBQEB010000104.1:0-13782 GCA_038320275.1 Myxococcales bacterium | reverse complement strand
CACGAAGGAGTCCATCCCCGAGCGAGCCGGCGATGGGCTTCAGCACGGCATCCCGCAGGGTATCGAGGGCGAGGAGCGCCTCGCGCGGGCCCTGGGCGCACGCCGCCCGGGGGGTGGGTACGCCAGCGAGTCTCAGGAGCCAGGAGGTGCGCAGCTTGTCCTGCGCCGCGAGCAGCGCGTCGATGCGATTCACGACCAGCGACCCGGTGCCTTCCAGGGCCCGGTAGATCTCGAACTGCACGTCTGGATCGCCATCCGGCCCGAGCCCGCGGGCGAGCAGGAGGGCATCGAAGTCCGAGGCAGGGCTCTCCCCGAGCAGGATCTCCACCGACGCATCGCCCACGAAGGCGGCGAGCACGGAAGGGTCGAGCGCCCGGGAGGGACCCAGGCGCGCGCAGGCCTGGAGCAGGCTCTGGCTGTGCCAGTCCTCCTCCGGCCAGGCCGTGACGACCCCGAACCGAACCGTTCCGCTCACCAAGGGCCTGCTCCCTCCCGCTCGCGCGGCTAACGCTGATCACGGGGTGCCAAGGGGACAAGGGAGCTCGAGCGATGCACGCCTTTTGGGTCCAGAGCCCGGCGCCCGGCCGGCCGATGGGCGCTGAAGGGCTACGGCGGGGACGTCCCGCCCAGCGCCGTCCGGAGCGCCTCCGTCACCCGTTTTGCACGCTCACCTTCGAGCCGGGTCGCGTCTCCCGAGCGCACGTAGAAGGCGTCGGCGGCCCGGTGTCCCTCGGTGGAGATGCGGGCCAGATCGACGGAGAGCCCCAGCTCGAAACAGGCACGGGAGAGCGTGTACAGGAGCCCCACCCGATCGGCACAGAAGACGTCGATGACACTGTGGGTGCGTGAGGCGTCGTTGTCGATGACGACCTTGGTGGAGACGCCAGGCAGCGGGCGGGGCGGGATGGACGAGGCCTTCAGCTTGCGAGCGAGCAAGCTGTCCAGCGACTCCTCCCCCGTGAGCACGCGCGCGAGGTCCCGGCGCGCCGCCCGCCAGCGAGAGGGGTCGATGGCTCCCCCTTCTGGACCGCGCAACTCGAAGAGGTCCAGCGCCCGCGACGACAGCCAACCGAGCGAGCGCTCGTCGGCAGCGGTGGAAAACACCTCCGCGTGCTGGACGTCGATGCGGTGCGCGGAGAGCACCCCGGCCACCAGCGCCAGCAAACCTGGCCGGTCGGGGGCGGTGAGCGTGAGCTCCGAGATGCCGAGCTCCCGGCGGTGATGGATGGCCGTCGCGAAGGACATGCTCCGGGCGATGCCGAGGAGGCGGAGGTGGCGCGGGGCCGCGCTGGGCTCGACGGTGAGGAAGTAGCGCGCCGGCATCCCCGCCAGGAATCGGGCGGCCCGGCTCGCCGATGCTCGACCCGCGAGCTCGCCGGCCACGCGCGCGCGCGACACCGACTCGGCGGTGCCAGGCTCCACCCTGCGGGAAGTGCCCTCGAGGAGCGCCGCGCGCGTCTTGCCGTACAGCTCGCGCAACAGGCGCGCCTTCCAGTCGGTCCAGGTCCGTGGGCCCACCGTCGCGATGTCCGCGTAGGTGAGGAGGTAGAGCTGGTCGAGCCTGTCCACCGAGCCGCACTCCTCCGCGAAGGCATGGATGAGGTCGGGATCGGAGAGGTCGCGCCGCTGCGCGATGGCGCTCATGCGCAGGTGCTTCGTGACGAGCCACTCCACGTCCGCAGCGTCCGGCGGATCGATGCCCATGCGCACGCAGGCGCGCCCCGCGATCTCGGCGCCCCGCACCGAGTGGTCACCGCCGAGCCCCTTGCCGATGTCGTGGAAGAGCGTTCCCAGGTAGACGGAGAGGGGTCGCTCCAGTTGCCGCATGAGCGGGCCGACCGTCTCCTCCTGCACGTCGCCCGCGCGCAGCGCGAACAGCCGCCGCAGCGCGAAGAGCAGGTGAACGTCGACCGTGTACACATGGTAGACGTCGATCTGGCGGCGCGCGGTGACGTGCGCGAACTCGGGCATGAGCCGGGCCAGCACCCCGAGCTGGTGCATGAGGGACAGGAACCGGCCGCGCGTCCCCGGCCGCGTGAAGCAGGCCAGGAGCTCCTGGTTCATCTCCCGGTCCTCGGCGGCCTCGGGCGGAAGCTCGGCGGCGGCGGCGGTGGCGAGGTCGCGGGCGTACGGGTAGAGCTCGAGCCCTTCCCGGTCGGCCGTGGCGAAGAGGCGCACCAGCGCCGCCGGAGAGCGGCGCAGCACCTCGCTGTCGGACACGGTGAGCCGGCCCCGGAACACCTTGAGCTCGCCGCCCGCGAGAGACCACGCGTCGCGGGAGGATGGCGGGCGCCGCTCGGCGCCGGACAGCGCCGCTGGCGGAGGCACCTGTCTCCAGCCGGTGGTGCTCTGGGCCTCGAGCGCGCGGTCGACGATGGCGTCGCTGGCGGTGAGGACGACCTTCGCGGCCAGGTAGTAGTGGCGCATGAACGCCTCCACTCCGCTGCCCTCCTTGGCGTCCGCATACCCGAGGAAGGCGGCCACCTGGGGCTGGACGTCGAAGGTGAGGTGGTCGGACTTGCGGCCAGCGACGTAGTGGATCTCGTTGCGCACGCGCCAGAGGAAGTCGCGCGCGTGGCGCAGGTCGCGGATCTCGCGGTCGGGCAGGATGGCGCGGGCGAGCAGCTCGGTGATGCCGGCCACCTTCCAGCGGGCGCGCGCGATCCAGAGCGCCGACTGTAGATCCCGCAGCCCGCCCTCCGACTGCTTCACGTTGGGCTCGAGGAGGTAGAGCGAGTCGCCGTACTTCTCCCGCCGCTCGCGCGTCTCGGCGATCTTGTCTGCCACGAAGGCGTCGACCCGCACCTGGGAGAGCCCGTGGAGCTGTTCGCGCTCGAGCTCCTTGTAGAGCCCGCGGTCCCCGGCGAGCGGGCGCAGGTCGAGGAGCGCCGTGCGCGCGGTGTGGTCCTCCCTCGCGAGCTCCTCGCAGCCGGCGAGGTCGCGCACCCCGTAGCCCACCTCGAGCTTCAGGTCCCAGAGCGCGTACACGAACCGCTCGCTCGCCTCCCTGGCGAAGTCCTTGGGCGCCCCAGCCTCGTGCAGGAGGAGCAGATCGAGGTCGCTGAACGGGGCGAGCTCGCGCCTCCCGTAGCCGCCGATGGCGACGAGCGCGAGCGGCGCCGGGCCGTAGTGCTCGGCCGCGGCGGCGAGCGCCCGCTCCCAGAGCGCCACCACGATGCGGTCCATGGCCGCGCTCTGGAGCCGGACCACGGTGTGCCCGCTCGCGCCCCCACGGTGCAGGTCCTCCACGAAGCGGCGGCCCGCGGCCAGGTCGGCCTTGAGGTCTCCGGTGAGCGGCGGAAGCTCGGGCAGGCGCCGCTCGAGCTCGTAAGGAGGCGGCTGGGGGAGCACGGCGGCGCTGGAGGTCGAGAGGAGCATCGCCCCTGGGCTAGCGGCGCCTCCGGGGGGCGGAAAGGATCGGGCACCATGCCGCGGCGTCGCTCTCGGCCCGCGAAGCCCTCGACGCGTGAGCCCTGCAAACCGCGTTTCGCCCCCTCACCTGGCCAGCGCCACCCTTGCGTCGCGCGCCTCCCGCTCCGCGAAGCGCGACACTGCCCTCGCGATGCTGGCCGCGACCTCCTCCTGGAAGCGGCTGCTCGCGAGCCGCCGCTCGTCCTCGCGATTGGAGATGAAGGAGGTCTCCACCAGGACCGCCGGCATGCGCGCGCCGAGGAGGACGTGGAAGAGCGCGCTCTTCACGCCGAGGTCGCGCACCTCGCCCACCTTCTCCCGCACACCGGTGCAGACCTCGCGCTGCACCAGCACGGCGAGCTTGCGCGAGGCCTCCGCGCTCGACTTCGCCTCCAGGTCGGCGAGGATGTGGCGCACCACCGCTCCGCCGCCGCCCGGGCGGCGCGACCGCACCAGGGCGCCATTCTCGCGCGCCGCCAGCCGCGCCGCGTAGCGGTCGTCGGCGACGTTCAGAACGTAGGTCTCCACCCCGCGCTGGTCCCGCCGCGGGTGCGCGTTGGCGTGCAGCGAGACGAGAAGGTCGCCCTTGCGGGCATTGGCTGCTGCGCTGCGCTCCGCGAGCGCGAGGTAAGCATCCCTGTCGCGCGTGAGCACCACCTCGAAGCCGCGGGCCCGGAGCTGGCGCGACAGCCGCCGCGCCATGGCGAGGGTGACGTCCTTCTCCCGCACGCCGCTGGGGCCGATGGCGCCCGTGTCGTGGCCGCCATGCCCCGCGTCCACCACCACCCGCCTCACCGGCCGCCGGGCGGGGAGCTCCGCCCCCAGCCCGCGCGAGCGAAGCACCGCCGCGCCTTCGCCGCCGTCGTCGTCCTCTTCGGCGGCGTCGGCAGTCTCGACTCCCTTTCCAGTCCGGGCGGCTGGCGGCGCGGCCTCGCCCGCTGCCGCTCCATCGTCGGCCTCCCCCGCCAGCGCGCGCTCCAGGACAGGGTCCATGGAGCCCTCCTCGTCCTCCTCGGCACCGGCAGAGGGCTCCGGCCGGGGGAGCGCAGGCGGGAGCGGCGTGGCGAAACGCGGGAGCGACGGGGTGGAGGGGGCCTTGGGCCGCGCGGGGCTCTTCCCGGCCATCTCCTTGCGAATGGCGGCGGCGAGCGCGCCGGCTTCCTTCGCTCCCGCGGCCCTCGCCTCTGCGGCGAGGCGGAGCGCCGCCGCGCGGTCGGACTCCACCTGCGAGAAGCGGTAGAGCGCGTACCGGGCGCGTGCCGCCTCCAGCAAGGCGGGCGCGCGCTGTGAACCCTTCGCCGCCGCCTCCATGGCGAGGATGGCCCGCTCCCAGGCGTCCCGGTGGCGCCGCCGGACGGGGTCGCGCTTCACCGCCTCGAGCAGCGCACGGGCGCTCGCGAGCGAGCTCGCGGCTGGGCTCGCCACCGGACGGGCGGCCCGGCTCCGGCCGGATGAAGGCGCCCGGACTGGCGCGGCCAGCGCCAGCGCAAGCGCAAGCGCAGCGCAGAGGGGTGCGAGCATCGGCCGGCGAGTCTAGATGTCCTCCATCGCCCGTCCATTTTCCGGGAGCACAGATCCTCACGCTCGATCGGGTGCGACACGGCGACGCAGACCCTACTGGGCTTGAATGGACGGAAAGCCAGGCCGTACAGTCCGCGACCACTCGCGAAGCCTGTCGCTCCGCGTACATCCTCAGGAAGGGGATTCCCCGATGCTCCGACTCATGTCGTTCGCCCTCGCGGCAGCTCTGTTCGCCTCCCCCGTGCTCGCGGTCGACGCTCCGACCGGCCCGATCACCATCAAGGGTACGAAGCAGGCGAACATCACGTTCAACCACTCCAACCACAAGTCGGTGAAGTGCACCGTGTGTCACGGCGAGGCCGGCCACGGCAAGATCGCCGACTTCGACGGCAACATGAAGGCCGGCCACGCGACCTGCCTCGAGTGCCACAAGGCCGACGCCTCCCACAAGGCGCCCACCAAGTGCACGGAGTGCCACAAGAAGGCGTAAGGCTACAGCCCTCCTTCCGAGGAGGAGAGGTACGCACGGGTGGCGCGCGGAAGGTCCGCGGCCACCCGTCTTACATGGGGAGCAAACGCATTCCCCAGCGGTGACGTGGGCGTCAGGGGGTCGATCCTTCCGCGGAGCGTCCCGGCATCGTGCGGGCCTGCCTCGGCGATGAGGGCGCGCGCGGCATTCATCTTCTCGAAGACGCGCCAAGCGACGGGCGCGCATCCGGATGCGCCAGTTCGTCGCCGAAGACGGCGATCGAGCCGCTCGCGTCCACCGATCGGATTCCCTTCGTCGTCGCGTGCTCAGTCATCCCGCCGCCGATGACCACGTACTTGAACTCGGACATGGACTCTCCCGTACCGTAGCCGCCGACTCAGGCGATGGATGAGATCGCGCGGCCCTCGACAGGAGACATGCTCGGGGCCTTGTACATCTTTAGGACTCCTAAGTACGTTCAAGGGATGCCCCGCTCGAGACTTCTGATGGTCGATCCGAGCTCGGAGACTCTCGAGCGGCGGATCGCGACGGGGCTCCACAAGATCGGCCTCGTGCTCAGGTACCAGACCTGGCTTGCGGCCAGCGAGCTGAGTCTGTCCCCGACCCAGGGCCAGATCCTCTCTGCGCTGGCGACCGATGGACCGCTCACCGCGACGGAGCTGGGCCGGCGAATCGGCGTGACGCTGCCGACCATCAGCGACTCGGCGCGCGTGCTCGTGGAGAAGGGGTTGGCGTCGAAACGGCAGGACGTGCGCCACCCGCGCGCGAGCCTGATCGAGCTCACCGGCGCGGGGAGAAAGCGCGCCGCGAAGGTGCGTGCCTGGTCCGAGTTCCTCGTGCCGGCGGTCGCCAGCCTGCCGACGGGCGAGCAGCAGGCATTCCTCGGCGCGCTCGTGAAGGTGATTCGCGCCCTCCAGGAGAACCGCCAGATCCCGGCGAGCCGCATGTGCGTGACCTGCGTGCACTTCCGGCCCCGGACCCACGACGGCCCGCTGCCGCACCACTGCGACTCGATCGATGCGCCGCTCGCGGACGGGGACCTGCGCCTCGATTGCCCAGAGCAGGCGGAGGCATCCGAGGCACAGCGCGAGGAAACGTGGGGGAGGTTCGTGCGCGCCGGCTGAGCGCCTCCGGGGCCACGACCTCGCGCGATTGCCGAGAAGCGCTCGCCGCGGGATCGAAGGGTCGCCCGACGCGACGGCACCAGGCTCGAGGCACGACATGGCGATGGTCCGGATCAAGCGAGCCTACGAGAAGCCGGGGCGCACCGACGGGTACCGCGTGCTCGTCGATCGCCTCTGGCCGCGCGGCGTGAGGAAGCAGGCGCTCGAGCTCGATGCGTGGGCGAAGGACCTCGCGCCGAGCCCTGAGCTGCGCCGCTGGTTCGGCCACGATCCCGAGCGGTTCCGCGAGTTCGCGCGACGCTACAGGGCGGAGCTCCGCGCCGGCCCGGCGCGGGCGCTGCTTGCGGACCTGACGCATCGCTCGGTCGTCGGGACGATGACGCTCGTCTACGGAGCACGGGACGAGGAGCACAACGGCGCGGTCGTGCTGCGCGACGTGCTCGCGCGTCGCGTGCCTTAGCCCGCGCTGGCCGCCTGGCGAGGCGCCGGGCGAGCGACGGCCCGAGCTCGCGCGCGATGGCCCCCAGCCGCAGGAAGATGCGCTTCAGCTCCGGCTCGTTCGAGAAGGCCCCGGCCGCCACGTCGCGGAGCCGGTCCGGGTCGTCGAGCAGCGCCGGTCCGAACCGCTCCTCGAGCTTCTGGCGGACGAGGTCCTGCGCCGCCCGGTCGAAGTCCTTGCCCGCGAGCTGGCGCAGCAGCGCGCGCCCGTCCTCGTAGCCGAGCCGGGCCGCGAGGTCGTCCGCCTTGAGCCCGTGGCCCTTGCGGTCGAGGATGCCCGCAGGGAGCGCCCGGACCCCGGCGGCGCCGAGCTCGGCGAGCGCGTCCTCCCGGGACAGCTTCACCGGGCGCCCGTCCGAGTCGATGAGCCCGGCCGCCTCGAGCACCTCGCGCGAATGTCCCCGGATCTCGCCCGTCTGAAGGAACCCCACCGCGCGCATGTCGGGGTCCTGGTTGAGGGCGTCCTCCGCCTCGGCCCGAAGACGCGGGCCTTCCTCGCGCGCAATGCGGCGGCGCTCGGTGGCGTCGTCCGCAGCGGCGGCCCGGAGGATCTCGTCCGAGCTCGCGGCGCGGCCCGCCGCCGAGAGCTCCCGGTCTTGGACTTGCTCCTGCGCCGAGAGCGGGGTGAAAAGGCGCTGCTCGTGCGCCACCGCGGCTTCCTCTGCCGCCTGGTCCGAACCGAGGAGCCGGTCGAAGAGCGCTCGCGCGTCGTCCGAGAGCTCGAGCTTCTGGCCGTAGGCCTGCTCGTACTGCTTCGAGATGCCCTTCCAGTCGCCGTAGCTGTGCACGAGCCAGCGCTTCATGCGGGTGAAGGCGCCCTCGAGCGCGGCCGTCGGGGCTTTCCCTTCCGAGAGGTACATTTCCCAGAGGTGCGAGGCCTTCTCCTCCTTGGCGCGGTCCGGCGCGGAGAGGCGCTCCTCGTGCGAGCCGTAGCCCATGAGGGCGAGCAGGCCCTGGTACTGCGCCCGGACCTCCGGGGAGGCGTCCTCGCGCGTCGCCACCTGGCCCAGCACCACCGAGAAGGCGTGGAAGAGCTCGTGGGCGAGGGTGCTCTTGTCCGCGGTGCGCAGGAGGTGGACGTCGATGCGGACCGGCTCGCCCGCGGGCACGGCCTGGAACTCCATGTAGCCCCGCGGGCCGGTGTCCCGGCGGCCCTTCGACTCGAGCACCAGATTGCCGGTCACAGGGCCATCTTGCAGGAGGGGCTCGCGCGCCCGCCCGCCCTGCTCGAGGTGACGCGCATCCCCCGGGAAATCTTCCGGAAAGAATGGCTCCTTGTTCCGGCGCTTGAGTCCGCGGAGCAGGTCCCTTACGCTTGTGCTGCCCGGCGTAAGCGGCTTGCCACCCCGGCCTAGTCCCGGGGCGCGGTCGTCTAGAAACGCCGGGCGTTTCATTTCCAGCGAGACGTGGATCTCGATGCCGTCGGGCCTCGTGTAGACGGCGCGCTCGCCACCGCCCCACTGGTCCGCGCGGCGCTCCACCGGGAGCGGCGGGCGCTCGCCCTGCTCGAAGCGCTGCCTCCACAGGAACTCGCCCCCACCCTCCCGCTTGGCGCCTGCCAGCAGACGGGATAGCTTGATGGGCGAGCCTGGCTCAACCGGACCCGAGGCGCCTTGCCTGGTGTCCTCACCGACGCCACCGCGGCCACCGCCGGGAGCCGGGCTCTCTTTCACCTCCAGCGCCGTCACGGAATACTGATGCAGATGGGAGCCTCTCCCGTGCTGCGTCTCCTTCACCTGCATCTTCACGCGGTAGAGGACGCCGTCCATGACGGCCGGCGCGTAGAACGTGTGGAAGGCGAGGATGTTCTTGTCCGGCTCCGCCTCCCCCTCGTGCGGCTTCCGCTCCTGGGCTTCGGACCGCACCGCGCGCTCGAGGAGGGGCTCGATATTCAGGGCGGACAGCAGGTTCGCCTCGTGCTCGCCACTGGCGGTCATCTCGGCGATGCCGTCCGTTCCGATGCCGACGTTCCACCCGGTGTCCGCGTTGCGGATCACCCAGGCCTGCTCGCCCTTCCCCGGCTTGATGCCACGCCGAGCCGCCTCTTCGTCCCTCCGCTGCTTGAGCGCCTCGACGACCTTCTCGCGCGTGAGCGGCTCGGCCGAGCGCTCGATGCCGTGCGCCGGGATAGACGTCTCGGGGTCGAGCTCGACCGGCCCCATCTCCACGAGCCGCGAGGGCTGCTCCAGCCTCGACCGCTGCGCCGCGCGCAGCAGCTCCGGGTTCGCGGCCAGCTCAGCCGAAGCCTGCTCGCGCGCCCACGCCTCACGCTCCGGCACCGAAACCTTCCCCTCCAGCAGAGCCGCCCGGGCCTCCTCCCGCGTCGCGTTCGGCGCGAACATCGTCGCCTGGCGCGGGTCGTGCGCCGCGAGCTCGGCCCAGGCCTTGAACCGGGCCTGCAGCTCCTTTGGCTTCGCCGTCTCGATGAGCCCCGCGAGCGCAGCCACGTCAGCCGGCACCCGGTCGCCGCCGAAGAGCCCGGTCTGCGCGTTGAGGTCTTCCACCGTCAACCCGCGCCGCTTGGCGTCATTCATCACGTCGATCGCAGCCTGGACGGTGGGCACCTCATTCATCTCCGGGTTCACGCCCTCCACGCGCACCAGCTCGGGCGCGATGCGCTCGATCTTCGACAGCACCGCCGGCGAGGTCGCCGCCATCCGGTCCCCTGAGCCGAGCACGCGACCGAGGAACATCCCCTCGACCCGGTCCTTCGCCTCTTCGGTGAGCCGGCCGCCGGCGAGCCACGAGCTCTGGTTCTGGGCGTTGATGATGCCGTCGCGACGGAGCGCCTCGATGAGCCCCTCCGGCCGGTCCCGCATCACCTCGCGCAGGGTGGCGTCGCCCTCGCCGGCGAGGAGCCTGCCGATGGCCTCCACCGTTCCGGGCGTCATGGAGCGCGCCTCCGCCACCGCGCGCGCCTTGGGCGAGAGCGCCTGCGTCATGCCCTCGTTGAAGCGGCGCACTGCCGCGGCGAGGTCCTCCTTGGGCGCGTCGTGCGCGAGGGCGTCCATCACCCGCACCAAGACGGGCGCCTTCATCTTCTCGATGGCCGCAGGGTCGAGCCCGAGCGGATCGCCATCGAGTCCACTCCGGCGCCGCAGGGATCGTCCCATCGACTCCCGGAGACGGGGGCGACATGCTCGGGGCCTTGTTCAAGTTAGGCGTCCTAACTATTCTCTTGGAGTGTTGCGCCCGACCCGGCCACGGATCGACCAGAGCCCATCCGCGCCACCCGACACGCGCGGGAGGCATGTCGTCCGCCGCGCTCGTGGTGCACGCTCGACCCGGAGCGAGACGCCGCTCGTTCGCGAGCCGGTCGCCGGCTTGGACGTTGCGAGACTGCATCCGAGGTAGACGTTGCACGACACTTCTTCGCGCCTCGAAGTACCCTTCATGATGGGAACGTTCGTCGCCGTCGCGCTGACGTTCTTCGCCGCCAACATCTTCACGCAGCGCGCGATGGCCCAGATCGATGCCGCCTCGGACGACATCGCCTTCAACTCCGCGCCGAGCATCCAGCGGCTGTCCGGAGTTCGCACCACCGTTCGTCACGCTGAGTTTCTGCTCGATGCTGCCGTTTCTTCGGGGACGCCGAAGAATCGTGCCGCTGTGGCACCGGCGCTCGCACACCTCGCGGACGAGGCCAACGCGTACCTCCTCCTGCGGACCTTTCCCGGCGAGAAAGACCTCTGGCGCGAGCTCAACGAGTCCATCGCCGGGTTCGACGGCACCGTTCACCGCACGCTCGCCCAGCTCGACGCGGGATCCCTCCAGACGGCGCGGTCGGACCTACCCGCCGTCGCGGCCGCCGCTGATCGCGTCGCCAGGATCAGCTCGGAGGCGATCGATTCAATGCACGGAACGGCCGAGACCTCGCCCTGCGTATCAAGTCGATCCGGCATGACGCCACCTGGATCGGCTACCTGCTGACCTCGTGCTGCGTGGTCGTCACCATCCTCGCAGGATTCGTGACCCAGCGTGGTGTGCGCCGCTTCGGCGCCCTCGCCGAGGAGCACGCGGCCCTCGAGGAGTCGAAAGCGCGCGAGCTCGAGATGTTCGCGGCGCGCGCGGCCCACGACATCCTCAACCCGGTCGCGGCCGTGCAGATGTCGCTGGACCTCGCCCAGAAGCGCGACATCGAAGACGCGCGGGCGCGGGAGCTCCTCGCGCGCGCACAGCGCAGCTTGCTGCGGATACGAAGCATCGTCGGTGGGCTGCTCCAGTTCGCACGCGCCGGCGCGAAGCCCGAGCCCCATGCGAGCGTCGATGTCGCAGCCGTGATCGAGGACGTCGCGGCCGGCATCAGACCCGCGGCAGAGGGCGCTGGGATCGATCTGCGCGTCGATGGCATCCCTCCCTCATGGGTCCGGTGCGACGCTGGCGTCCTCACGAGCATCGTCTCGAACCTGACGCAGAACGCGATGAAGTACATGGGGGACACGGGAGTCCGGCGAATCACTCTCCGGGCGGCCGTCCACGATTGCGTCGTGCACGTGGAGGTCGAGGACACGGGGCCGGGCATTCCGCCGGAAAGCGAGGACGCGATCTTCCTCCCCTACGTGCGAGGGACCCACCCGCGGGAAAGAGGGCCTGGGTCTGGGCCTCGCGACCGTGAAGCGTCTGTGCGAGGCGCATGGCGGGCGGGTCGGGGTCCGGTCCGCCGTGAGCGATGGCTCAGGCTCGGTGTTCTGGATCGAGCTCCCGCAGTCGATCGACCGCCCCTCGCCGGGCGGTGAAGAGGTCGGACGGAGGATCGTCCCCGATGTGGCGGGCGGGCCGAGCGCCGGTCCCCACTGACCGGTGGTCGGCCAACCTCGCGCTTTCGCCGCTCCTGGATGACGCTGTCGGGCCGCTGCCAGAGCGAGCACGCGCACTCCCGGGGGTCACCCAGGGAGGCGCTGTGTCTCCCGGTCGATCTGCGCGCCCTCGCAGATGACCGGGTCGCGTCGTCCACCGGGATGCCTCACTCGCGAGGCGTTACCCCGATGCGGCGCCGGTCTCGGCGTCGCGAGCGCTTCGCGCGAGGGTGAGGAGGAACGTGCTGGGCTCGAGGGCCTCCACGTCGTGAGCGATCGACTGGTCGATGGAAAGGAGCTTCCCGGCCTCGATGACGTGGGTCGCGCCGGGGAGGCGTACCGAGATCTTCCCGGTCAGGACCTGGATCGAGATCCGGGAGTCGGTCTGGTGCTCTTTGAGGTGCCCCTTCACATGCATGTCGATGAGCACGATGCGCAGGCTCTCGTTCTTGACCAACGTTCTCGCGTTGTGCCCCTCTCGCTGCCACGCCTCTTCCTCGCGCAGTTCCCGCGCTACGCGCCCGAGGTCGAACTCCCGCACCGCATCATCGAGGTGCCGACTCCCGTCGGTGCCCTCCGTCTTGTTCCCGCCCCCCAGTGCATCCTTCATGTCTTCTCCCGCATTCATGCCCTTCGCGGCCGAGCGCTCGCGCTCACCCCGAAGGATGTGGTGTCCAGCCCTTCGCCTTGCTGCTTTCGAGCAGACCCGTCTCCGCACCTCCGCGCGCGCGAGCCGGACTCTCAGGCTAAATATAGAGAGCGTCGGCCGAGCTTGCAGCGCGCCCTTGCGACCTCCGCGGCCGGCATGCCGCCCGGCGCGCTCCGCGCCTCACCTCACGGGCCGAGCCGCTTCTTCCACCCCGCGAGGAGGTTGAGCGCGTCGAGCGGGCGCACGGCGTCGAGGTCGAGCGCGCCCAGCTCGCGCAGCACGGCCTCCTGCCGCGGGTCGGCCGGGGTGGCGAAGAGCCCGAGCTGTACCTCCGCCGCGCGGCGCCCGGCGCGGCGCCCTCCCCGCGCCAGCGCCGCATGACCCGCCTCGTCCACCTCCAGCGCCTCGAGGTTGTGCAAGATCTCCCGCGCCCGGGCGAGCACCTCCGCAGGAAGCCCCGCCAGCTTCGCCACCTCGATGCCGTAGCTCCGGGACGCGCCGCCGTGGACCAGCTTGCGCAGGAAGACGATCGCGTCGCCGACCTCCCGCACCGCCACCGTGAGATTCCGCGCCCGCGGGCGCTCCCGCGCCAGGTCCTGCAGCTCGTGGTAGTGCGTCGCGAAGAGGGTCCGGCAGCCCACCGCGTCGTGCAGGTGCTCGGCGACCGCCCAGGCGATGGAGAGGCCGTCGAAGGTGGAGGTCCCCCGGCCGATCTCGTCCAGCACCACCAGGGAGCGGCGGGTGGCATTGTGCAGGATGGCGGCCGTCTCGGTCATCTCCACCATGAAGGTGGAGCGACCGCGGGCGAGGTCGTCGGAGGCGCCCACCCGCGTGAAGATGCGGTCCACCAGCCCCACCCGCGCCCGCCGCGCCGGGACGAAGCTCCCCATCTGCGCCAGCAGCACCACGAGCGCGGTCTGTCGCAGCACGGTGCTCTTGCCTGCCATGTTGGGGCCGGTGATGACGAGGAGCTGCGGCAGCGGCTCGCCGACCCGCTCGTGGCCCGCGCCGCGCGCCGACGACGCCAGCGCGACATCGTTGGGCACGAAGCCAGCCGAGTCGGCGGGCAGCATGGCCTCCACCACCGGATGGCGCCCATCGACGATCTCGAGCGCCTCCCCGCCGTCCACCTCCGGTCGCACGTACCCCCGCTCCACCGCCACCCTCGCCAAGGACAGGAGCGCGTCGGCCGTGGCGAGCGCGCGCGCCGCGGTGCGCTGCCGGGCCGCCTCCGCCAGCACGCGCATCCGCAGCCTCTCGAAGAGCGCCGACTCCAGCGCGAGTCGCCGCTCC
>JBBQEB010000103.1:0-13785 GCA_038320275.1 Myxococcales bacterium | reverse complement strand
GACCGGCTCCCGGTCGGTCTGGACCGTGAGCTCGGGATGCGTGGGCGGCTCGTACGGGTCATCGACCCCGGGGACGTTCCGGACCTCGCCAGCCATCGCCCGGCGGTAGATGGGGTCGCGCTGGAGCAGCGTCTCCATGGGACAATCGACGAAGATCTCCACGAACCGACGGGCCTCCCGGCGGAGGGCCTCGCGCAGGTCGCGCTGCGGTGAGAGCGAGGCGCAGACCGCGACCGTGCCGCTCCGCAGCAGCATCTTCGCCACGTGCCCCACCCTGCGCACCGCGAGCTCCCTGTCATCCTTGCTCGGGCCGAGACCTCGGGTCAGGAGCTCCGCGGGATCGTCGGCGTCGATGAGCTCGGCGCGGCGCCCGGCGGCGGCGAGCTTTCCGTGGAGCTGACGGGCGAGGGACGTCTTTCCGGAGCCGTTCATGCCGGTGATCCAGAGGATGAAACCGGTCTGCGCCTGCGCGTCCATGCGTCTCTCCGGGCGGAGCGTCCGTGCTGAGGTCGGGAGCGTGCGCCGCTGATTGTAACCCGCGCGGCCATTCACGGCCAGACAACGGGTCCTCGCGGCGCCTCGCGCCTCCGCGATCCGCCCGCAGCGGGCACGCGCCGGAAGGCGCCGCGCTCGAAGCGATATCGGGCGATCTCGGCCGCCACCCCACCGCGAACCGAGACGACCACCTGCTCCACGCCCGGCCAGAGCGGCTCCCCTTCGTGCAGCGCCGCGCGCAGGTCCTCGATCGAGAGGCGAGCGCCGCCTTCGGGATGGGAGTGGAACACCGCCGCCAGCCCGCCCCCGTCCCGCTCCGCGCCGGCGACGGCGCGGAGCAGTTCGGCCGGCGCCATGGCGTACCCGGTGCACGGGTCGGCGGCGCGGTTGGGCAACTCCAGCACCTCGAGGGACGCCGCGCCCCGGCGCAGGACCAGACCGCACACCTCGCGCCCGGGATCGCGCTCGGCCAGGCGGCCGATCCGCGCTGCGGCCTCGTCGAGCGGGTCCATCCCCTTCAGCCGCTCGCCTTGCCGCAGGCGCAGCCAGGGACGCGCAGCGTGGCCCGGGCCCGCGGCCGCCCCAGCACCAGCTCGACGCGGCGCCCCACCGGCCCCTGCACCGCGCCGGCGATCATGAGCAAGAGCTCGCTCGCAGCGAGCGCCCCCAGCGCCGCAGCCACGCCCGGTCGCGGGAGCGTCCCGCTGCCCGGGCGCGCTGCACAGGTGAAGCAGGGCGCGCCCACCGGGACGGCCACCACCTCGCCGCCGTCGCCGTCGGCCTGGCCCACCACGTGCGGCACCCCCGTCGCGCGCGCTCGCTCCGCCGCCTCGCGCGCCAGGCCCGGGGACTCCGGCAGGATGAGCGCAGCGCTGGGATCGGCGCCGGTCGCGTAGGCCCGGGGGCGCGAAAGCGAGGTGGCGGCCTTGAGCGCCCCCACGGCCGCGAAGAGCCTCGACTCGCCCACCTGGTTCAGCTCGTAGAGCCAGGCCGCCGCATCCTCGGCGGATACGTCCGACGCGTCATCCACGTAGATCGTCCCCACCCCCGCCGCGGCGAGGTACAGCATGGCGGGGCCGGCGAGCTCCCCCGCCCCCACGACGTGGACGCGCGAAGACCGGAAGAGCTCCTGGGTGCTCTCGCCCATCCCGGGCACCAGCAACTGACGCGCATAGCGCGCGACCTCGACCTCGGAGAGCATGTTCGAGCTCCTTTCTGCCCGCTCAGGGAAGCAGCCCCTGCGCCGCCGGAGCCCCGCCCTTCACCAGCACGACGCGCCAGTCACCCTCGCCGGCCCCGGTCACGGGCTCCCGCAGCGCGACCGCGTGCCCCTCCTCCTCCGCCGTGCGGGGAACGTTCTCGAGCCCCTCGCCGCGGCTGAGCAGCACCTCCAGCCGCTCGCCGAGGGCGAGCCGGTCGAGCGCGACGCGCGTGCGCACCCACGTCATCGGACAGGCGACGCCCCGAATGTCGACCGTCGCCGCGATCATGCGCCGGCCTCGTCGGCCCGCGCCGCGGAGGCGGGCGGGGCGAGCGCGCAGCCCGGGCACCCCTCGCGCCGGGGGACGGCCACCGTGCGCGACCTGCCGGTGCGCGCCTCGTACACGAGCAGCCTACCCGAGTACGACCCGCGCTCGCCGAGGAGGACGCGGACTGCCTCGGTCCCAAGGAGCGCGCCGGCGAGGCCCGCGATAGGGCCCAGCACGCCTGCTTCGGCGCAGCTCGGGACCGCGCCCTCCGGCGGCGGGCCCTCGAACAGGCAGCGCAGGCACCCGGTCTTCCCGGGAAGCACCGTCAGGAGCTGGGCCGTGGTTCGCAGCACGGCGCCATGCACGAGCGGCTTGCCCGCGGCGAGCGCGGCGTCGTTGGCGAGGAAGCGGGTGGCGAAGTTGTCCGAACCATCCACCAGCACGTCGTGGCGCGCGACGAGCTCCGCCGCGTTGGCCGCGTCGAAGCGGCGGTCGAGCGGCTCGAGAGCAAGGGTGGGAAAGCGGCGGGCGAGGCGCGCCGCGGCGGCGGTCGCCTTGCGCTGGCCGACGTCGGCCTCCCCGAAGAGCGGCTGCCGCTGGAGGTTCGAGCTCTCCACCGCGTCGTCGTCCAGGAAGGTGATACGCCCTACCCCTGCCGACGCCAGCGTCAGCAGCGCCGGGCCGCCCAGCCCGCCCGCGCCCACCACCAAGGCGCTCTTGTCGGAGAGTGAGCGCATCTAGCGGTCGTAGGTGAGCGAGAGCACGGCCGCATGATAGCCCGTGGTCGCGCCCTCTCCCGGGAGGATCGCCGCGGGCCCGGAGTACGTGTCGGAGAAGCGAAGGTAGTCGTAGGCGGCGCTCCAGCCGAGGCCGCGCGCAAAGGCGAGCGGACCGCGCACCCCCGCGACGAGCTCGAGGCCATGGCCGCTGGCGGTCTCGCCGAAGGCTGCCTTCTCGTCCCCCCCAGGGCTCATCCACGGCATGTAGCGCACGCCCGCCTCGATGGCGAGCCAGCGCGTCAGCGGCTGCGTGGCGTCGAGGCCCAGCCGCAGACCCCGGCGGCTGGAGGCCGGGAGGTAAGGGTTCGAGTCGATGGAGAAGCGGTGGAAGCCGTAGCCAACGCGCGCATCGAGCCGGGTGCGGGTGGCGAGCGTCACCGGCGCGACGAGGTCGAGGCTGGCGCGGCCCTCGCTCGAACCGAGACTGCGGCCGTCGGGGAGCTTCGACGACAGGAAGCGCTGGGAGAGCTGGAGGTCGAGCTCGAGCGGCTGGGCCCAGCCCGGAGCCCGGGTACCCTCGCGCAGCCGCATGGGCGCGAGGGCGAGGTCGAGCGCGACGCCCAGGTACGGGGTGTTCGTTCGGTATTCGAGCGGGGTGGCGGCGGGGCCGAGCGACTGGCTCCGCCAGGTGAGCGGCACGCCCAGCGCGATCCGGAGCGGTGCCGCCTCGAGGGCGGCGAGCGGGGCGGGTGCCGGCGCGGGTGGCGGCGCGGCCGGCGGCACGGGCGGGAGCGGAACCGGCTCGGCTGCGGGCGGCGGCGCCGCGGGCCTGGGGGGAGCCGGCTGGAGGGACGCCGCGACTCGCCCGGCGAGCTCCATCGAAACCTCCTCCGTGACCGCGCCGCGCACGAGCGGCGCGTCGGAGGCCCACAGTTCGCGTCCTCCGGGATCCATGAGCGCGGCGTGGACCTGTCTCGCCCTGCCCTTCCCCACCAGCGAGAGCACCAGGACCGCGTCCGCCCGGGCGAGCGGCGCAACCTTGGGGATCGCGGCCGGCGCGAGCGCTGCCTGGCCTCGGAGCCCGCCGCGCCGGGCGCCCGCGAGCCAGGCCCTGGTCGAGACGAGGTTCAGGTCGTCGCGGTCGTCGATGGCCGACGCCACGGCCTCGTGGGCACGGGCCCCCGAGCCGGACTCCAGCCCGAGGACGGCGACGGAGGGCGGCGGAGCTGCGAGCGCGAGAAGCAGGAGGGGCAGGACAGCCATCCGGCCAGTCTACCCGCCCGAGGCGCTTCGCGCGCTCTCGAAGCGCGCGCCGGCGAGCGGGCCGCGCCCTCGCTACACGGTGAGTACGCGCCCATCCATGCCCCGTCGCCAGAGCGAGGGCAGGCTCTCCACCGCGTCGAGGGGCGGGACGGCCGCCAGAGGGTCCCATCCCGCCAGCCGCAGCGCCGTGTCGCAGGCCACCACCCGCATGCCGAGATCGCGCCGCCCCTCCGCCAGCGCTTCGGTGAGCGAGCCCACCTTCGCCTCCCGGGCGAGCGCGCTCGCGCCGCCGTCGAAGGTGCCCCGCAGGAAGCGGCGGAGCGCCGCTCCGAAGAGCGCCAGGTGCACCTCCTCACCGAGGGCCGCGGCGGTGAGCGCGAGGCTCACCGCGTGGTGGCGCGCGCCCCAGCCGCCGGCCCGCAGCATGATCACGAGGGGTCGGGTCACCCCGCGATCGTACCGGCGAGGGATCGGGCGCGCTGCGCGCTCGAGGGCGGCCTTTCTCCCCCGGCCTTTGGTAAGGTGGCGGCCCACCAGTCGTCAGGAGGTCGCCGTGACGTCGAGCCCGCGCCCCAAGAAGCCCAGCATCGCGCCCGCGACCGGAAATCTCGGCCTGCTCCTCCCCGGCCTGGGGGCCGTCGGCACCACGCTCGTCGCGGGCGTCGAGGCCATCCGCCGCGGGCTCGCGAAGCCCATCGGCTCCGTGACGCAGATGGGCCGGGTGCGGCTCGGAAAGCGCACCGACGGGCGCTCACCGCTGGTGGGAGAGCTGGTCCCGATGGCGCCTCTCGCGAGCCTCCGCTTCGGCGCCTGGGACGTCTTCGAGGACTCCGCCTTCGAGTCCGCGGTTCACGCCGCCGTCCTCGACCGCGAGCTGCTCGATCAGTTGAAGGAGCCGCTCTCGGCGCTGCGGCCGATGCAGGCGGTCTTCGCACCCGAGTACGTGAAGCGGCTGCACGGGACGCACGTGAAGAAGGCCCCGACGAAGCGCGAGCTCGGAGAGGCGCTGCGGGAGGACATCCGGAGCTTCATGAAGGCGGAGGGCTGTGAGCGCGCCGTGATGCTCTGGTGCGCCTCCACCGAGATCTACATCGAGCCGAGCGCCGTCCACGGAAGCCTGGCCGCTTTCGAGAACGGTCTCGCCGCGAACGATCCCGCCATCGCCCCGTCCATGATCTACGCCTGGGCCGCGCTGCAGGAGGGCGTCCCGTTCGCGAACGGCGCCCCCAACCTCACGGTCGACGTCCCCGCGCTGGAGGAGCTGGCGCGGTCGAAGGGCGTCCCGGTGGCAGGCAAGGATTTCAAGACCGGCCAGACGCTGATGAAGACCACCATCGCGCCCATGCTCAAGGCGCGGCTGCTCGGCCTGCAGGGCTGGTTCTCCACCAACATCCTCGGCAACCGCGACGGCGAGGTGCTGGACGATCCCGGGAGCTTCAAGACGAAGGAGGTCTCGAAGCTGTCGGTGCTGGAGCACATCCTGCAGCCCAAGCTCTACCCCGACCTGTACGGCCACTTCGACCACAAGGTCGCGATCAACTACTACCCTCCGCGCGGCGACAACAAGGAGGGCTGGGACGCCATCGACATCGTGGGGTGGCTCGGCTACCCGATGCAGATCAAGGTGAACTTCCTCTGCCGCGACTCCATCCTGGCTGCACCGGTGGCGCTCGACATCGCCCTCTTCATGGACCTCGCCGCACGGGCGGGGATGAAGGGCATCCAGGAGTGGCTCTCGTTCTTCTTCAAGAGCCCCATGCACGCGGAGGGGCTCTACCCGGAGCACGACCTCTTCATCCAGCAGGCGAAGCTCAAGAACACGCTCCGCCACCTGGCCGGCGAGGAGCTCATCACGCACCTTGGCCTCGACTACTACGAGTGAGAGGAGGGACCGATGCCCTACGTCGTCGCCGAGCCCTGCATCAAGTGCAAGTACACCGACTGCGTCGAGGTCTGTCCGGTGGACTGCTTCTACGAGGGGCCGAACTTCCTCGTCATCCATCCCGACGAGTGCATCGACTGCGGAGCCTGTGAGCCCGCCTGCCCCACCAAGGCCATCTTTCCCGAGGAGAGCCTGCCCCCGCAGTGGACGGAGTACGTGGCGCTGAACGCCCGGCTCAGCCAGACGTGGCCCAACATCACGGACAAGAAGTCACCGCTCCCCGAGGCGGAGACGTTCAAGGACGCGAAGGGCAAGCGGGGGTTGCTGGAGGGGGCCTAGTGCCTCGACGAGGGCGGGAAGTGGCGCCCGCCGGGAGGGGCCCCGCCGCGGTGAGGGTTCACGCGGCGGCCGGCGCTGCTGAAGTGCCCAGGGCGAGATTCGAACTCGCACGCCTTACGGCGCCACCCCCTCAAGATGGTGTGTCTACCAGTTCCACCACCTGGGCGTTTCGCGGCCGGCCTGATCTAGCAAAGGCTGCGCGTGGACGCAAGCGCGCGCAGGGCGCAGCGGTGGTGCATCTCGAGGCCCGGCGAGACGAATTCGCCCGCGGCTGGCGCCTGCCCGGTGGCGCGCCACTTGCCAAGGTCCGGGCATGCGTTACCCATGGAGCCATGACCGGTGAACTGCATCAGGAGGTGCCTGACTTCCACGACGTGTCGATGCCGCGAGCCTGCGTCGCGTGCGGCGGAGACATCCACGCCCGCTTCGGTGGCGGCAAGGGGTGCGGAGTGTGCCTCGCCTGCCACGCGGTGGCGCGCCTCGCAGTGGCGGCGACGCGCGAGGGCGTTCGCGTGATCCACGCGCCGTCCGGCGCCGCATAGCGGCCCGCTGGCCGCCCCCCCCTCCTTGGCCGGGGCGGGCTGAGCCGGGGCGGGAGCCGTGCTGGCCGGGCCCTGGGGGGCGGCCGGCGCACGCTGCCCGAGCGGTGGCGGCGAGGGCGCGCCCGTCTCACCCGATGGGCCGGGCGGCACCGGCGCGGAGGGCCCGCTCTTCGATGGACCCGGATCAGCGGCGCGGATCACCGAGCCCGTGTGCGACGCGTGATAGGCGAGCGTGAGCGAGGTGAGCATGAAGATGGCCGCGCAGCCGCTCGTCACCTTGCCGAGGAAGGTCTGCGCGCCGCGCCCGCCGAAGACGGTCTGGGAACCGCCGCCAAACGCGGCACCCATGCCGCTCCCCTTTCCTGCCTGAAGCAGGATCACGAGGATGAGGACGACGCAGACGGCGATGTGGAGGATGGTGACGAGGGTGATCAACGGAGCGCGCCTTTCACGATCTGTGAGAAGTCGGAGGCCTTGAGGCTGGCCCCTCCGACGAGCGCGCCATCGACGTCGGGCTGCGCCATGAGCTCTGCGGCGTTCTCGGGCTTCACCGAGCCGCCGTACTGGATGCGGACGCTGTCCGCGGCACCGCCGGCGAGGTCCCGCACCAGCCCGCGCACCGCCGCGTGGACCTCCTGCACCTGCGCGGTGGTGGCGGTCTTGCCCGTGCCGATGGCCCACACCGGCTCGTAGGCCAGCGTCATGCGGGCGATCTCGGCGGGCGCGAGCCCATCGAGCGCCGCCCGCACCTGGCGAGAGACGACCTCGAGCGTGCGCCCTGCGTCCCGTTCCTCGAGGGTCTCCCCCACGCAGACGATGGGCAGGATGCCGGCTTTCAGCAGGGCAGCCGCCTTCTTGCGCACCTCCTCGTCGGTCTCGCCGAAGATGTGACGGCGCTCGGAGTGGCCCACGATCCCGTGCCGGACCCCGAGGTCCGCCAGCATGGACGCGGCGATCTCGCCGGTGAAGGCGCCCTGCGCCTCGCCATGGACGTTCTGCGCGGCGAGCTCGATGCCCGTCCCGCGGATGGAGGCCTCGACCACCGCCAGCGCGGTGAAGGGCGGCGCGACTGCCACCTGCACCTTTCCAGCGAGACCCTGCAGCCCGGACGCGAGCGACCGCACGAGGTCGCGCGCCTCGGCGGTGGTCTTGTGCATCTTCCAGTTACCGCAGACGAACTTGATTCTCGCCATGCCTTAGCCCTCGAGCGCCTGGATGCCGGGGAGGACGCGGCCCTCGATGAACTCGAGGCTGGCCCCCCCGCCGGTCGACACGTGCTTCATCTTCGCGACGAGCCCCGCCTCCTCGACGGCGGCCGCGCTGTCGCCCCCTCCGACGACGGTGACCGCGTGCGACTCGGCCATGGCGCGCGCGATACCGAACGTCCCCTCGGCCCAGGGCTTCTGCTCGAAGAGACCCATCGGTCCGTTCCAGAACACCGTCTTGGCGTCGAGGACCCGCTGCCGATAGCGATCGAGCGTCTTCGGGCCGATGTCGAGCCCGATGAGGCCTTCGGGGATGGCGCGGTCGTTCACCACCTCGCGCTGGGCCGTCTCCTTGGCCTCGGTGGCGCAGACGTGATCCACCGGAAGAAGCAGGTCGACCTTGGCGGCCTTCGCCTTCTCCATCAGGGAGCGCGCCAGATCGAGCTTGTCCTTCTCGACCTTGCTCTTGCCGACCGGCACTCCCTCGGCCTCGAGGAACGTGTAGGCCATCGCCCCGCCGATGCAGATGGTGTCGGCCTTCCCCAGCAGGTTCTCGATCACCTTGATCTTGTCCGACACCTTGGCGCCGCCCAGGATGGCGACGAAGGGCTTGGCGGGCTTCGCGAGCGCCTTGCCGAGATAGTCGAGCTCCTTCTGGATGAGGAACCCGGCCGCCTTCTCCTTCACGAACTTCGCCATGCCCGCGGTGGACGCGTGCGCGCGGTGCGCGGTGCCGAAGGCGTCGTTCACCCAGACGTCCGCGAGGCTCGCGAGCTCGCGCGCGAAGGACTCGTCGTTCGCCTCCTCCTCGGGATGAAAGCGCAGGTTCTCGAGGAGGAGCACCTGGCCGTCACCGAGGTCGCGGACGAGCTTCTTCACGCCGTCGCCCACGCAGTCGTCCGCGAGGATCACGTCCTGCTTCAGGAGCTCGGACAGCCGCGCCGCCGCAGGCTCGAGGGTGAGCTTCTGGTGGTCCTCTGGCTTGCCCTTGGGCCGGCCCAGATGCGAGGCCAGGATGACCTTCGCCCGCTTGGCCACCGCGTACTGGATGGTGGGCAGGGCAGCGCGGATGCGCTGGTCGTCCGCCACCTTGCCGGACGGGTCGAGCGGGACGTTGAAGTCCACGCGAATGAAGACCCGCTTCCCCGCCAGATCGAGGGCGTCGATGATCTTGAGCGCCATGAGGAGGACCGCCTTCGCTTACCGGGTGAGGTACTTGGCGACGTCGATCATCCGGTTCGAGAAGCCCCACTCGTTGTCGTACCAGGCGAAGACCTTGGCGAAGGTGGGGTCGACCATCATCGTGTTGGTGGCGTCGAAGATGGCGGAGTGCGCGTCGCCGTTGTAGTCGATGGAGACCGTCGGCTCCTCCGAGTACTTCAGGACGCCCGCGAGCGCGCCCTCCGCGGCGGCCTTGAAGGCCGCGTTGATGGACTCCACCGAGGCCGGCTTCTCGAGCTCCACGGTGAGGTCGACCAGGGAGACGTTGGGCGTGGGGACGCGCACCGCCGTGCCGTGCAGCTTGCCCTTGAGCTCCGGGATCACCTCCGCCACGGCCTTGGCCGCTCCGGTGGTGGACGGGATCATGGACAGGGCAGCGGCGCGGGCGCGGCGGAGGTCCTTGTGCGGCAGGTCGAGGAGGTTCTGGTCATTCGTGTACGAGTGGATGGTGGTCATGAGGCCGCGCTTGATGCCGAAGCTCTCGAGCAGGACCTTCGCGACCGGCGTGAGGCAGTTCGTGGTGCAGGACGCGTTCGAGATGATGACGTGCTTCGCCTTGTCGATCTTCTCGTGGTTGATGCCGTAGGCGACCGTGAAATCGACGCCCTTTCCCGGCGCCGAGATGATCACTCGCTTGGCGCCGGCCTGCAGGTGGGCCTCGGACTTGGCGCGCTCGGTGAAGAGCCCGGTGCACTCCATGACCAGGTCGATGCCGTTCGCCTTGTGCGGCAGCTCGGAGGGGTTCTTCACCTTGGTGATCTGGATCTCCTTGCCGTTCACGACGATGGCCGTGTCGGTGGCCTTCACCTCGGCTTCCAGGACCCCGTGCACCGAGTCGTACTTGAGCAGGTGGGCGAGCGTCGTCGTGTCGGTGAGGTCGTTGATGGACACGAACTCGAGGTCCTTCTCCCCGCGCTTCAGCGCCGCGCGCACGATGCAGCGACCGATGCGACCGAACCCATTGATAGCGATGCGCGCCATGCCGAAGCTCCTGAAGGACCGCGTGTGGGGTGGAGGGACGGGCGGTAAACTACTTGCGCGCTCCCGGCCCGTCAACGCCAAACCCCCGCCCGAAAGGCGTGCAAGGACGCAGGCTTCTCACGCGGCGCGCCGGCGCTCGGGCGCCGGGCGACGCCCCGCGTCGGGCGCTACATCCATCCCCCCGCATGCGCTACCGTGTCCTCAACGTCACGCTCTGGCCCGGGGAGGACGACGCCTCGCTTCCCGCCCGGGTGGCCTCCCGGCTCGGCGTCTCGGCCGGCGCCCTGCGCTCCCTCTCCGTCGTGCGCCGCGCGCTCGACGCCCGCAAGAAGGGGCAGCCCCGCTGGCTCCTGCACGTCGAGGCGGAGGTGGAAGGCACCCTCCCCGCGGGCCTTGCCGAGGTCAGCGAGGTGCCCGCCCCCGCCCCGGCGCCCCCCCGGGCCCGGCAGCCGGAGCTGCCTCCCGTCATCCTGGGCGCCGGGCCGGCCGGCCTCTTCTGCGCGCACGCGCTGCTGGAGCGCGGGGTTCGGTCGGTCGTGGTGGACCGCGGGCGCCTCGTCGGGCCGCGGCGGGTGGACGTGACGAAGCTCCTCCGCGACGGGACGCTCGATCCCGAGTCGAACATGAACTTCGGCGAGGGGGGGGCGGGGGCGTACACGGACGGGAAGCTCGGCACGCGCATCCACCATCCGGCGGTGCGCAAGGTGGTGGAGCTCTTCGCCCACTACGGCGGGGTGGAGCGGATCCTCGAAGAGGGAAAGCCGCACGTCGGCTCCGACGTCCTGCCGGCGGCGGTAAGCGCGCTCCGGGCCGAGCTGGAAGGGGGCGGCTGCACCTTTCACTGGAGCGCGCGGGCGGTGGATCTGGAGGTCGTGGACGGGCGGATGCACGGCCTCGCGCTCGCCGATGGCCGCGTCCTCCCCTGTGACCGGCTGGTGCTCGCCCCCGGGAACAGCGCCCGCGAGCTCTTCGAGCTCTTCGCGCGGCGAGGCTGGCCCGTCGAGGCGAAGCCCTTCGCGGTGGGATTCCGCGCCGAGCACCCGCAGGCGCTCATCGATCGCATCCAGTACGGGACCGCGGCGCGCGAGCACCACCTTCCTCCGGCGGACTACAAGCTCGCCGACAACCCGCGGGTGGGCGGAAGCCAGCGCGGAGTCTTCTCCTTCTGCATGTGCCCCGGAGGCGTGGTGGTGCCGACCCCGACCGAGGAGGGCATGACCTGCACCAACGGGATGTCGAGCTCCCACCGCTCCTCCGCGCTCGCCAACGCCGGCATCGTGGCGGCGGTGGGGCCCGCCGACTTCGCCGCCGAGGGATTCGAGGGCCCGCTGGCGGGGCTCGCGTGGCAGCGCGCCTGGGAGCGGCGGGCGTACGCGCTCGGGGGAGGCGGCTACCGCGCTCCGGCGCAGCGCATGACCGACTACCTCGCCGGGCGCGCGGGCACGGCGCCGGGGCGCTCCTCCTACCGCCCCGGGCTCACCCACGCCGACCTGTCCGTGCTGTACCCCGAGCCAGTGAAAGCGGCCCTCCGCGCCGGCTTGAGAGCGTTCGAGAAGCGCATGCGCGGCTACGTCACCGAGGAGGCCATCCTGGTGGGCGTGGAGACGCGCACCAGCTCGCCCTGCAGGCTCGTTCGCCGGGCCGACACCTTACAGTCCCCCGGCATCGCCGGGCTCTACCCGGCTGGTGAGGGCGCGGGCTACGCGGGGGGCATCGCGTCGTCGGCGGTGGACGGGCTGCGCGTGGCGGAGGCCATCTGTGCGGAGCTGGGGCCGCCGTGACGACGCCCCGCGTACCGCCCATGCGCTATGTGATCCGCGACGCGGAGGGGAAGGAGCTCGTCTGCCCCACCCTCGCCGACCTGCACGCGCTTTACGCGCAGGGCTTCGTGGGAGACGACGACCTCGTCCGGCCGGAGAGCTCGCAGCGGTTCACCCGGGCGGGAACCATGCTCGCGCTGCGCGGCGTGCGCGAGCGGCGGGTGGATCACCGGAAGGCGCTCCTCGTGCTGGCGGCGGCGGCCGTCCTCGTCTTCGCGCTGGCCCTCCTCGCGCGAGGCGCGCGCCCGGCGAGCCCGCAGGGAGGCGCGGCGCCGCGCCCCGCGCTTGCAGCGCCCTCGCCGGCGAGTAGATGAGCCTCCGGCACCCGCGCCGGGGGAAGGGGAAAACATCCACATGAAGCGCAGCCCCGCCGTCCTCGCCGCTGCCATCGCGACGCTCGCCGCCTGTGGCGGAGGATCGGCCTCGAGCTCCTCCGGGATCGGACAGCACACCGCTTCCACACCTGTCCTCGGCGGGGCCTCCGCCACGGCCGCGCCGCCAGTGGCGAGCTTCGCGCCCGACGTCCCCGCCTGGCGCGGGGGCTGCTTCTACTCCGGCCCCGCAGGGAAGATCGTGAACGGCTCGCCCTCGGCCGACGTGCGGAGCTTCGGCGGAGCCTGCGCGACGCCGCCCACGCCGGGCGGGATCGTCTACCTCGACCGGTACGACCCCGTGACCGGGGCCGGGAACGTGACGGTGCTCTCCTCCGCGCCGGGCTCGACGCCGGTGGTGGTGGGGAAGAACGGCGGGGCCGGAGGGATCATCGACGGCTCCACCGGCGCCCGCTTCGACGGCTCGGGGACGAAGCTCCTCACCCTGGCGGACGTGGGCTACGTGACGGGGCGGCTCGTGCTCGTCGATCTGACAGCGCCGGCCTCACCCCGCGCGGTCGCCTCCAACGTGCGGGTGGAGAACTACGACTTCGCCGGTCCGGGAGGAGACGCGGTGCTGTACGTGGGGAACTACGACGCCACCCAGCGCCAGGGCGACCTCTTCTACTGGGCCGGAGCGACCCCGCAGCTCATCGCAGCCGCCGCCTCGCGCTTCGACTTCTACCTCTACCGCCTTGCGCCCGGCGGGACGCGCGTGGCCTGGCTCACCGGGTACTCCGCCCTCGGGGGCGGAGAGCTCCACGTGGCGACGCTCCCTCCATCGACCTCCCCGGCCGCCCCGCTCGACAGCGGGGTCCGGCAGGTGAGCTGGACCGTCGACGGGCGCTCGCTGGTATGGGTGGCGGGATCCGGAGCGAGCACGGCGGTCAGGTCGTGGGACGGGGTGGAGGGCCATGCGCCACGCACGCTGGCCACCGGGGTCGACCAGGTGACGGTGGTCGGGAGCACCGTCGTGGTTGCCACGGGCTGGAGCGTGCTCTTCCAGCACGCCGCGATTCACGCCGTCGATGCCGCCACCGGAACGGACGCGCTGCTCTGGGCCGACGCCTCGCTGGGCTACTCCGCGTTCGCGCCCGCGGCCTCCGGGGGAGACCAGGCTCCTCCCCTGCTGGTTCTGCCCACCTTTCCCGCCGGCGGCCTGGACGCCTCGGACTTCCGCGTCGCGAGCCTCGGCGCGGCGCCCACCTCCGCCGGACCGGTCCTCGACACCGGCGTGTCGCCGGCGGCTGGCTTCCGCGTCTCGCCCCGCGGCACCTTCATCGCGTACGCGCGGGGGTACCAGGACCCGCAAGCCTCCGGGAGCGCGAACGCTCAACCCGGCATCGCGCGCGAGGTGAAGGTGGTTCCCACCGCGGGAGGCGCTCCCTTTCTCCTCGCTTCGGGTGGCGCGATGCGATGGGTGGCCTGGGCTCCCGACGAGCGGCTGGTGGCTGCGCTGGGCGACTTCGACCCCGCCG
>JBBQEB010000102.1:0-13813 GCA_038320275.1 Myxococcales bacterium | reverse complement strand
GCGCCGGCCGCGCTCGCGATCACGCCGAGCGGCTGCGCGGGGTGCTCGCCCACCTGGGCGCCCAGAGGCGCGCGGCTCGGACGGAGCCTGGCCTGGCCCGCCGCGATACCGAGGCCCTGGTCCGGCTGGAGGACGTGGCGGACGAGGTCGCGCGCGCCGTGGCGATGCTGGGGCGCGGCCAGGACGTGCTGCCGGCGTCCGAGTGGCGAGCCCTGCTCGAGGTCGCGCTGGACCGGGCTGTGGCCCCGCCCGCCCCCGAGGCTGCGGCAGATGCCGTCGAGCTGTGGCCGGTGCGCGAGGCGCCGGGGCTCACCGCTCGGGCGGCCATCGTGATTGGGGCAGGCCAGGGGGCGTTTCCGGCTGCGCCGCCGCCCGAGCCGCTGCTCCGGGACGCGGAGCGCATCGCGGTGAATCGCGTGGCCGGGCGGCTGGCGCTGCCCACGTCGTCGGCACGCCGCGCCGAGGCACTGCACCAGGCGTTCTGCGCGCTCGCGGTGGGGCGGGAGACAGTGGGACTCACCTGGGCAGGCTCCGGCCCGGAAGGCCCCGGCAGCGCTCCATCCGCGCTGGCGCTGGAGGTGCTCGCCGCCGCGGGCGCGGAGGTCGCCGGCCCAGGCGGAAGGCCCACAGGTCTCCCGCAGACCGCGCGGGAAGCGATCCGGAACGCCGCCCTGGCGGGCGACGCCGCGCTTGCGGAGCTCGCCGCGGCTGATCCGCGGCTCGCACGCAGGGCCGCGTCGGCGAGGCAGCGGGGTCGCCTCGAGCTCGACCGCGCAGAGGCGGTTTCGGCGCGCGTGGCTTCCCGCTGGGCAGGTGCGCTCTCGGACCGACAGGAGGAGCTCGCCGCCGCGCTGCCGGTTGAATGGACCCCGAGCCAGCTCGAGGTGCACGCGCGCTGCGCCTATCAAACCTTTGGCCACGTCGTGCTCCGGCTGGGCGAGCCGGAGACGGCCGAGCTCGACATCGACCCGCGCGACGAAGGGCGGCTCGCGCACGCGGTCCTGGAGCGCTTCCACCGCGAGCGGCTTCAGGGCGGCACTCCCCCGCTGAGCGGGGCTCCCGAGGAAAGCGACCACCTGCGCGAGGTGGCCGAGCGCACCTTCGAAGCCTTCGCCGCGGACGGGCGCGTGGGAGATCCAGCCGTCTGGGCCGCGCGCAAGGGGGCGGTGCTCTCGCGTCTGCTGCGGGTGGTGGCGGCGGAGGCGGGCGAAGATCCCCGCCTCAGGCCGGCGCTCCTGGAGCACGAGTTCGGCGGCGGGTCCGGCGTGCCGCCGCTCGTCCTCGGCGAAGGCCGCGATGCGGTGCGGCTGCGCGGCCGGCTGGACCGGGTGGACGCTGACGCCGAGCGGCTCCTGCTCATCGACTACAAGGACGCGCGCGCCCGGCCAGACTGGAAGGACCGGCTCGCGCCCGAGGCCATGGGAGAGACGAACTTCCAGGTGCCGGCGTACCTGCTCGCCGCCGCCCGTGCGCTTCCCGGCCGCCGGCAGCTCTCCGCCACCTACGGGCTGCTCCGCTCCGCCGAGCGCGCGCCCGCCTTCGAGAGCTCGCCAGGCGACGGGCTCTTCGCGATGACCCGCGAGGCGCGGAGCGCGGCGCGCGGCCGCGGGGAGCGCCCGTTCGCCGACGCCGTGGTGGAGCTCGTCGGCCGCGTCCGCGCTGGAGAGCTCCCCATCGCGCCGCGCGACTGCGCCGGGTGCAGCCTGGGCGCGCTCTGCCGCTTCGAGAACCGGGGCGCGCCGTGACGGGCGGCAAGGTTTGGGACGGCGCCGCGCGGGCGCTCTTCGACCTGCGGGGCCCCACCGCGGTCTCCGCGGGCGCCGGCGCGGGCAAGACCACCTGCCTCGTGGAGCTCTGCATCCGGCTGCTCTCCGGGGAAGCTACGGGGACCGCCGCAGACCCGGCCGAGCTCGTCGTCATCACCTTCACCGAGCGCGCTGCCGCCGAGCTCGACGAGCGGCTCCGCGCCGCCGTGCGGGCACGCTGGGCGGACGAGCCCGAGGGCAGCGCCGAGGAGCGCGCCTGGCGCGTCCGGCTGGACGGCCTCGATCGCGCGGCCATCGGCACCATCCATGGCTTCGCCGCGAGGCTCCTCCGCGAGCACGCAGCGGAGGCGGGGATCGACCCGGAGAGCTCCGTCCTCGAGGAGGACGTCGCGCGCCTCATGCGCCGGGATGCCGCGCGCGCGGCCGTGATCGGGGCGCTCGACGCGGGGGGCTCGCTCGCCGCCGACCTGTGTGCCGGCCACGGCGCCGGCGGGAGGCGCGCCGGCCTCGCAGACCTCATGGTGGACCTCGCGCTCGCGCGGGCCACCCGCGGCGATCGCTCGCCGCCGCGCCCGGCGCCAGACCGATCGGGCGAGGCGCTCGCGGCGAGGGAGAGCGCCCGCGGGCTCGCGGCCGCCATCGCGGCGCTCGGGCCGAGCGTCCGCACCAAGAGTGGGCGCGCAGCCCTCCAGGCCCTCGGGGCGGCCCTGGGTGGCCTCCCCGAGCCCGGCGCTCCACCCGACAGGCGCGACCTGACGGTCGGCGACGCCCTGGCCGGTGCGCTCCGCAGCTGGCGCGTCGGCAGCACCGATCCGGCGGAGGCGCGCGGCCTGCGCGCCGAGCTCCTCGCGGCCTGCGAACGGCTCGGGCCGCTCGCCGCGGAGGTGCTCGCGCAGCCGGCCCAGGAGGAGCTGTGCCGGATCGTCGCCGATGCCGAGGCCCGCTACGCTGCAGCAAAACGGGAGGCGCGGGCGCTCGACTTCGACGACCTCCTGACGGGCGCGCGCGACCTGCTGCGGAGCGACGAGGGGCTCCGTTCCGAGCTGCGGGCCCGGTACCGGGCGCTCCTGGTGGACGAATACCAGGACGTGAACGCGCTGCAGCGGGAGCTCTTCGAGCTCCTCACGCAGGGTGAGGAGCCGCGGCCGATCCTGGTGGCGGTCGGCGACCTCAAGCAGTCGATCTATCGCTTCCGCGGCGCCGACGTGACCGTCTTCAGGAGCCTGGTGGAGCGCTTCTCGCGGGAGGCCGGCGCCCGGGTGCTGCACCTCTCGCGAAACCATCGTTCCACGCCGGCCGTGCTGGAGGTGGTGAACGAGGTCTCCCTGCGGGCCATGCAGCCACCGGCGGCGCAGCCGCGCGCGTACGAGCTCGCCTTCGGCGAGGAGGACCGGCTCCGCGCGGTGCGGGCGGGTGAGCCCGGGCCGGCGTGCGAGGTGCTGGAGGACGGGGAGGGCGGCCCTGCCGCGGAGCGCCGGCTGCGCGAGGCGCGCGCGGTGGCGCTGCGGGTGGCAGCCCTGGCGTCGGGAGCCGCCGGGGTGTCCGTGACCGGCGCGGATTGCTGCCCCCGGCCCCCCCGCTACGGGGAGGTGGCGGTGCTCTTCCGCCGGCTCACCGACGTCGGGCCGTACGCGCGCGCGCTCCGGGAGGCCGACGTGCCCTACCGGCTCGCGCGAGGGGGCGGTTTCTACCAGGCGCCCGAGGTGCGCGACCTCGGCGAGCTCCTCGCCTCCTTCGCGCAGCCGGATGACGCCCTTGCCTGGGCGGCGCTCCTGCGATCGCCCTTCTGCGGCGTCTCCGACTCCACGCTCTTCGATCTCTCCCGGCTGTCGCTGCCCACGCTCGGGCGGCGGTCGCCCGGAGAGGTGCTGTCCGCGCTGGCGCGAGAGGGACGGGCGGGAGCGCCCGATCCCGATGAGCTCGAACGGCTGCGCCAGTTCCTCGCCGTCTGGCAGGAGCTCGCTCCGCTCGCGGGCCGCGCCGGTGCTGCGGAGCTCCTCGTCCGGGCCGCGGAGGGGCTCGATCTGGAGGCGGCGCACCTCGCCGCGCCCGACGGCGAGCGGCGCGCCGCCAACGTCCGGAAGGCCATCGCGCTCGCCGAGTCCCACGACGCGCGGGGCGGCACCCTGCCAGCGTTCGCGGCGCGGCTGCGGGAGCTCGCCCGGTTGCCCCCGCGCGAGCCCGAGGCCGAGCCGGAGGCGGTGGACGCCGTCTCCCTCCTCTCCGTTCATCAAGCCAAGGGGCTCGAGTGGCCCGTGGTCTTCGTACCCGATCTGGGCGCGCTCGCGCCCCACGATGGGCGGCGCGCCCTGTGCGACGAGGAGGGCCGGATCGCGCTCTGTTTCTACGATCCCGAGCTCGACCTCCACCGTGCGACCGCCACCGTCGAGGCCGCGCGGGCGGAGGCGCGGCGCGCGTCGGCTGCGGAGTCCCGGCGGCTGCTGTACGTCGCCCTCACGCGAGCGCGCGACCACCTGGTCCTCTCGGGCGAGGCGCCGAGGGGTGGCGACACCTGGCGCGCTCTGGTGGAGGCGGCCTTCTTGGCGAGGCCGGAGCTGGTGCGGAGGATCCCGAGCGGGGAGGCGGGAACGGCCCGCGCGGGCGAGACGGCGACTGCGACTGCGACTGCGACTGCGACTGAGGGTACGGCTACGACCACAACCGCGACCCCGACCCCGACCCCGCCCCCGACCCCGACCCCGACCGCGACCCCGACCGCGCCGCCGACCACGACGCCGCCCGCGACGCCGACCACGACGCCGACCACGACGCCGACCGCGGCCTCGACGCCGACCCAGCGACCGCTCCTCCTCGCCGCAGCGCCGCCACCCGCTCCAGTCCGGCTCGCGGTGACCGCGCTTTCTGCACATGCGCGTTGTTCACGAAAGGTGCACTTGACCCGGCAGCTCGGACTCCAGGAGCCGGCGGCGGGCGGGAGCCCTGCCCAGGACGATCCGGACCGAGCCACTGCGCGCGGCACGCTGGCGCACGCCATGCTCGCCGAGGTGGATCTCACACTGTCGCCCCTCGAGCTCCGGCCGCAGCTCTCAGCGGTCGCGTCCCGGCGCGGGTTCGACCCGCGCTCGACGGGCGTGCGCCGCATCCTGGGGGACGTGCTCCAGTTCCTGGATGCCGAGCCCGGCAAGGCGCTCGTCGCCGCCGCCCGGGCCGGCCTTCTCCGGCGCGAGGTGCCCTTCCTGCTGCGCCTGGACTCGCCGGAGGAGGGCGTGCCGGCCTGCTATCTGTCCGGGTCCATCGACGCGATCGTGTCGGGCCGGCGCCGGGTCGAGGTCGTCGATTTCAAGTACGCGCTCGCCACGCGCGGCGCGGCGGACGCCTACCGCGTCCAGCTCGTCGCCTACTCGCTGGCGGCGGGGCGGGCGTTCCCGCAGCACACCGTCGCTGCCTCGCTCCAATTCCTGCGGGGAAGTTGCCCTCGCATCGACCTGACGCCCTCCGCCGCCGAGCTGCGGCGCTTCGGCCGGGAGGCTCCGCGACTCGCGCTGGCAGCGCACTCGGGGTCGGAGCTCACCAAGGCGCCCCACGAGATCGGCAGGACCGAGGCGCGGTGCCGCGAGGAAGGATGCGGTTTCGCGCCTCGCTGTCACGGCCAGGCCGCCCTGCGCGCCGGTTCTTGATGGTCACCTCCGCGCCGCAGGTCGGGCGCGGCGCGGGCGCTCACCGCGGCCCGTCGTTCAGCTGTCGAGCTCCGCGCCGACGACGGGCGCCGTGCCGTCGGACCCGGTGGCCTGGCCGTCGAGCCGCCGGGCGGGGACGTGAAGCGCCGTTCCGCCGCGCGGAACCGAGCGGGGGAAGATGCCGCGGGCCACGTTTCCGCTCGCCTCGAGCCCCTGCATCCAGGTGTCGAAGCCGGCGAACGTGCGCTCGATGCGGCCGTGAGGCATCGGGTCGGGCCACGGGCCTTGGCCCCCGACCACCAGGGCCACACCGCTGCGGGCGCAGGCCGCACCGAGCTCCTCGACCTCGCGCGCCAGCACCTCGCGCGGGCTCGTCACGCTTGCCGAGAGCGCGACCGCCTCCACGTCGCCCCGCTGAACGGCTCCAACGAGCTCGGAGCACGGCGTCGCCCGCCCGGCCCACACCGCTCGCCAGCCGCGCTCGCGTGCGCAAAGCTCCACGAGCGACAGGCCGAGCGTGTGATCCTCGCCCTCCGCGGTGGCGAGGATCATCCTGGGTCGATCCGCCCGGGGCAGGAGGGGCTCGCAGCAGCGAGCCAGCGCGCGCGAGAGGCGGTCGGAAGCTGCGTGCTCCTCGAGGACACACACCGAGCCTTCCGCCCAGCGGTTGCCGAGGTCCCCGAAGACGCTTCCCAGCGCCTCGGCGACGCGCCACCACGCGCCGAGCCGCGCCCGCTCCAGGAGCAGAGCGGAGGAGAGCGCGCGGTCGGGGTCCTGGAGAAGGCGGTCCACCCATCGGCGCAGAGCATCCGGCTCGCTGCCCAGCCGCTCGCCGAAGCGCGCGATCTGGTCGGGCTCGAAGCGGCGATGGCCACCCGCGGTGCGCACGCACGGCAAGCGCCCGCTCTCCGTCCAGCGCTTGAGGGTCGCGGGCGCAACGCCCAGGCGGCGGGCAGCTTCACCACAGGTGATGAGAGCCTTGTCAGGAGGCGAGTCTACTGGAGAGGACATAGCTAAGAGGTAAGGTCTCGAGCCGGAAACGCTACCCCACGCGAGCGATTCGGTGGTGTGCGGATGCTTGCCAACGCCCAAATCGACCGGGTAAGCGAACGATTCCCCGTGGGGCGGCAACGCTCCCTTCATCGGTCCGCGGCGCCTGCGAGTCTTGCGGCTGCAGCGTCATCACGCCGCCACACCTGCGCTTGAGCGCCCGACGCACCCGGCTATACAACGGGGCTCTCGCACCCCATTGGCCGCCCACCGTTCCACGGAGCTCCCATGCAGACTCGAATGACCGACCGCGTGAAGCAGATCCTGACCTGGTACTCCTCCGAAAACCCGGGAACGCTCACCAACCTGGCGCGGCTCCTCATGCACGGGCGGCTCGGTGGCACCGGCAAGCTCGTCATCCTGCCCGTCGATCAGGGCTTCGAGCACGGGCCGGCGCGCTCGTTCGCTCCGAACCCCGCGGGTTACGATCCGCGCTACCACTTCCAGCTCGCCATCGAGTCCGGCTGCAACGCCTACGCTGCGCCGCTCGGCTTCATCGAGGCAGGGGCGGCCGAGTTCGCCGGTCAGGTGCCGCTCATCCTCAAGGTGAACAACTCCGACTCGCTGTCCAAGCTCGGAGGGGCGCCCATTTCTGCCGTCACGGCCTCGGTGAAGGACGCCATCCGGCTCGGGTGCGTCGCCATCGGCTACACCATCTACCCGGGCTCCGACGCGCGGAACCTGCAGCTCGAGAGCCTGCGCGAGCTCACGCTCCACGCGAAGAAGCACGGCCTCGCGGTCGTGGTGTGGAGCTACCCGCGCGGCAGCGGTATCTCCAAGGAGGGCGAGACGGCCGTCGACATCTGCGCCTACGCCGCGCACATCGCGGCGCAGATGGGGGCGCACGTGATCAAGGTGAAGCCGCCCAAGGAACTGGTCGAGAACGCCGACGCGAAAAAAGTTTACGAGAAGCAGAACATTCCCGTGAAGACGCTCGCCGACCGCGTGCGCCATGTGGTGCAGAGCGCGTTCGACGGCCGGCGCATCGTCATCTTCTCCGGGGGTGAAGCCAAGGGCGCCGACGAGATCCTGAAGGACGTGCAGGGCATCAGGGACGGCGGCGGCTTTGGCTCCATCATGGGGCGCAACGCCTTCCAGCGGCCGAAGGCGGAGGCGCTCACGCTGCTGGGGGACGTGATGAAGGTCTACGAGACGTAGTCTCTGCTGGCGGAGCCTGACGCGCCCCGAAAAGATCAGCGGCTGCCCCATCGGGCAGCCGTTCTTCTTGGCGGAACGCGCGCACCATGGAGAGGCACCAGCACCTGACCCATCGTCACAGGAGCCCGGTTCTTTCCCTCTCCTTTCAGCCCCTTTTCGCTTGCCACTCCCAGCGAGGGGGGTTTATACGGCTCTACCTTTTGAATCGCGGACCTTGCGCGTGAAGTGACGCTCGCGGCCGTGCCGCCGCGGGCCCCGCCCCGGCCGAGGAAATCGGACCATGCGCCTCTATCCCAAGGTGATCCCCACCATCGCTCGCGAGGTCATCCAGACCTTGATGCAGGATGGCGACGTCGAGATCGAGACGCTCCGCATCTCCGATGCGGAGATGGACATGGCCGCCATCCAGAAGGAGTATCTGGCAGCCGAGGAGCGCGTGAACGCCGCCACCCGGGAGGCGCTCGAGCGGCGCGGCTACGATCAGTCCAAGTTCAACCAGGTGAAGCGCGAGATGGCCGACGTCCGCGGCTTCAAGATGGGGGACGAGGGCATCGAGTACGTCATCGGCCAGATGATCGAGTTCCTGCTCGTCTCGCGGAACGTCGAGGAGGTCTATGCCGACGACCCGATCATCCGGAAGAAGGTTTTCGGCATTTTCAAGAAGCACCTCGACGTCGATGACGACATCGACCGGGAGGCGCGCGCCCGTCTCAAGCACCTGCAGGAGGGGACGAGCGCCTGGGACGTCGAGTACGGAAAGACGGTGGATCTGCTCCGCCGCAGCCGCGGACTGATCTGACAGCGGAGCTCCGTCGCCGGGTGCCTTGCCGCCCGGCGGAAAAGTTGACGGTGGCGCATGCCCGCCTACGCTCGCCCACATGACGCGAGCCGCCCTGTCCCTGGCCCCTCCCTCTCGCGAGCCGGCCGACCCCTCCGATTTTCCGCAGCTCCGGGTCAGGCTCGCCTCCGCCGGCGCCGGCGCGCGCGAGGACGTCATCGCCGCCTTCCTGGGCGACGACCTTCGAGAGGTGGGAGCCACGCTGCGCTCCCTCGTGGAATACGTCGGCGAGGTGGAGCGAACGCTCGCCGATGGGCGCGCCGGGGGCCGTGACCTGCTCGAGCTCGCGCTGTCCGGGCCCGCGGCCGGGCTGGGTTATCTCGAGGACACGATCGCTGCCCTGCGGCGCAGGCTGGCCCAGGTCGCGGTGGCGCTTCCAGCCTGATAGCGGAGTGGCGAGGCGCTTCCCGTCAGGGCAGCGCCGGTCCCGGGGAGGAGGCGCGCGAGAGCACCACCCCCACCGCGCCGAAGTCGGTCTCGCCCTTCGCGGCCAGCGGCAGGCGCCGCTCGTCGCGGCTGAACCAGAGGTGAACGGTGCGCTCTGGCCCCTCGCCGTCCGCGCGGGTGAGGGTTGCGTCGAACCTGTCTGCGTCGAAGGTGCCTGCGCCGGTCTCCAATCGGTCGGGCTCGGGCGCCAGCGCGCCGCGGAGCCTCCAGAACCGCCGGTTCGCCACCAGGTCGAAGCACACCTCGCGCCCAGGCTCGAGCCGCGCCGCCCGAAGGTAGAAGAACGCGGACAGCGGGTCGAGCACCTCGCCGCGGCGCTCCAGCACGTGCACCCCCTTCTCCTCGCCGCGGGTCCAGGCCATCGAGACCGGACCCGGGAGGTCGAGCCGGGTGTCGGTGCTCTTGTGGACGCCGTTCTCCTCCTCCTCGTCCGTGTAGCGCTGCGGGAGGAGCGTCCTCACGTTCACCCAGGAGAGGGCGTAGCCGCGCATCTTGCGCAGCTTCGCGAAGATGGAGGTGTTGCGCGTCCGGGCGCGCAGCGGCATCAGGGTTCCGCGCGCGATGGGCGGCTCCACCTCGAGCGTCATGATGCCCGCCTTGAACGCGCCCAGCAGGGCGACGTCGTAGGCGAGCGCCTCGCCCGGCCTGAAGGGCGGTCCACCTTCCCGCAGCGCGGGGAGCCCGCACGCAGGTGCGGCGGCGAGCAGGGCGGCCGCGAGCGGGGCGAGAGCGAGCGGCATGAGGCACTAGCGCGCGAGCGCCTGGGCGAGGGCATCGCCCAGCGCGCGGTGCGCGGCGTCGTAAGCGGCCGGGTCGCGTGAGAAGCCTCGCAGCGACGGGGCGAGCCCGATCGCCAGCCGCTCCGCCAGAGGCCGCAGCCCGCTGCGCTCCGCCAGCGCCAGGAGCTCCCGATCCTCGAGGTCCTCGCGGACGAGCTTCAGGCGGATGCTCTCCACCGGGAACGGGTGCTCACCTCCCAGCCGCGCCGTGAGGCCCGGGTAGAGCAGCGTTCCGTCCCCGTTCCCGGCGAAGCGGCGCACGTCGGTCCACGGGTCGCCGGTCCACGCCTGCAAGGTGTCGTAGTAGAGCTCGCCGGCGACGCCCTGCCGCCAGCCCAGCCAGCCCAGCGCGCGCACCGCGGCCCCCGGCCGGTCGATCTCGTAGCCCGGCCAGCCGGTGAACTCGCGCTCCATCGAGCGCCGCGCCGCGCCTCCAAGCGGGAGCTCCTTGCAGCCGTGGCTCATACAGGACGCGTACCAGAACGGCCGCTGGACGCTCGTCCGCACCTCGCCGCCCATCCTCGTCTCGCGCTCCGTCACGAAGCTCTGGGACGGCCGGCTCTCGAAGAAATTCACCACCGGCGCGAACGCGTCCACCAGCCCCGACAGCGGCGGAGAGGGGAGAGTCGTCGCGAACACGCGCACGCCCGCCGCCCGCGCGGCCCTCGCCCGCCGCGCCAGTTCCGGAAGGTCGGAGGGCTTCGGCTCGTCGAGCGTGTAGAGCCAGAGCGCGTCGGACCAGCCGCGCGCCTCGAAGTGCTCGCGCCAGGCGCGGAGGAGCGCCGTCAGATCGGCCTCGCTGCCGCGCCAGTCCCCCTCGGTGACGCGCGCGTCGGCGAAGGTGCCCTTCACGCCCGGCACCAGGCTGCCGTCGAGGATGGGCGCCATCTCGGCGTCGTAGGCCGTGAAGTCGAGCGCGCACCGCGCCGCCGTGCAGCGGCCCCACGGCGGGTCGTAGGTGAGCCCGTGCGGCGAGATCCGGTGGCGCAGGAGCGCCGCGGCGAGAGCCCGCGCCAGCTCGGGATCGTCGGGCTTCCCCAGCGCCTTCGTCCCGACGCGGGTGGGGAGCCCGAAGGTGGCGGTGACCGTCCCCGTCGAGGGCAGCGTGAAGGGCCAGACGCGCAGCGCGAGCGGCACCGTCCCCAGCGCAAGGTCGCCATCGGTGAGCCGAACAGCGCCCCGATATGCGCCGGGACTCGCACCCACGGGCACGCACACCTCCACCCAGATCGCCTGCAGGCGACCGGCGGGCACGGCGACGGGGAAAGCGCGGCGCGCTTCGCCGAAGAAGGGGTCGCGCTCCGGGATCAGCGGATCCGGCCATGGCCCTCCCGCACCCTCCGGCCCCGAGGCGCGGGGGAGCTCCACCGCCGCCACGCGATAGAGCGCAGGCACGATGCGCGATGGGCCGTCGAGCGCCGCCGTCGCGCGCAGGGCGGCGAGTGGCCGCGCGGAGCGCACCGCCACCTGCGCGGCCTCGCACTCCCCCCGGGCCGCGGCGAGGTCGAGCGCGCGGGCGGGGGGCAGCGCATCGCCGGGGCGGAGCTTGACGAGCGCGCTCGCTGCACCGACCAGGGGAGGAGCAGCCCCGGCGTGGGCCGGCGCAGCGGCCAGCAGGGCCGCGAGAAGAAAGATCGGGCTCACCCGCGCAACCTGGCGCGGGCGAGCTCGGGAGACAATCCTCGGCCGGGTCGGGGGCGGACGGCGGACGGCCGAGGCAGGGCGCAGCGCTCCTGCTCTAACGGGCCGCGAGCTGCCCGCCCGGGCGGTAGGCGGTGAGCGTCGCGGTGACGCTGCCCACCGCGAAGTCGGCGCTCATCCGCACGGGCACGTGCCGTGGATCGTTGGAGAACCACACGTAGGAGTCGCGGCGCGTCTTGAACTTGTCCTTGAACCCGAGCCGCACCTTCACCCGGACGGCATCGAATCGGCCAGCGGGCGTGTCGATGCGCTCCGTGCCCTCCACGTCCGCCCGGAGCGTGAAGGTCTCGGTGCCGGAGAAGACGGGGAGCTCGTAGTTGGCCCCCGGCGCGAGCGGGCGCATGCGGAGCTCGAGCAGGGCGCTCGCGAGGTCCTGGACGTCCTTCGGCACGTCGTGCGTGCTCTCCCGCGCCTTGCCGCGGCGGATGATCTGCACGACCGCCTTGCCGTTCTCCCGGTCGAAGCGCGCCCGGTCGGTGTGGCGATCGCCCACCTCGATGGCGTTCAGGTCGGAGCCGCGCGAGAGGCGCGACTCGGCGTCCCAGTACGAGACGTAGTGCTCGCGGATGTCCAGCAGCGTGGCGAGGCCGTCCGTCTTCGCCTGGCAGATGACGGGCCACACGGCGCCCTCGGGCTTCCCCACCAGGAGCCGGGCCTGACCCGTCTTCACCCGGAGGTAATCGATGCTGAGGTCGATCTGTTCGCCAGGCGCAAAAGGTGCGGGGGAGGGGACCGAGGTCGCCACGGCCGGGGCGGCTGGAGCGCTTCCGGCGGCCGCGACAGGTTCGCCGGCGTGAGCCATGCGAGGGCCTGCGAGGAGCGAGAGCGCAAGCGCGAGCGATGAGCGAAGCGACATGGGTCTCGGGCCTCCGGAGGAAATCGTCCTGCGTTTTATCAACGTAGCAAGGCACAGGCCAGGATCTGGCCTCGCCTTGCGAGCCGAGTCGCGCGGCCCACGAGGCGCCTCGCGCCCCAACGAGCGCGACACCTGTGCCGTTCCGGCACCGTCCCCCGACGTGGGTGCGCGTCAACCCGGCTTTCAGCCGACTCACCCCCTTGCGGCGAGGCCGAGTGATCCTCGAACGCTACGGCGACCGGCCCACGCTCGGCCGCTCGCCGAAGATGGCGGTGCCCACCCTCACCAGGGTCGCGCCTTCCGCGATCGCCTCGCGGTAGTCGCCGCTCATGCCCATGGAGAGATCGGGGAGCTTCATGCGGAGCCCGTCGCGCAGTGCGCGGAGGGCCGCGAACCGCGGTCTGGGGTCGCCCACGGCGGGCGGGATGCACATGAGGCCGCGCAGCTCGAGCCCGGGCAGCGCAGCGACCTCCTCCGCGAGCGCGTCCACCACCTCCGGCGCGCACCCCGACTTCGAGGCCTCTCCCGCGACGTTCACCTCGAGCAGTACGCGCAGCCTCCGCCCCGCAGCCTCCGCGCGCAGCGAGAGCTCCCGGGCGAGCGCCGGCCTGTCGACCGCATGTATCCACAACGGCGAGGGCGCGCCCGCGCGGAAGAAGAGCTTCACCTTGTTCGTCTGCAGCGCTCCGATGAAGTGCCACGCCAGCTCGGGAAGATCGGAGAGCTCCTCCGCCTTCGCTCGCCACTCCTGCGCGTAGTTCTCTCCGAAGTCGCGCTGGCCGGCCGCGTACGCCTCGCGGATCGCCGATGCAGGATGCGTCTTGGAGACGGCGACCAGGGTGACCCCGCCCGAAATGCCGGCCCGCACGGCCGCGAGCCGCTCCGCGATCGTACCGCCGCTCATGGCCGCGCGTCCCAGGGCAGGGGGAAGCCGAGCCGCCTCAGCAGCTCCATGGTCTCGGCGAGCGGAAGTCCCACCACGTTCGACACGCTGCCGCGCACCTCGAGGACGAACGCTCCCGCCGCGCCCTGCAGCGCGTAGCCACCCGCCTTGTCCAGCCCCTCGCCCGTCGCGGCGTACCAGGCGACCTGGGCGGTGGTGAGCTCGGCGAAGCGCACGGCGGTGGCGACGCGCAGCTCCTCCTCCCGCTCGCCGCGGCGGGCGCAGACGGCGGTGATGACCTCGTGCACGCCGGCCGAGAGCGCGCGGAGCATGATCCTCGCGTCCTCCGCGTCGCGCGGCTTGCCGAGGACGCGCCCGTGGAGGACGACGGAGGTATCCGCGGCGAGCACCACCTCGCCCCGGACCGCCCTCGCCTTCTCGCGCGCCACGCGCGAGACGTAGCGGTCCGCGGGCTCACCGGCGTGGACCGCCTCGTCCACGTGCGCGGGGCTCACCTCCAGCTCGATCCCGAGCTGGGCGAGCCGTTCGCGGCGGCGTGGGCTCTGGGAGGCGAGCGTGAGGATCACCCGCGGCAATTTGGCGGAGGAGCCCCTCCGTCGCTACGAGGAAACGCGCATGGAAGCGCCGAGCACCTCGCCGGACCCCAGGAGCCCGGACGCGCGCCGCGGGGAGGAAG
>JBBQEB010000101.1:0-13941 GCA_038320275.1 Myxococcales bacterium | reverse complement strand
GCGCCGCGAGAAGGAAGCCAGGTAGAGCACGTAGCTCAGGTGAAACGGAGCGCGCGCGCCTGGCAGCGTCGTCACCGGGATCTCCAGCAACTTCCCGCCCTCGAGCTGCCACAGGTAGGGATCGATGGGCCGCAGCCCTTCCGCCACTCCACCGAAGAGCTTCTTCCGGCGCTCCTTCTCCTCGCGGGAGAGGTCCGACTTGAGGAAGTAGAAGGCGCGCGCCAGCGGGCCGAGGAAGGTTGGGAAAGTGGAGCAGTCGTAGCGGTACCCACGCCGCAGGAGCACCTCCAGCACCGCCGGCGAGATGCTGAAGCCCGGCCCCCGGAAGCCGTGCGGATGGGACCCGGTGGCGGCCTCGATGGCGGCCTCCGCGCGCGCGATCTCCTCCCCGACCTGCGCCTCGCCGTAGAGGTGGAGCCACGGCTCGTGGTGAAAGGAGTGGTTGCCCACCTCGTGTCCCGCCGCCGGGATGCGGCGCAGCGCGGCGCGGTTCGCCTCGAGCTCGGCGTCTTGCCCGACCACGAAGACGGTGATGCGCAGCGAGCGGCGGGCCAGGATCTCGAGGAAGCGGGGCACGACCAGGTCGAGATAGGACGGGAAGCTCTCCCAGCCGGCGTCGCCGTGGGTCTTCATGTACGACCACTGGTTGTCGAGGTCGAGGGACAGGCTGGCGATGGGGTGGCTGCTCTTCATCGGAGCTCCTCCTGCACGGCGGCCTCGGCGAGGCGCACGCTCTCGTTCACGTTGAGTGTCGCGTTGACGACGTTCGCCGAACCGAGCAGGAACAGGCCCGGGATGCTGGTGCGCACCGGCGGAGCGCGCTCGGAGGAGCCCAGGGTGGGCACCGCGCAGACGTGGCTCACCCGCGAGAGGCGGAAGGCGCGGACGTCGGCCCTGCGAAAGGTGGGGAACATGCGCTCGAGGCCGGAGAGGAACGCTGCCTCCACCCCCGCGTCGTCCAGTCGCAAGAAGGGATCGCCCTCGGCGACGTAGCGCGGCAGGTAGACGAGGTGCTTCCCGCCCAGCTCGGCCGGATCCACCAGCGCGGTCATCTCGATGATACCGGTGAAGGGTAGGCCCTCGTCGGTGATGTTGGTGACGTAGTAGGGGGACAGCGGCCGGTCGAGGAGCACCGAGGCGCAGACGATCCCCTGGTAGAGCACGCCGCGCAACCGCTCCAGCTCGTCTTCGCGGAGGCCGGGGCAGAGCTTCGCCGCGAGCGGCGAAGCGAGCGTGACCACCGCGCGATCGAAGCGCGCCTGCTCGCCAGAGGGGAGCGTCACCGCCACTCCGCCCTGGGGTGCGGGGCCCACCGTCGAGACGGGCGTGCCGAGTCGCACGACGGCCCCCTGCGCCTCCAGCGCGGCGCGGAGGGCGCCGAGGAAGCGCGCGTAGCCGCCCGGGAGGTAACCGAACAGCTCGCGCTTGAGGCCGCTCCGGCGGGCTGCGTAGAGCCGGCTGATGGTGGCCCACATGAAGGCGGCGCTGGTGACGCGCCAGTTCTCGCCCAGCTTCGAGCGCAGGAGCGGGAGCCAGAACTTCTCGAAGGCGCGTTTCCCGGAGAGGCGGGTGAGCCAGTCACCGACGGTGATGCGCTCGAGCGTGCGCCAGTCCCACACCCGGGATGCATAGGCGATGGTGGCGCCCAGCCGGAGCTTGTCGATCAGCCCCAGCGGAGGGAACAGGAGGAACTCGAGGCTGTTCGAGACGGAGTACAGCTTGCCGTCCGTGTAGCAGCCGGTGCGCGTCGTCACCCAGCGCATCTCGGAGTCGAGCCCCAGCTCGCCGAGCAGTGCGCGCAGCCGCGCATCGGAGAGGAGGGTGACATGGTAGTGCCGATCCCAGGTCACGTCGCCCAGCGTCCACGGCGAGGCGAGGCCGCCCAGCTCGGGCGCGGCCTCGAAGACGGTGACCGCGCTCCCCCCCTGCGCGAGCCGCCGCGCCAGGGTGAGCCCCACCATTCCACCGCCGACGACGGCGTACGACAGCCTGGGCTCCGGCATGGGCTCAGGCGGCGGCAGGCGGAGCCAGCTCCGTCACGGCGCCGTCCCGCACCGCGTAGCGGAGCCCGCAGGCGGGGCAGGGGACCTCCTCGCGCGCCGGCGGCGTCGCGCCGGGCGCGAAGCGCAGAAACGGCTCTCCGCAGCGGCAGACGCAGCCGATGGAGCGCGCCGGCTGCCCCACCACCAGGTGGAAGTCGGGGACGGTCCGCGTCACCAGGGAGCCCATGCCCACCATGGCGAAGCGGCCGATCTCCAGGCCGCAGCCCACGATGCAGCCGGCGCCGATGGTGGCACCCTCGCGCACGCGCGTGGCGAGGGTGTGCTCGTCCGGCGCCGAGCTGCGCAGCGCGGCGAGATCGGGGGTGGTGGCCCGGGGAAAGCGGTCGTTGGTGAAGGTCGTGCTGGCGGACACCATGACGCCCGTCTCGATCGTCACGGCGTTGCAGATGTAGACCATCGCGTTGATCTTGACCCGATCGCCAATCTCGACGCCGTAGGCGATGTACGACTTCTCGCCGACGATGCAGTCCCGGCCGATGCGGGTGCCGGGACCGCGGACGTGAACGCTGTCCCAGATCGAGCTGCCCTCGCCGATCTCGACGCCCGGCTCGACCAGCGCGGTGGGGTGGACGCGGACGCTCATGCCGCGTTCGCGAGCCGCTCGACGCGAGCCCATTCGGTGTGCCCGAGGCTGCGGTAGGCCGCCTCCATGACGCTCACCGAGGCGATGGCGTCCTCGCTCGTGATGAGGAGTGGCTCCTCCCCGCGCATCGCCCGGACGAAGTTCTCTACCTGGTGGCGGAAGGCCGCCACCTTGTCATAGCCCCGGCCGAACGGCAGCCAGGCCGGGCTCGACTGGTGACGGTACTTCGACTCCTTCCAGCCCACGCGGACGGTGCCCTCGGAACCGTAGATCTCGATGTAGCTGTCACGGTCCTTGTTGAGGCTCCAGGAGAGGTCGACGTTCGCGACGACGCCGCTCTCGCTCCGCACGAACAGGCGGGCGGTGTCCTCCACCGCGAGCTTCTGGACGCGCTTGCCCTCGACGGCCTGCACCTCGGTGATGGGGCCGAGGAAGTAGCGGACGATGTCGACGGAGTGAGTGCCGTTGTCCATGAGCACGCCGCCGCCGCTGATGCGGGGGTCGGCGTTCCAGCGTTTCGACATGTCCACGCGCGAGGTGAAGGTGTTCTCGAAGAGGATGATCTCACCCAGGATGCCCGAGCGGATGAGCCCCTTCGCCTCGATGACGTCGCCGACGTAGCGGAACTTCGACCCCATGGTGAGGAGGAGCCCCTTCTTCTCGGCGGTCTCCACCATGCGGCGGGCGCTGCGCACGTCGGGCGCGAGCGGCTTCTCGCACAGAACGTGGACGCCCGCCTCCAGGAGCTGGACCGTGAGGTCCGCGTGCGTGGAGGGCGGGGTGCAGATGATGGCCGCCTGCGGCCGCTCGCTCGCGAGCGCAGCCTCGGCGGACGGATAAGCCCGGCAGCCCGTGCGGTCGGCGATGGCCTTGGCGGCGGGAGCGCTGGGATCCGCGACTGCGATGAGCCGCGCCAGACCGGTGTCGGTCATGGCCTGCACGTAGGACTGCGCGATGGCTCCCGCGCCGACGAGGAGGAAGGGAACTGGCTCGCTCATGACCGCTCCTTGACGAGGCTCTGGACCGCGTCCCGGATGGACGCGGCGAGGTGATCGACGTGCGCTTCGACGTAACCCTCGTTCCAGGGGAGGACGAGCACGCCTTCGAGGGCCGAGAAGGTACCGGGGAAACGCGCCGGCGCGTAGTCCACGGCCTCGGGACGCGCCAGGGTGAAGGGCCAGCGGCTCTTGCCGAAGGTGCGCTGCTCGCGCAGGACCTGGCACGCGAAGGCGGGCTTCTGGATGTAGCGAGGCATCGAGGCGACGTCGTAGGTCTTGAGGGCCTTGGCAAGCCCCGGAGAGCCCCCCTCGATGACGTTGCCATCCACGCGCAGCGCATACTTCCAGTACGTGTGAACGTTGCCGGCGTGCACGTGGGGCGTCTCGATCCCCGGCACTCCCTTCAGGGCACGCGTCAGCCGCTCGGCCATGGCGGTCCGCTGGCGGACGCTGAAGGCGAGCTTGTCGAGCTGCGCCAAGGCGACCGCGCCCTGCAGCTCGCTGATCCGGTAGTTGAGGGCCACGAAGTAGTGGTCCGGGTTGGGATCGCCGTAGCCCCACGCCTTGTTGATGAAGAGGTACATGCGGCGGGCGAGCGCGTCGTCGTCGCTCACCACCAGGCCGCCTTCACCCGTCGTGATGTGCTTGCCCTGCTGCAGGCTGAAGCAGCCGATCGCGCCCACGCGCCCGACCGGGACGCCGCCCGCGGTCGCGTCGAAGGCCTGCGCACAATCCTCGATCACCGGGATGCCGCGCTTGCGCGAGAGCGCCATGATGGGCGCCATGTCGCAGGGATTGCCGAAGAGGTGCGTGACGATGATGGCGCGCGTGCGTTCGGAGATGCGCGCGGCGATGGTCTCCGCCGTGACGTTGCACGTGAGGGGATCGACGTCGGCGAAGACGGGGATGGCGCCCTGGTACAGGATGGGCGTGAGGGCGCCCATGTCGGTGATGGCGGTGGTGATGATCTCCTCGCCGGGCTCCGGGTCGATCGCCGCCACCGCGAGGTGGATCGCGGCCGTCCCCGAGGCGCAGGCATAGGCGTGCTTCACGCCCAAACGCTCCGCGAAGCGCTTCTCGAGCTCCTTGGTGAAGGAGCCCTTCGTGCTGGTCAACGTGCCGCTGCGGATGGCCCTGGAGACCGCTTCGATCTCCTCCACGCCCAGCGTGCGCCCGGAGGCGTCCTGATCGGAAGGGAACTTCATCGGTGCTGCAACGAGCTTCATTTCACCCATTTGTCGGATCTCCCATCGGCGGTTTCGGAAACACCCGGCGAGGCCGGGCGGGACAGCGGCGGGCGCGGCGACCACGAGCGCTGCGCGCGCAGGAACGCGAACCTTCCCAGGAGCCGCAGGTGGCCCAGGATGGTGCGCAGGATCTTCATCTTGGAACGGCCGAGCATCCGGACCTCGAGGAGCGCCGGGTACTCTGCGATGCGGGCACGGCGCATGGCGAGGAGCCCCACCATCTCCGCCACCCCCAGGAAGCCGCTCTCGTGGAGGTCGAGGTCGATGAACGCACTGCGCCGGTACACGCGAAAGCAGCTCGTGAAGGTCGCCAGCTTCTCGCCCAGGACGACCCGGTACATGCGCGACAGGCTCTTCGAGAGCGCGAGCCGCCAGGCCGGCACGTTGAGCACGCCGCCGTCCGGGTGGTACGGGGACGCGGTCACGAGGTCGACGCCATCGCCGAAGAGCGGGATCATCCCCGCGAGCTGGTGCGGGTCGTAGGTGCAGTCGCAATCGATGGAGCAGACCACCTCGGTGGAGGAGGCGCGGATCCCGGCCAGGATGGCGGCCGCGACCCCCATGTTGCGGGGCTGGCGGATGACCGAGCAGCTCGGCAGCGAACCGAAGAGGCGGTGGAGGTCGTCCCAGGTTCGGTCGCTGCTCCCGTCGTCGACGAAGACGAAGCGGAGGTCGTAGAAGCTCTCGAGGTCGCGCCGAAGCTCCTTGAGAGTATTGGCGAGGTAGGGGAGGACGAGCTCCTCGTTGTAGCAGGGCACAACCACCGTCACCGGGGTGCGCAGCGTGGTCGCCCGCGTGGCGAGTCGCACGGGCGCTGGAGGGCGAGGCCGCTCCTCGAGCGCCGCGGGCACGAGCCCGAGGTAGTCGGCGACGCCTCCGAACCGGTATGTCTGCAGGTGATCTCGGATGCGCTCCGGCATCCGCGCCAGGTTGCGCTGCTGGCGGACGCGCGCCAGCGCCCCCGCGGCCGTGATGGAGGGCTGCTCGGGGTCGAGCTCCCACACGTGGAAGTGGAGGACGAACGGTGCCTCGTAGCGGGCATCCCACTCGCGCAGAACGCGTTTCGCCAAGGCGTGCGGGAGCTGCCGGAAGTAGTTTCCCCCGGCGAAGGGGATGGACAGGCCGGCGGCGCGGTAGCTCGAGAGCGGCACCTCCACGATGACGTCTCCGCGAGGCGAGACGTGGCGGAACGGGAAGCGCCGCCAGGCCTCCCCGCCGATGGAGCGGAGCCGTGGGTACATGCTCGAGTCGTAGGCGAAGCCTTCCTCCGCGAGGACGTCGAGCGCCCAGAGGTCCTCGAGGCCGAAGCTGCCGGTCGCGATGCGATAGCCCAGGACCTTCCGCCGCCCGGCGCGCTCGATGACCTCTCGGGCGTGGAGGAGGTCCTCGCGGAACGCCCCGGTCGTCATCTCGCGAAGCGGGCGGTGGTGATAGCCCTTGCTGGCGACCTCGTGGCCGCGGACGACGATTTCCCGCACCAGCTCCGTCATCTCGTCCGCGATCCACCCCAGAACGAAGAAGGTCGCTTTCGCGCCGCAGGCGTCGAGCAGGTCGAGGGTGCGGCGCGTGTTGTTCTCGACGCGCCGCTCGAAGCGAGCCCACTGCCTCGAGGGAACGATGCCCTGCAGCGCGGTGGCCTGGAAGTAGTCCTCCACCGCGATGGTGAGGACGTGCTTGCGGGGCGAGGCCTCGACGCGGATCTCAGCCATGGGCGGCCTCCCTGTCGGAGAGCCAGCCGTCGATCACACCGGCGATGCGGGGGCCGCTCGCGCCGTCGCCAAACGGGTTGGGAGTGCTCCGGACCCGCAGCAGCCAGGCTGGGTCGGCCTCCGCTTCCAGCAGCAGCTCCCGAAGCCGGGACGCCGACGGGCCGACCAGCCGGCCGATGCCTGCGTCCAGCACTTCCGGGCGCTCGGTCGTATCGCGCAGAACGAGGAGTCCCTTGCCGAGCGTGGCTACCTCCTCCTGCACGCCGCCCGAGTCGGAGACCACCAGCCAGGCTTGGGAGAGCAGGTGGACGAAATCGGGGTGATCGAGCGGTGGCAGGAGGTGTACGCGCGGCGTATGGCCCAGGATCGTGGCGGCGGCGTCGCGGACCACCGGGTTCGGGTGGATGGGGAAGGCGAGGGCGACGTCGGGCCGCTCCTCGACGAACCTCGCGAGCACCTTCAGGTACTCCGCCATCCGCCGGCCGAACGCCTCGCGGCGATGCGTGGTGAGGACGATGAGGCGCCTCCCGCTCCAGCTCTCCGCCAGCGCGGCGATGGCCGGGCTGGGCTTCTCGTTCGCGAGGACGTCCAGAAGCGCATCCACCACGGTGTTGCCGGTGAGGGCGATGCGGCCGTCGGGAACGCCCTCGGTCCGCAGGGCGGCCACGTTGCGCGCGGTGGCGGCAAAGTGGAGCGCGGCGAGCTGGGTGACCAGGCGGCGGTTCATCTCCTCTGGAAAGGGGCTGTCCACGTTTCCCGAGCGCAGCCCGGCCTCGACGTGACCGACCGGGATCTTGCGGTGGAAGGCGGCCAGCGCTCCGGCGAGGGCTGTGGTGGTGTCGCCCTGCACGAGCACGAGGTCCGGCGTCTCCGCAGCGAGGATAGGGTCGATGGCCTCCAGCACCCGCGCCGCGACCCCGGACAGCGACTGCGCCTCCCGCATGACGCCGAGGTCATGATCGGTGCGCAAGGCGAAGCGGCGCAGGAAGGGGACGAGCAGGTCCGTGTGCTGGCCCGAGCAGACGTTGACGGTCGTGAACTGGTCCGGGCGCGCCTCGAGCGCGCGGATCACGGGCGCGAGCTTGATGATCTCGGGGCGCGTGCCGAACATCGTCAGGATCCGGGACAAGGGGGCTCCGAGGCGAGAGGCCGGGCCGCCGCGCACGTCGCGGAGACACGGTAAGTACGAGGATGACTTTCCACCTCGGGCGTTGCGAGCACCAGCCCCACGGGTGCCTGACACCTGAACACGCGAGGGCCGAACTGATGAGAACCATCCCAGGCACAGGCGGGAAGCGCAAGGACTCGGCGTGCAATCACGAAGACGCAGGTCGGGGATGGGCCCACACGTGAGCAATGATCCCACCCGGCTCGACGAGCCCTGCTCGTGCCCCCTCTGCGGAGCGAGGACCGCGCGCCTCCTGTTCGCCCGCGGCGCCTGGGTCCGTCGCTGCGCGCGCTGCACGCATCGGTTCGCCGAGCATCATCCCACGGCTGGCCACGTCGCGCTCGTCTACGACGACGCCTATTTTCAAGGCGGCGGGGTGGGCTACCCCGATTACCTGGCCGAGGGAGAGCTCCTCCGCGCCCGCGGGGCGGCGTACGCCCGCATCGTGGCGCGCCATGCGAAGCCGGGCTCGGTCCTGGATGTCGGTGCAGCTGCCGGCTTCCTGCTGTGCGCCTTCGCGGATGCCGGCTGGCGGGGCACCGGCGTCGAGCCGAACGCCCGGATGGTGCGACATGCGACCACCCAGCTCGGTCTCGAGGTGGTACAGGGCACGCTCGAGACGCTCCCGATGCCAGGTCCCTTCGACCTCGTCCTGTTGATCCAGGTGGTCGCCCACCTGACCTCGCCGCGCGCAGCCTTCGAGGCAGCGGCACGCGTCACGGCGCCAGGCGGGCTCTGGCTCGTGGAGACCTGGAATCCGGAGAGCTGGAGCGCCCGGATGACGGGTGCGGCATGGCACGAGTACAGCCCACCCAGCGCGCTTCACTACTTCACGCCGCGCTCTCTCGCGACCCTAGCGGCAGAGCTCGGACTGCGCGAGGTCGAGCGGGGACGGCTGACGAAATGGATCTCCGTTGCGCATGCAGGGGAGCTGCTGGGACACGCCTGGAAGGGCAGCTGGTGGGAGCGGCTGCTCCCGATGATTCATCGACTCCTCCCGGCGCGTGCGCGGCTGCCCTACCCAGGGGATGACCTGTGGTGGGGTCTCTACCGCAAGGACAGGTGAGCAGGACGGCCGGAGCGAACGTTGCCTCCCCTCTCCGGCGGCGCGGGTCCCGCCTGACATGAGAGGTGGCCTACTCCCGGGTCGCTGCCGAACGTTGAAGTCGGCTCTCGCGAGGAGGGCTCCCGGAGGTCACATCCCATCGTTTGCGCTGCGCAATTCGGAAATGAGCCGGTAGCGCGGCCACGCGGTCCGCACGTTGCATCTTGCCGCTCGACCGGGTGACACGGGAGAGAGGGACTTGGCCCTCGCTCGCATCACAGGCGAAAGGCGGAGCGGATGCGCGGAGCCCGACTGCTGGTGACTGCGGCCTCGATTGCGATGGCGTGCGGGTCCGGTAGCCTGACAGGTCCGTCCATGAATCCGGCTGCCGGGGTGGAGGTGCGCCCGGCGGCTGCAGAGCTGACGCCGGGGGCCGACCTGAGCTTCGAGGCGACCGCAGCCGGGGTCGATCGCGGGGAAGTCACCTGGAAGGTGGTGGAGCCGAACGGTGGCACCATCGACAGCCAGGGCCATTACACCGCGCCCAACGTGATTGGCACGTATCACATCGTCGCGGTGAGCGCGTACAACACTCAACTGCGAGCCGTCGCGACGATCACCGTGAAGCGCGTGACGGTGACGCCCGCGACGCCTCCCGCACCCGATCCTGGGCCTGCCACCGATCCCGATCCTACCCCGGCCCCTGACCCGACCCCGACCCCGACTCCTCCCCCGACTCCGACTCCCCCTCCGACGACTCCGACTCCCCCTCCGACTCCGACTCCCCCTCCGACTCCGACTCCCCCTCCGACTCCCGTGGTGTCCGTGGTGGTGAGCCCCAGGAGCGTCCAGTTGCTGCAGGGCGGCACGACGAAGCTCTCCGCTGTTGTGTCAGGTTCTTCCGATCTCGCCGTGTCCTGGTCGGTGGACGAGGCGACGGGCGGCAGCGTGGCGCAGAACGGGCAATACACCGCGCCGTCGATCCCGGGGACCTATCACGCCGTGGCAAAGAGCCATGCGGACCCGAGCAAGAGCGACATCGCGACGGTCACCGTCTCGTCGCCGTCTGCCTGCTCCGACGGTTGCCCAGTCGCGGACGGGATCAAGTGGGGCTGCGAGACTCGCTACCTCTACGGGACCAACTGGGCGTGGGTGTACTACGGCGGCGACTTCGGCGGCCACGCTGCCTGGGGTGCGCACAGCGTCTCGAGCAAGCCCTCCGACTTCGCGAGCGGGATGCAGCAGATGAAGGCGGCGGGGGTAGAGGTCATCCGGTGGTGGATGTTCCCCCGATTCGTCAACGACAGCATTCAGTTCGGAAGCGACGGGGCGCCGAGCGGCATCGGCGGCACGCTGGTGGCGGACATCCAGGAGGCGCTGGCCTTGGCGGAGCAGAACGACGTCTACATTATGTTGACGCCGTTCTCGTTCGACAACTTCAAGGCGGGCTCGGAGGACGGCACGCACGGCCTACAGCCTCTCGTGATCGACCCGACGCTGCGCGCCAAGGTCATGGCGAACCTCGTCGCGCCGATCGCCCGCGCCGTGGAGGCGAGTCCCTACAAGAAGCGCATGATCGCCTGGGACATGATGAACGAGCCGGAATGGGCGATGACGGGCGCCAACCTGTATGGAGGAGATGGGTTCTCACCCACCACTTCACAGTCGGTAACGCACGCCCAGATGCAGACGTTCCTCGGTGAGATGGCAGCCACGCTGAAGGCGAACTCGTCCGCGCTGGTCACGCTCGGTAGCGCAGCCATCAAGTGGGGCAATGCCTGGACTCACCTGCCGCTCGACTTCTACCAGCTGCATTATTACGGCTGGGTCTACCAATGGTTCCCTTACAACACCGCCACGCTTGCGTCCGCTGGGCTCACGGGCAAGCCCACGATGATGGGCGAGTTCCCCTCGACCGGCCTGGCCGCGGTGAACAATCTTCCTGCCCGCACCGTGGCGCAGGTCGCGAGCGACCTCCGGGCGCAGGGCTATGCTGGCGCCCTCAGTTGGGCTTACAACGATCCGTCATTCCCATGGGCGCCGGCTGACGTCTCTACCTACGCGAACGCCAATGTCTGCCAAACGCGGTTCTGAGCCCGAGAGATCCTCGCGCGCTCCCCCGCGAAGAGTCGTCGTTCCTGGGCTGCTCGGTGGCGGGACACTTCTCATCGTAGCGATGATGTGGTGGGTAGCCCCCGCGCATCCAGCCTCGGCAGCTGCGGCCGCCGCGGCCGCCGAGGCGGGCCACGGCGAGGGCACGCCTCCCGAGCCGGTCCCTCCGGCTCGGGCTGCACCGGCGGGTGAGAGGGCCGCGGCCGCGGTGGGCGAGGAAGGGCTCATGCCTTCACTCCGGTCCCAGGTGGAGGCGAGGCCGTCGGCCGCGCTCGTTGAGCTTGCGGATGCTGACCGTCGGTACCCGGAGGGCCGGACGGACGAGCGCAGCCTCCTGCGGATGCGGTCCTTTGTGAACCTGAACGACATCGTCGCGGCCCGGCTGGAAGCGGAGCTCTTCTTCCGACGCTTCCCCGCGAGTCCCTGGGCGGGCGACGTCGTCCAGCTCACCGGCGTGCGCCCGCGGCCCGGTCCCCCCTGGCAGCGGTGACACCGCTGCCGCGTGGCGCGCGGGCTTCGGCTCATAGCGGAGACCCCTTGATCTGATCCCTGCTGCGGCGCACGCTGCCTGCCTGCGCCGGGCACACCCACCCCGCTGACGCGGGACGGGTACCCTCCTCGTGTGCCCGGCTCGCCGACGGCATTGTGTGCCTCGCGACGGGCTCATATCAAGTGGGCTCCGCTGTCAGACGTCGTCGGGAAAGGGCATCCCGAAGTCGGGACGCTCCCGCTGACCCAGAACCCACCGGTAGACCTCCAGCATCTGCGCCGCCTTCGCGTCCCAGGAGAAGTGTCGGCAAACGCGCTCGCGCGCGCGGCGGCCCTTTTCAGCGAGGCCGGACGGATCGGCCACGATGCGCTCCAAGAGCGAACGGAAGCCCGCGACGAGCGTGGGGCGTGGGCCCATAGGCACGAGGAACCCCGTGCTTTCGGTGACCAGCTCAGCGGGCCCCCCGTAGTCCACCACGATGGGAGGCACGCACGAGGCCATGGCCTCCAGCACCGCTCCTCCGCCGAAGTCACGGATGCTGGGAAAGGCGAAGAGATGCGACTCGGCGAGCTTTTGGCTCACGACGTCGCGAGCCGACCAGCCGGCAAATCTGACCGCACCGTCGAGCCTCTCACGACGCGCGAGAGCTTCGAGCCCGGCGAGTTCGGGGCCATCGCCTACCACCGTGAGAAATATGCGCCCCTCCCGAAGCAGGGAGGCGGCCGCCTCCAGGAGGACATCCAGGCACTTCACCGCTACCAGCCGGCCCACGAAGATCACGCGCAGGGGGCCGTCGGCGGGAGTAGGTGCGCCTTGAAACGACGCAGGATCGATGCCGTTCTCCGGGATATAGACGACCTTGTCGCGCCATCGAGCCAGCTCACGCCGCACCTGACGGGAGCCCGCGACGATCGCGCTGGCGTCGTTCCAGGTGCGCCGATACCCCGGGAAGTAGCGTTGCAGATCACGAAAAATCCCGAAGTAATCACGCTCCTGCATGCGCACGCGCCCGAACCCTCTGGGCCACGGAAGACCACCGTTGATGGGTCCGACCACGAAGGGGACCCCGATCGCCTTGCATCGGCTCGCGAGAGAGCTCGGCATGGATGGAGAGAGCGGGGTCGCGCGGTGAACCAGGTCGAATTCCCCGGCCTGCAGCCGCTTACCGTACTTCCGCCAGGCCAGGTGCTCGAACCACTGGTACGGGAGGCGATGCATGGCCGTCCGGGTGGACAGGCCGAGGCCTTCTCCCACGCCGAGATATTTGCTCGCGCGGATGAGCGCTCGGTCGAGGCCAGAGATGTCGATGCTGTCGAAATCCGTGCCTTCACGCAGGTGGGTCTGGAGATAGTTCTCCCGATTGACCGAACTCGTCACCTCGACGACGTCCACGATCTTGCGGAGCGCCTGACCGTGTCTCCATCCGACGGCGGGAACGCTCACCCACTGCGGATTGGCGAGCTCGTTGACGAGAAGAATCTTCAGGCGGCGCTCCGTCGCGCTCGCCCGGGCAGGTGCCATCATGTGTACGCCGCGTCGGCGGGCATCTCGTTTTGCCTCGCGAGGCGCCGCGCGGGCGTGGGCCACGCGCCCGTCGAGACGGCCAGCTTGGCCGCAAGCGCGGTGGCGAGGCCAAGCGCGAGCCGCGACTGAGTCCAGTAGAGCCCCAGGTCTCCGTAGCACTGCACGAAGACCGCGACCATGGCGCCGATCATGGCCAGCGCCGCAGCACGGTCGTTCCCGTCCTGCGAGCACCGATAGGAGCGGATCAGGAGGAACACGACGATCGCGAAGAGCGCCCATACACCGGTGAACGGGATTGCCCCGAACCACAGGAGCCAACCCAGCACCTGGTTATGCGGCTCAAACTTGTACTGGGGGAAGATGGACGTGATCTCATCGCCCTTGTAGACCTCGGTCCATTCGTGGCCGAGGCCCAAGCCCAGCAGAGGGTGTGCGCGCATCGACATTCCGAGGTTCCAGTTCTCGACGTGTCGATCCCAGGACGAACGATCGGTCTTGGTGTCCACCACCGAACGGACCATCCGCACCGGCTTGAACATCGCGCTGCTCGAGCTCCATCCCGCGCCGACGTATAGCGTCAGCAGGGGCGCAGCCAGCATCACGCCGCGGGTCAGGGCTCGCTTCCATCGGCGCCAGGGGCTCACGACGTAGAAGAGCGGCAGCGTGATGCCCACGGCGACCCACGCCAGCCGGCGGTTGTTCGCGAGCATCCCGCCGACGATGACGGGGAGGGCGAGGAGGATCCACCTCGAGGAGCGGCGCGACTCGGTCTCGATAAAGTGGGCGATCAGGATGAAGCCGGCCACCGTGAAGAGGACCGAGTCGCCGTGATTGGTGGCATGCTCGAGGTCCTTGGTGAACGGCATCACCTTCCAGGCCACCCACAGGGCCATGAGGGACTTGACCACGGCGCTGACTACCACAGTCCTGGCGATCACGGCGTGATCCTCGCGTCCCCGATAGGCGCCCTGGAAGAAGAAGAACAGCGCTGCGCTCAGGACC
>JBBQEB010000100.1:0-14131 GCA_038320275.1 Myxococcales bacterium | reverse complement strand
CTCGGCGAGCGCGGGCCGCCCGGGGCGGGGTGGGGCGAGCGCGGCGGGCCGGGCGAGCCCGCGGGGCGCGCGGGGCGGGGCGAGCTCGGCGGCCGGGGGGCGCCGCGGCGGGGGGAGGCGCTCCCGGTGGACGAGCCGCCGCGATCGCGCGAGGGCGGTGGCCGTCCCGGCCGAGCGGCGTTGCGATCGCCCGAGCGTGGTGACCGTCCCGGCCGAGCGGCGCCCGGCCCGTAGCGGCTCGCCTCCGCACGGGGTGACCGGGAGGCAGCGCGCGGTCCGCCCGCCCCAGGAGCGCGGCGGCTCGGGGCTGCCGGCTTGGCGCGGGGGAGCGCTGGCGCCGTGGAGCCGCGCGGTCCCGGGCGCTGCGCCGCGAAGCGCCCCAGGTCCACCCTGGCGCTGAGCGCCTCCGCCTGCGCTTCGGTGAGCGAGAGGCTTCGCGCGAGCGCCCGCACCAGGCCCGCCGGAGAGGTCGCCCGAAGCGCCCGGGAATGCTCGGGCAACCGCGAGCGCAAGTTGGCTGCGACCTCTTCCGCCATGCCCAGATCGACGAGCGCCGCCTCCTCCTCCAGCAGCATCCTCGCCAGCTCCGAGAGCGTCGCGCGCCGCCGGAGCTCCGCCCGCCGAGCCTCTCGCACCTCTTCTGCGCTGCCCTCCGCGCCGAGCCGGCGCAGGGCAGCGTCCAGGCCGTCCACGGAGAGCCCCAGCGCCGCCGCCGCCCGCGTGCGGAGCCCCAGCGAGGCCCGCAGGACATGGAGGAGCTCGTCGCGCTCGCGGCGGGCGAAGCCATTCGCGAGGCCGTGCGCGTCGAGCAGCGCCTCCAGCTCCGGCTCGCCCGGCACTGCACCATCAGCCCCGCGCCACCCGCGTGCGAGCGCGGCCAGGATGGGCGCCCTGCGCGCCCCATGTCTCCGGACGAGGCGTTGCAGGAGGGCGCGCCCCTCGCTCTCGAACAGGATGTCGAGCAGAGGCGGCAGGGGGGCCGGGGCGGGCTCCTGCGCCACGCGATCCCGCGCGCGCCGCACCACCGGCCCGGCCGCTCGGGGCCCGCGCGCGGTGGCCTTGCGCGTCCGTCGAGCGGGGGCGGGGGCGGGAGCGACGGCCTCAGGGCGCGGCGCGTTGTCCCCAGGTCCGTAACGCCCCTCGCGCTCGCGCTCCGCCGCGATGTCGGCCGGGGCGCCGCGGGCCATGTCCGCCAGTGCGCGCGGCCCCAGCGGACGCGCGCGCGGGGAGTCGGCCAGGATGGCGCGCGCGGCGAGAAGCTGATCCCAGGAGAGGGGGGAGAGCGCCGCCCGGACCTCCTCGGCGGAGGCGTGCCGGCCCGCTTCGGAGCACCAGCCGAGCGCGCGCGCCAACAGCTCGTCGTCGAGTTCCATGGTCGGGGCGAAGCTCGCCTCCCGTGGCAGGGCGAGTCAAGCCGCGCATCTGGCGTGGAGGGCGGGGCCGTGCTTTATAGGCTTCAAGATGGCGAGCGCCGGCGAGCTGCCGAGGCGAGGTTCCACGCCGCCGCTGGTGCGGCGCGCGCGTTGGGTGCTGTACGTCCTTTTGCTGGCGTCCGCGGCCGCGACGCTCTTCGGCGCCCCGGCGCTGGAGCAGCTGGTGAGGGAGGGGAGGGCGCCCCGTGCCAGCCTGGTCGCCCCACCCCTGCTCCTCGCCGCCTTCATCGCGCTCTTCGCGGCCTACCGCTTCGTCCTCGTGCGCGCGGGCCGCTGTCACGCCGGCAAGGCACTCGTGCAGGTACTGGTGATGGTCCTCGTCCTGTCGGTGGCGGCGCCCGGCTCGATGGAGCGATTCCGCGCGGCCGGGACGGTTCGCTCGGTCGATCTCTCCCGCCACCTGGACTCCCCCGACGCCGAGGCGCGGGCGCTCGCAGCGGAGCTCGCCCGCCACCGGGACCAGGCTGACGCGCTCCGCTATCTGCCGCGCCTCGCGGAGCTCCTCGAGGACCCATCGCCCGAGGTGCGGCGGCAGGCGCGCGCCTCGCTGACCGCGCTGGCGGGAACCGACATGGGCGGGGACGGGCCCGACGCCCCGGCGCGCTGGCGGGCCTGGGTGGCGAAGCATTGAAGCGGGGCATGCTGGTGTCTCACCGGGGCATGCTGCCCCGCCCCGCCGGCAGAGCCGTCGGGGCCCCACTCCTGCTCGCAGGGGCCCACGCTCGATTCGCTCGCTGTCCCTGCCTAGAGGGGCAAAGCCCCTCTCCAGCTTCGCTGGGACCCCTCGCCCGTAACCAAGCGCTTCGCTGGGACCCCTCCCCCGAACGAGCGGTTCGGTGGGACTTCCCGCGAAGCTGCGGTCCACCTCCCGGGCCGGCAGGAGGGCGCCCCTTGCCGTGGCGCGTCGGTTCTGATATTGAGAATCGTTATCAAGATGAGCTCGACCGACGCCCACCATGCCCGAAGCTCCCGCGCCGGCCGAGATCCGCTGGCGGCCCTCGCCCTGAACCTGCAGCTCCGGGGGCTCAAGCACTCGCGCCAGCGTGAGGCCATCGCCCAGGCGTTCTTCGCCATGGGGGGCCACGTCCCGGTGGAGGCGCTGGTGGCGCGGGTCCGGGAGCGCGATCCGCGCGTCTCCGTCGCCACCGTCTACCGCACCATGAAGCTCCTGGCGGAATGCGGGCTGGCCGTGGCCCGCCAGTTCGGAGACGGACAGACCCGCTACGAGCCGGCCACCCGCCCGGACGCCGACGCGCACGACCACCTCATCTGCACCGCCTGCGGGGAGATCGTCGAGTTCGAGAGCGAGCGCATCGCCGAGCTCCAGCGGAAGCTCGCCCGCCGCCACGGCTTCGAGGTGGAGCGCCGCAGGGTCGAGCTCTACGGGCGCTGCTCGACGTGCCGTCGCGCCGCGGCCCGCGAGAGGAGCGTGTCGTGACGCCTCCCTCGCCAGCGGTGGCCCAGGCCCGGCCGGAGCCGCTCGACAAGCAGGTCGTCGCCGCGCCCCGCTCCGTCATCCTGGTGGGCAATCCCAACGTCGGGAAGAGCGTCCTCTTCGGCGCGCTCACGGGCAAGTACGTCACCGTCTCGAACTATCCCGGTACGACGGTGGAGGTGACGCGCGGCTCGGCCACCATCGACGGGCGGCCCTGGCACGTGATGGACACGCCGGGGACGAACAACCTCACGCCGATGTCGGAGGACGAGCAGGTTACCCGCGACATCCTGATGAAGGAGCGCGACTACGTCTGCCTTCAGGTCTGCGACACGAAGAACCTGCGGCGCGGCCTCCTCCTGACCGTCCAGCTCGCCGAGGCGGGCGTCCCCTTCGCGCTCGCGCTCAACATGGCGGACGAGGCCGCCGGGCGCGGCATCCACGTGGACGTCCCGAAGCTCTCCGCGGCGCTCGGCGTGGAGGTCGTGCCCACGGTGGCGGTGCAGCGGCAGGGGCTGCCGCAGCTCTCCTCCGGGCTCGCCTCGGCGCGCCGGTCCAAGCTGTCGGTGCGCTACGACGAGGCCATCGAGGAGGCCATTGCGCAGGTGGCGCATCTCATCCCGGCGCGCGGTGGCCTGGGCGCGCGGGCGCTCGGAATCATGGCGCTCGTCGGGGACGAGTCGCTGAGCGAGACCCTCGCGGGCACGCTGCCCGCGGACGATCTCTCGAAGGTGGAGGACGTGCGCCGGAGCCTCGCCTCCCGGTACCCGGAGTCGCTCCGGTTCGTGGTGGCGAAGCAGCGCCTCGCCTTCGTCGATCGGCTGCACGACGCGGTGGTCACGCGCGGGCGCAAGTCGGCGGGGAGCGCCTTCGCGCGGACGCTCGGCGGGTGGTCCACGCACCCTGTGCTCGGCATCCCGGTCCTGATGGCGGTGCTCTTCGCCTGCTACGAGTTCGTCGGCGTCTTCGGCGCCAAGACCGCCGTCGACTTCCTCGAGAACGCCGTCTTCTACGACCGGCTGGTGCCCTGGACCGATCGGCTCTTGCGCTTCGCGGTGCCGTGGAAGGGGCTGCAGGAGTTCCTGGTGGGCCCCGCCGGCGTGCCCTTCCGCGAGCACTCGGGCTTCCTGATCGGCAAGTACGGCGTCTTCTCGATGGGCCTCTCCTACGGCATGGCGATCGTGCTCCCGATCGTCACCACCTTCTTCATCGCCTTCAGCGTGCTGGAGGACTCGGGCTACCTGCCCCGGCTGGCGGTGATGGTGAACAAGATCTTCAAGCGCATGGGGCTCAACGGCAAGGCCGTGCTCCCCATGGTGCTCGGCCTCGGCTGCGACACCATGGCCACCATGACCGCCCGCATCATGGAGACGCGCAAGGAGCGGGTGATCGTCACCTTGCTCCTCGCGCTGGGCGTGCCCTGCAGCGCGCAACTGGCGGTCATCTTCGCCATGCTGGCGGGGGTGGGCCCCGCCGCCGCGGCCTGGTTCTTCTGCGCGGTGGTGGCGGTGCTCTTCCTGGTGGGCTGGCTCGCCGCCAAGGTGATCCCCGGACGCGGCTCCGACTTCATCCTGGAGCTGCCGCCCCTCCGCATTCCCCAGGCCGGCAACATCGCGGTGAAGACGCTCGCCCGCATCGAGTGGTACCTGCGCGAGGCGCTGCCGCTCTTCGTGCTCGGCACGCTCATCCTGTGGGGGCTCGACCGGGTGCACGGCATCGCCCTGATGGAGCGGGCCGCTGCGCCGGTGGTGGTGGGGCTGCTGCAACTCCCCAAGGAAGCCGCGAGCGCCTTCATCCTGGGCTTCCTGCGCCGCGACTACGCCGCGGCCGGGCTGTTCGTGCACTACCAGCCGTTCATGAAGGCGGGCACTATGACCCGCTCCATGCAGGCGGAGGTGGTGGTCGCCCTCACCACCATCACGCTCTTCATCCCTTGCATCGCCAACTTCTTCATGATCGTGAAGGAGCGCGGGATGAAGACGGGCCTCGCCATCGCCGGCTTCATCCTGCCGTTCTCGATGGGCGTGGGGGCCGTGCTGAACGTCCTCATGCGCCGGTTCTGGGTCTAGCGCGATGCCGGCCGTCGTCAGCCGCACCGAGACCTGCCCACTCTGCGCCACGGCGTTCGACGCCGAGGGACAGGGGTGCCGCCCGAGCTGTCCCATGTCGAAGGGCTGCAAGGTGCTCTGCTGCCCCTCCTGCGGCTACTCCTTCCCTCAGGAGACGGGGCTCGCCGGAAAGCTCAAGAGCTTCCTCGAAAAGCGGAGGTTGGCGCGGGAATGACGCTCGGGCGACAGCAGGTCGAGGAGCTTCTCGAGACCATCTACACGGAACGTGAGCAGGGCCGGGACACCGCGGAGGACGTGATAGCCCACGCAGCGCCGCACGCTGGCGGCGCGGGCGCTGCAGACCTCTCCGAGCTCGCCTCGGCGGGGCTCGTGGCCGTCGATGGCCCGCGGGTGGCGCTCACGCCCCAGGGCGAGCGGAGGGCGCGCGACGTGGTCCGGCGACACCGCCTGACGGAGCGGCTCTTCAAGGACCTCCTCGCGCTGTCGGACGCGGCCACCGAGAGCCAGGCGTGCGAGATCGAGCACATCCTCTCGCCAGAGGCGACGGAATCGGTCTGCACGCTCCTCGGCCACCCCCCCACCTGCCCGCACGGCAAGGCCATTCCGCCCGGTGCCTGCTGCAACGCCCTTCCCAAGACCCTTCGCCCGCTGGTGACGGTGCTCACCAGCTTCGAGCTGGGCACCCCGGCGCGCATCGTGTTCATCGCGCCCAAGTTCCACGATCGGATGGATCGGCTGGCTGCGCTGGGAGTCATCCCCGGCAGCGAGATCAGGCTGCACCAGCGCTCGCCCTCGTTCGTCATCGAGGTGGGCGAGACCACCATCGCGCTCGATCCCGAGATCGCGCGCGAGATCTTCGTGAAGCGCGCCGAAGCTTGACCCGCCGAGCCGCCTGCCAGCGTCCTCGGAGGCCGCCGAACCTCGAGCGCCACCCCACCCCGGAGCTCCGTTCCATGTCCCTCCTTGCCGTCGTCCTTCGCAGCGCCCTCACCCTCGCGCTCCTCGCCACCCTGTCGCCGGGCGTCGCGCGCGCTGACCGCCGCTACTACGGCGAGACCTACAACTCGTCCACCTCGCCGCCGGGCGGCCTCGACCTCGAGCTCTGGTCCACGCTTTCGCAAGCCCCGCGGGCCGGCGGCGTGCAGTACTGGACGCACCAGCTCGAGCTGGAGACGGGCATCACCCCGCGCTGGGACGTGGCGCTCTACAACGTCTGGGTCCGCGAGCAGGGCGACGCGACACGTTACCAGGCGACCAAGATCGAGACGCGGTACCGCCTCTCCGACTACGGGGAGTGGTTCGTCGACCCGGTCCTCTACCTCGAGCTGAAGAAGGAGTGGCTCGGCGACAAGCCGTTCGCCACCGAGCTGAAGCTCATCCTGTCCAAGGACGTGGGGCCCTTCAACGTCGCGGTGAACGGCTCCTACGAGCTCGAGCTCATCCCGGGCGGCGATCGCCAGCACGAGGGGGCGTACGCCGTGGGTGCCTCCTATGAGCTGGTACCGTGGGTGCGTGTGGGCGCGGAGTCGTTCGGCGCATGGGCGCGCCTGCCCGGAGGCGAGGTCGAGAGCGGCCACTACGCAGGGCCGGCGCTCTCGCTCGCCGTCTCTCGCACCTGGCTCGTCCTCGCCGCCGGCTTCGGCCTCACCGACGCGAGCCAGCGCGCGCAGCTCCGCGGGATCCTCGCCTTCCAGTTTTGAGAACGGAGAGCTCGATGACCACCATCCACCCTCGGACGCGAACGGCGCTCGCCGTCGCCGTGGCCGCGCTTGTGCTCGGCTGCGCGACCTCATCTGCGGGGGGAGGGAGCAGCGCCGGCGGCCCGCAGGGCGACGGAGCGCGGCTCTACCGCTCGCATTGCGGGAGCTGCCACCGCCTTCGGGATCCGGGCGAGCGCACCCAGGCCGCCTGGGCCAAGGCGGTCGCGGCCATGAGCGGGCGGGCTCACCTGGGCGACGAGGACCGCGAAGCGGTGCTGGCGTACCTGCAAGCGAGGGCGAGCGACGCCCCGAAGCCTGCCGCCCAGCCTGACCGGTGAAGGGCGGGGGCGAGGAGGCGCCGGACCGGCGGCGTCGCCCCTACATCGGAGCCAGCGGAAGCTTTCTTGCGGCCCAGATATCGGCTGCTAGCGTGGGGGCGTGGACAGGTCCCCCGCGCCCCGCCGCCGTGCCCTCATCGCCTACGCCGTCGTGCTCGCCGCGCTCTTCGGCGCTTCGGCGCTGAGCCCGCGCGGGCTCCGAGACGCGCGCGTCAAGGAGCGGGAGGCGACGCGCCTCGCGGACGAGAACCTGGCGCTCGGGCAGCGCGTGAGCCGCCTGCGGCGCGAGGTGAAGGCCCTCTCGGGCGACCCGGCCGCGCTGGAGCGCGCCGCCCGCGAGGAGCTCGGCTACGTGAAGCCCGGTGAGCTCGTCTACAAGGTGGACGAGGCCCCGCTCCGGTGACGCCGCCCCCCGACGTCGCGCCGGCGGAAAGGGTGCCGCTTGGAACCGCCCGGGAGACGCGCGCTCAGCTCTCGGCCCAGCGGGCGAGGTCAGCGGCACGGGCAGCCTGGGGAGAGCTCACCGGGGAAGGGGGACCGCTCGGCTCGCCCGCGCGACGCAGGCTGCGCCGGGCGTCCGCGCGCTGGGCGCCGGGGCTCGCCGCCGCCTGCGGCGCGGCGCTCGTCACCCGCGGCGCCTTCGACCCTGGCCTCGGCCTGCCGCAGCTCGCCGCTTTCGCCGCGCTCGCCGCCGCGCTCGCCCTCACCGCCTGGAGGCGGGCCGAAGCGCTCCGGGCAGCGCGCCCCACCACCCCCCGAGACGATCTGGAGCTGGGGGCGCTCGTCCTCGTCGTGGCCTTCGCCGTCGCCCAGCTCGGCAGCGTGGGAGGCGGCGAGGGAGCCGCGCACCCCGTCGTGTACCTGGCGGTCGGGGCGCTCCTCGCGCTCTTGCCCGGCGCGGCCGGGGCGTGCGTGCTGGGCCTCGCCCTCCTCCTCGAGGGGGCAGCCTGGTGGGGTCGCGGGGCGCCCGGAGGCAAGCTCGGGATCGTCTCAGCGCACCTCGGGTTCACGGTGGCGTTCGCCGCGCTCTACCGGGCGGTCCTGGGGGCGCGGCTCGCGGCGGGGCGCAGGGCGGAGGGGGCGGCCCTTGCCCGGCGCACGCGCGAGCTCGACGAGCGCGCCCGGCAGCTCAGGCTCCTGGCCGCATCCGAGGCGGAGGGGGACTGCGACCGCGGCGAGCGGGCGGCGCGGCTGGCGGAGGCCGCGGTGCTGGAGACCAACGTCGCCGCCGAGAGCCTGCTCCAGGTCGCGGAGATCGCGCTGCGAGCCCACACGGTGGCGGTGTGGCTGCTCAGCGACGACGACGCCGAGCTGCGTCGGTGGGAGTGCCGGTCCCACAGCGACGAGGTCGCGGCGGTGCTTCCCGCAGGCGAAGGACCGCTGGGCGGCGTGGTGCGGCGGAGGGCGGCGGTCCGGCTGCAGGGCGACATCCGGTCCGCCAACCACTACCAGGATGGCGCTCGCCCTCGGGCGCTGCTGGCGGTTCCCCTGCTGGCGCGCGTGGGGGGGCACCTGCGCGGGGTGGTGCTGGCCGACCGCATGGACCCGGTGCCCTTCAGCGACGACGAGGAGCGGCTCTTGACGCGCATCGCCACCGAGATGGCTCGCGCCGTCTCGGCCGAGGCGCTCCTACGCGACGTGCGCAGGAGCCGGGAGGAGAAGGGCCGCTTCTATGCCGCCATCGAGCGGCTCAACCGCACCGCCAAGCCGCGCGAGGTCTTCGACGCGGTGCTGGAGGTCGCGGCCGAGATGGCGAAGGTGGACCTGGGGGCGGTGACGCTGGTCGAGGAGGGCGAATCGGGCGTGCGCCACCGCGTGGCGCGAGCGGTGGCCGGGGCTCCGGGGAACGGAGAGGATGGGCGGTCCGGCGCCGCGGCCTCGGCGCTGGAGGGGCTCGAGTTCCCCGACAACGGCGGACTGGTGGCCTGCGCGGTGCGCCTCTGCTCGTCGTTGCCGGGCGTCGAGCTCGATCCGGCCGGCGCGGTGGTGCTCGACGAGGACCACCGGCTGCACGATTTTCTGTCGGTGAAGGTCCTTCCGCTGAAGGCTGGCGAGACGGTGGTGGGCACGCTCGTGCTCGCCTCGCGCGCACCGCGCGCCTTCCAGTCCGAGGTGGTGCGTCAGCTCGAGGTGGTGGCCATGCAGGCCGGCGACGCCATCCTGCGGGCGCGGCTCTTCGAGGCCACGGAACGGCTCGCCATCACCGACGGCCTCACCGGCCTCGTGAACCACCGCACCTTCCAGGTGAAGCTCGACGAGCACCTCGCCTACGGGCAGCGCTACGGCAAGAAGGTATCGGTCCTGCTCGCCGACATCGACCACTTCAAGGCCGTGAACGACACCTACGGGCATCCGGTGGGCGACTTCGTGCTGCGCGGTGTCGCCCGCATCCTGCAGCGCGAGGCGCGCGCGACCGACGTGGCGGCCCGCTATGGCGGGGAGGAGTTCGCCCTGGTGATGCCGGAGACGGACCTCGACGGAGCCCTGCGCACCGCCGAGCGCATCCGCGCCCGGGTGGCGGAGGAGATCTTCCGGTGCGACGCCGGGCCACTGCAGGTCACCCTCTCGGTCGGCGTGGCGAGCTTCCCATCGGGAGCGCGCAAGAAGGCGGAGCTCATCGAGCTCGCGGACGCGGGCCTCTACCACGCGAAGCGTCACGGCCGGAATCAGTCCGTGGCACTTGGCGAGCCCAGGGGTGAGCGCCGGGGGACGCAGCGGGAGGCGCGCGCGGCGGCGCCTGAATAAAGGATCGGCTGGAGCCCACCCCTCTCCCGCGCGGCCCTCTTGAAGAAGAACTTCGTCCTCGACACGAACGTCCTGCTGCACGACCCGCGCTCGATCTTCGGATTCGGCGACAACAACGTCGTCGTCCCCATCCACGTCATCGAGGAGATCGATCAGTTCAAGCGCGACCTCTCGTCGCTGGGACGGAACGCCCGTCAGGTCAGCCGCTCCATCGACGAGTTCAGGGCCCGCGGAAGGCTGGGGGATGGGGTGTCCCTGGGCGACGCGAAGGGGAGCTTCCGCGTCCTCATCCACGAGCAGAAGCTTCCTCCGGAGCTCGGCGACGGGCACTCCATCGACAATCACATCCTTGCCACGGCGCTCGACCTGCGCGACCGCGAGGCGGCGCTGCCCGCGGTGCTCGTCACCAAGGACACGAACCTGCGCATCCGCGCCGACGCCCTCGGGCTGCAGGCCGAGGACTACGACGTCGAGGAGGTGAACATCGACGACCTCTGGACCGGGGTCGCCCATCTCGAGGTGGACGGCCAGGCGGTCAACGACTTCTACACGCAGGGGTCCATCCCTCCCCCTCAGCCGAACGCCCCGCCGCCGAACGAGTTCGTGGTGCTGCGCGACAGGACGAATCCGCAGCACAGCGCGGTGGGCAAGTTCAGCGCGGCCCGGCAGGCCTACGTGCCACTGGTCAAGATCCCCAAGGACGGCGTGTGGGGGATTCGGCCGCGCAACAAGGAGCAGTCCTTCGCGCTCGACCTGCTCCTCAACGACGAGGTGAGGCTCGTCACCATCGTGGGCAAGGCGGGAACGGGAAAGACGCTGCTCGCCATCGCCGCCGGCCTGCAAAAGACCATGGAGGAGCCGGTCTATCAGAAGCTGCTCGTCTCCCGGCCTATCTTCCCGCTGGGCCGCGACATCGGCTATCTGCCGGGCGACGTGGAGGAGAAGCTGAACCCCTGGATGCAGCCCATCTTCGACAACGTCGAGTACCTCATGAACCTGTCCCGCTCCGAGAAGAAGCAGGGGCGCGGGTACCATGAACTGGTCGACCTGGGCGTGATGCAGATCGAGCCCCTCACCTACATCCGCGGGCGGTCGATCCCCAATCAGTTCATCATCGTGGACGAGGCTCAGAACCTCACCCCGCACGAGGTGAAGTCCATCATCACGCGAGCGGGCGACAACACCAAGATCGTCCTCACCGGCGACCCGTACCAGATCGACAATCCCTACGTGGATGCCACCAACAACGGGCTCGTGCACGTCGCCAACCGGTTCAAGCCGGAGCGGCTCGCCGGACACGTGACGATGACCAAGGGCGAACGGTCGCCGCTGGCCGAGCTGGCTGCGAATTTGCTGTAAAGGCGGTCGCGGTCCCCCTGCGCGGTGCGCGGCGCTCCGTTATCGAGATCCCATGCCGGGCGAAGGTGACGGGGAGGGATCGCGGCCGGGGCTCGAGGTGAAGCTCGACCTTCCCCTCGACTATCCCTTCAAGATCATGGGACTCGCCGCGGACGATTTCGCCGAGCACGCGCGGCGCCTCGTGGAGCGGGTGCTGCCTGGGCCCGCCGAGCAGGTGGTCGTGCGCCGGAGCTCCGGCGGCAAGTACCACTCCGTCACGGTGGTGGCGCGGCTCGAGACGGAGGAGCAGCGAAAGGCGGTGTACGCCCTCCTGCACGAGGACGCGCGGGTGGTGTACTACCTCTGATCCGCGCCGCACGGCGTGCCGAACCTCATGTGACGAGGCGGGGCGGCGGCGCGGCTGGCCGAAAATCGACGAGCTCGACCGCGTCGGGCGCCATGCCGAAGGTCACCTCCGCGGAGGGCCGGTCCGAGTCGCCGCCGAGCTGGAGCGGCATCGGCTGGGCGAAGCGCACGCTGACGCGCTCCGCATGGAAGTCGAGCACCCCCGGATGGCGGAACTCGCCCGCGAAGATGCTGCCCAGGTTCCAGAGGAAGGTCGGGACCGAGAGCCGCGTCACCACCCGGAGCTGGAACATCCCCCGCTCGCGATCGGCGAAGGGGAACGCCTTCAGCCCGAAGCCGTAGAAGGGGACGGTGCTCGCGGCGGCCATCATGCACGGGCCCGAATAGAGGACATCCCCCGCCGCCGCCGGCCGCCCGGTGCGCCGCCCCGAGCCGTCGAGCCGCCATGCGCGCGCCCCCTCGTTCACGATCTCGCAGGAGGCGGCGCGCCGCTCCACGAGGTACCGCGGCGCGGAGCGGAGCGCGACCGAGAGCGCGTAGCCCGGGATGCCGGTGGTCGCGGCGGAGATGGGGGATTTCCCGAGCCGCCCCTTCAGCCAGTCGTAATCCGCCAGCACGGAGGCGTCGATGCCGGTCCCGGCGAAGGGCGTGCGTCGCCCCTTGCACGAGAGGAGCTCCAGCCGGCGCGTGCGGGCCGCCGCTCCGCTCCCGAAGGCGGCGAGGTGCTCGATGTGTCGCGAGGGGCGCGCCCCCACCAGCTCGGCCACTGCGTTCCCCGTCCCGAGCGCCAGCACGCCGAAGCGCGGGGGAGCCTTGTGGTCCCGGGCGGCGCGGTCGAGGATCCTGTTCACCCAGCCCACGAAAGTCCCGTCTCCGCCGCCGGCGAACACCGTCCGGTAGCCGCGCTCCAGGACTGCTCCCGCGATGGCGTCGGCGTCCTCCTCCGTGCGCGAAAGAAAGAGATCCTCACTTCGGATGACGCGCGCCAGGGCGGCCTGGACGGCGGGCTTCACCCGCTTGGCGTTGGCGTTGAGGAGGACTGCAAATCGGCCGGCGCCCCCCGGCTGCTGAACAGGTTGGGGGGGGCGTGGGTACGTCCGCATGGGTTGATCTCCGGCCGCGCGTGCAACGAGGCTGCCGTCCAGCCCCGCGAGCAAGGGAGGTGCCATGCTGCGTCAGCCCTGCACCCGTGTCGAAAAAAGCGTGAGTCACGTTCGGGATGGGTCGGTCGGGCAGCAGGGGTGGGTCGCGGCAAGGGCACGAGTGTGAACTCTTTTTCTCGTAGGGGCCGCGACCGGCAGCCCCGGCTGCGGAAATCGCTCCCCGGCCGGTTTGACAGCCCCTGCCGGCGCCTTAGCTTGGCCGCACCAGGAGGATTTCCAAGAACATGGCCAAGATCATCGGCATCGACCTCGGCACCACGAACTCCGTGGTGGCTGTGATGGAGGGCAAGGAGCCCGTCGTCATCACCAACGAGGAGGGCTCACGCCTCACCCCGTCGGTCGTCGCGTACACGAAGGACGCGGAGCGGCTCGTCGGGCAGGTCGCCAAGCGGCAGGCGATCACCAATCCGGAAAAGACCGTCTACTCCATCAAGCGCTTCATGGGCCGCCGCTTCGGCGAGGTGGGCGAGGAGACGAAGCGCGTCCCGTACAAGGTCGTCGAGGGTCCCAACGGCGACGCCCGGGTGGACATCGACGGCAAGCAGCAGTCGCCGCCGGAGATCAGCGCCCAGATCCTACTCAAGCTGAAGCGCGCCGCGGAGACCTACCTCGGCGAGAAGGTGACCGACGCCGTCATCACCGTGCCGGCCTACTTCAACGACGCCCAGCGCCAGGCCACCAAGGACGCGGGCGAGATCGCCGGCCTCAACGTGCGCCGCATCGTGAACGAGCCCACCGCGGCCGCGCTCGCCTACGGCCTCGACAAGAAGAAGAACGAGAAGATCGCGGTCTACGACTTCGGCGGCGGCACGTTCGACATCTCCATCCTCGAGGTGGGTGAGAACGTGGTGGAGGTGCTCGCCACCAACGGCGACACGCATCTAGGCGGCGACAACATCGACCAGACCGTCATGGACTGGCTCATCGCCGAGTTCAAGAAGGACACCGGCATCGACGTCTCCCGGGACAAGATGGTGCTCCAGCGCCTGAAGGAGGCGGCCGAGAAGGCGAAGATCGAGCTCTCCTCCACCATGGAGACCGAGATCAACCTGCCGTTCCTCACGGCCGACCAGACCGGCCCCAAGCACCTCGCCATCAAGCTCTCCCGCGCCAAGCTGGAGCAGCTCGTGGAGCCGCTCATCGAGCGGTCGCTCGCGCCGACGAAGAAGTGCCTCGAAGACTCGAAGCTCGAGAGCTCGCAGGTCGACGAGATCGTGCTGGTGGGCGGCCAGACGCGCATGCCCGCCATCGTCGCCGCCGTGAAGAAGTTCTTCGGAAAGGAGCCCAACCGCACCGTCAACCCGGACGAGGTGGTGGCTATCGGCGCCGCCGTCCAGGCCGGCGTGCTCTCGGGCGAGGTGAAGGACATCCTCCTCCTCGACGTCACCCCGCTCTCGCTGGGCGTCGAGACGCTCGGCGGCGTCATGACGAAGCTCATCGAGCGGAACACGACCATCCCGACGACGAAGAAGCAGACCTTCTCGACGGCCGAGGACAACCAGCCAGCGGTGACGATCCGCGTCTTCCAGGGCGAGAGCCCGATC
>JBBQEB010000099.1:0-14178 GCA_038320275.1 Myxococcales bacterium | reverse complement strand
GCCAGGTGGGCGCGCTCCAGATCGGGGCGCTCGACCTCTTCACTCCGGCCTTCAGGTTGGCCGACCGCTTCCTGCCGTTCCAGCCGCTCTCGCTCATCGCGGTGCTGGAGGGCGCTCCGGTGGCCGCCGTGGGTACGCCCGTCGCGGCGCCAGCGCACGCCCTGGCAGAGGTACCGGCGTGAAGGGCTCTGCGGTGGCCTGGCTCACCCCGCTCGCGGCGCGGCTGCTGCTCTCGAGCGTCTTCGTCTACTCCGGGTGGATGAAGCTCACGGTGGGCACCGGCCGCGCCGCCTCCGCCATCGCCGGGCGCGGCTTTCCCTTCGCCACCGCCGGCGCCTATACCTCGGGGGCCTTCGAGCTCGCGAGCGCGCTCGCCATTGCGGTAGGCCTGCGGGTGAGGCCGGTGGCGCTGGCGGTGCTGGGCTACCTCGTGCTCGTCACGGTCGTCTTCCACTGGCCGGCGGCGGCGCGCGGCGACCACGGCCAGGCGCTCCAGGTGCTCAAGAATGCGGGGCTCGCGGGGGGATACCTGCTCCTGTGGCACCACGGGCCGGGCGCGGCGTCGGTCGATCGGGGCTGACGGCGGGGGCTACGCGCGCCCGCCCAGGCCGGTGGGGCGGTGCTGCCGCAGGAGGGCCGCCACGCCGTCGTAGGCGTGCAGCCGTTCGGTGTGCGCCACCACCTCCACCTCGCCGTCGTCGGCGAGGACGCGCCCCACCAGCTCCTCGGCGAGCGCGTCCACCCGGGCCAGCGGTCCCTGGCAGAAGGTGCACAGCTCGTCGTGGGTGGTCCCCAGCGCCTCGCAGTTGCGGCAGCGCCAGCCCGACCGCTCGAAGTCCACCTCCAGGATGAGCCGGTGCACGCGCCGCTCGTTCACCGCCAGCACCACGTCCTCCGGGCCGAGCACCGCCATGCCGCCGCGCATCGCCTCGCCGATCGCGTGCTCCACCTGCTCGCCCTCGGAGACCCGCTCGCGCTCCACGATCATCTCGACCACCTGCGCGACGAGCGCGTCCTTTCCTCCGGACGAGGAGCCGGCCTTGCCCGGCGGTCGCGGGAGACGGGCCAGGATCTTCGCCCGCACGCGCTCGGGGAGGCCGCGCTCGAAATCGGCCGCCGCCTCGCCCGTGCCCACCACAACGACGTGCGAGCGGGGGTCGCGCTCCCACAGCGTGACGAGCTGCTCCATGGCGTCGCGCCGCACCCGCTCCACCAGCTCGTGGACGTGGCGCTGGCTCTTGCGCTCGTGCTGTGTCCCGCCCGACGCGGCCTCGGGGGAGGGCGCCGCGCCCCCGCGCGCGCCCTGGCCGTGCCGATCCTGCACCACGCCCTCCACGGTGGTCTCGGCGGCGATCTGGCCCAGCGCCACCTCGTAGAACTGGGCGCCCCGCCCGTGCACGAAGACGACGATGGCGGGCTCGATGTCGTCCGCCAGGCGGGCGAGCTGCAGGAGGTGTGGCCGGGCCCCGGCGCCGAGCTGGTCGGTGAAGGGGCGGGCGACCTCGACGACGCGCCACAGCCCGAACGCCTCGCAGCAGAAGACCGCCAGACCCTGCGTGCGCCCGTCCGCCGGCTGCGACTGCCCCGCGCGCTCGGTCGCGAGCCGGGCCACGCGGCGGAGGGACCGCTCCAGCACGGCGTGGTTGGGATGAGCGGAGTGGCGTGCGAGCAGCCGGTCCACCCCTTCCTCGACGTAGAGGCGGGCGCGCTCTCGCTGCTTCGCGTCGGTCCAGCGCACGTCGAGGTAGAGGGAGACGATGGGATCTGCGTCGCTTCGCAGCGCGGAGAGCTCCGTCAGCGCGGCCTTCAGCTCGTGAGCGGTCATGTGTACCTGAAGGTGAGCACCCCGGGGCCCCGGGTGCACCCCCGGTTCTCCAGGATTACAACCGGCGCCCGTGCCCCTCCTCGAAGCGCTCCGCGCGCTCACGTCGTTCGACCCGCCGGGTGAGCTGCCGCCCTGTGACATCGGTGAGCTGGCCGACGTCCTCGACGCGCACGGGCTGGCGGCGATGGCCTCCTATCACCTCGAGTCGCGACGCATCGGCATGAGCGCGCCCGAGGGCCTTCGCGAGCGGCTCCTGCCCCTCTACCAGGGGGCGGTGAACGACAACGTCTTCAAGCTCATGACGCTCAAGGGAGCCCTGCGCGGCGTGACGGTGCCCGTGGTCGTGCTCGACGGGGCGGCCTACCTCGACTGGCTCTACCCGCACCTCGCCTTCCGCCCGGTGGGCGAGCCGCGGCTGTGCGTGCGCGGGGAGGACGGGCCGCGCTTCACGGAGGCGCTGGCCGAGGCGGGCTTCGGCGAGGTGCGGCTGGGCCCGGGCGGCCATACCGCCAGCGTGGGGGACGGCAGGATCGAGCTCGCGCTCCAGGAGGGCCTGGTGCGCGGAAAGGCGGAGGACCACGGGCTCTTCGCGCGCGCCGTGCGCTATCCGGCGCTCGGACCGACGGCCTGCAGGCCGGCCGCGGGCGACGCGCTCCTCGTGACCGTGGCCGATCTCGCCCAGCTCGGGCTGCACGGGCCGCTCCTCCTCCTCGTCGATCTTCGCGAGCTTCTGCTCCTTCCGGAGCTCGCCGGACGGGAGGCCGTCCTGGCGGTGCAGGAGCGCGCGGCGTCGGCGGGGCTCACCCGGGCGCTCCACGGCGCCTGCGCGCTGGCGGCGTACTTCTTTCCGGCGTGCGCGGAGCGTGCAGCGTCCCTCTCCCCAGAGCTCGGGCGGGCAGAGCGCAGCGCGGTCGCGGCGGTGGTGGAGAGCGCGAAGGACCCGGCGCGCCTTCGCTTGCCGCGCGGCGCGGTGGAGGCTGCGCGGCTCCTCCTCGAGCCGTGAGGCCAGCCGGCCGATTTCCCCTGAGCCCCATGGCCAGCGGGTATTTTTCTGGTAGGTTCCGCCCTCTCGCCGCCCTGGGGCCTCGCCTTTGAAGATCACCGTCATCGGAACCGGCTACGTGGGCCTCGTGACCGGCACCTGCCTCGCCGAGGCCGGAAACGCCGTCACCTGCGTGGACGTGGACGCGGCCAAGATCGCGACCCTGGTCGGCGGCGGCGTCCCCATCTACGAGCCCGGCCTGGAGGAGCTCATCCGCCGCAACGTGCGCGAGCGGCGCCTCGGCTTCACCACCTCCCTCCCCGACGCCATGGCGGACACCGAGGTGGCCTTCATCGCGGTGGGCACGCCGCCGGGAGAGACGGGCGAGGCCGACCTAGGCTACGTGCTCGCGGCGGCCCGCGAGATCGGCCGGTGCATCCGCCGGTACACCGTGGTCGTCAACAAGAGCACGGTGCCGGTGGGGAGCGCGGAGCGGGTGGAGGAGGCCATCCGCGAGGTGGCGAGCTCGCACTTCGACGTGGTGTCGAACCCCGAGTTCCTGAAGGAAGGCTCGGCCATCGACGACTTCACCCGGCCCGACCGAATCGTGGTGGGCTCCGCCTCGGAGCGCGCGCGCCTCGTCATGGCCGAGCTCTACGCCCAGTTCGTGCGGACCGAGCAGCCCATCCTCTTCATGGACCGCCGCTCGGCGGAGCTCACCAAGTACGCCGCCAACGCCATGCTGGCGACCCGCATCTCCTTCATGAACGACATCTCGGCGCTGTGCGACCAGCTCCACTGCGACGTCGATCAGGTGCGGCGCGGGATGGGCTCCGACCGGCGCATCGGCTACCCATTCCTCTTCCCGGGCGTGGGCTTCGGCGGCTCGTGCTTCCCCAAGGACGTCCGGGCGGTGCTCGTCATGGCCCGACAGGTGGGGCTCGACTTCGACCTGCTCCGCTCGGTGGAGCGGGTGAACGAGCGCCAGAAGCGGCTCATGTTCGAGAAGGCGTCGAAGCACTTCGGCTCGCTGTCGGGCAAGCGCTTCGGCATCTGGGGGCTCGCCTTCAAGCCCAAGACGGACGACATGCGCGAGGCGCCGTCGCTCACCCTGGTGCAGCTCCTCACCGGCGCGGGCGCGGACGTCATCGCCTACGACCCGGTGGCGTCGGGGGTGGCGCGCTCGGTGCTCGGCCCTCACGTGCGCTACGCCGAGGAGCCGTACGCGGCGGCCGAGGGCGCGGACGCTCTCTTCCTCGTGACGGAGTGGAACGAGCTCCGCTCGCCCGATTACGATCGGCTGAAGCGGATCATGCGCGCGCCGGTGCTCTTCGACGGCCGCAATGCGTGGGACGCGGTGAAGGCGCGCGCGCTCGGATTCACGTACCACGCGGTGGGGCGCGGGCTGGCCTGAGGGAGGTCATCGGAGATGGCGAAGTCGAAGGTCGCGGTGCTGCGCGTGCGTCCGGAGCGCATCCTGGAGGACGTGGAGCGGGTGTGCTCCCTGGGCGGCATGGCCGCCGCGCTCGACCAGGGCACCACCACCATCCTCAAGGACAACATCTCCTGGCACTACCCGTTCCCGGCGGCGAACACGACGCCCTGGCAGCTCGAGGGCACCGTGCTGGCGCTGCGGAAGGCGGGCTTCGAGAAGCAGGTGTGCGTCCAGAACAAGACGGTGGTCACCGACGCCTTCAAGGGCGAGGACCTGAACCACTACCTGCCCATCCTGCGCCGGCACGGCGTCCCTGTGCTCTACAATTTCCGGCCGGAGGACATGGGCTGGGTGGTGCACCGGCCCAAGGCGCGCATGAGGGCGCTCGACCGGGTCTTTCCGGAGGGCATCCGCGTCCCGGACCTCTTCCTGGGGAAGAACGTCGTCCATCTCCCCACCGTGAAGTGCCACATCTACACCACCACCACCGGCGCCATGAAGAACGCCTTCGGAGGATTGCTCCACGACCGCAGGCACTATTGCCATTCGTGGATCCACGAGACCTTGGTGGACCTGCTCGCCATCCAGAAGGAGATCCACTCCGGCATCTTCGCGGTGATGGACGGGACGACGGCGGGCAATGGCCCGGGGCCGCGCACCATGTTCCCGGTGGTGAAGGACGTGATGCTCGCGTCGGCCGATCAGGTGGCCATCGACGCGGTGGCGGCCCGGATGATGGGGTTCGACCCGATGACCATCCCGTACCTGCGCATGGCGCACGAGGACGGGCTGGGCGTGGCGGACCCGCGCGACATCCAGATCGAGGGTGACGAGGCGGCTGCGGCGGAGCGGTGGAACTTCTCGGTGGGCGACAACGGCGCCTCGCTGGTGGGCGACGTGATGTGGTTCGGGCCCTTGAAGCCGCTGCAGAAGCTCTTCTTTCACACACCCCTGGTGAACGTCTTCATCCTGGGCAGCGAGGTCTACCATGACCTCTACCGCTGGCCGCTCAAGGACCGGCGCGTCTTCGAGGCGTGGAAGGCGGGCACCGCCTGGGGAAGGCTGTTCGAGAGCTACGGGCGAGGGGCCGTTCCGGAGGCGCCCCGTTCCTCGGCGGCGTGAGCCTGCGGGTTTTCGGAGGAGAGACGGAGCCGCGACGGAGCCTGAAGCGGGGGCTGTCCTTCGACAGCGCACGGGAAGCAACGGGAGGGTGGACGGGGGCTCGCGCCTGGCACTCGTCCGCGGCGGGCTTCGGCGGCCTCGGCGGCTTAACTTGAGGGGGGACATGCTCCCGCTCGCTCCGCTCCTCGCAGCCGCGCTCCTGGCCCCGCCCGCGGCGCACCCCGACTCGCTCGCGCTCCCCTATGCGGAAACGAAGCTTCCGCACGGGAAGCTCGAGGTGGTGCACCGCTTCACGGGCCCCATGCCTACCGGCGTCACGGTCTCGCGCACGGGGAGGGTGTTCGTCTCCTATCCCCGCTGGGGCGACGCGGTGGCCTTCACGGTGGGCGAGATCCGCGGCGGCAGGGAGGTGGCCTTCCCGGACGCCACCATGAACGACCCGCGCTCACCCGATCACCTCTTCTCGGTGCAGAGCGTGGTGGTGGACTCCGACGACCGGCTCTGGGCGCTCGACACCGGCAGCCTGGAGATGAAGCCGATCGAGGGTCAGGACTGGCCGAAGCTGGTCGCCTTCGACCTCGCGACCGGCAAGATGGTGCGTACGGTCCGCTTCCCGCCCGAGGTGGTGCGCCGGGAGAGCTATCTCAACGACGTGCGCTTCGACCTGCGGCGGGGCAAGGCGGGGGTGGCGTACATCACCGACTCCACCTCCACCGGTCCCAGCGGGATCATCGTGGTGGACCTCGCCAGCGGACGGAGCTGGCGGCGGCTGGACGGCGCGGCCTCCACCTCGGCGGACCCTCAGTTCATCGGGAGCATCGCTTCCGATCGGGCCTTCTTCTCCCTGCAGCCCACGCCAGAGGCCGGTCCGGTGCCGCCCCGGGTGGGCGCGGACGGCCTCGCCCTCTCGGCGGACGGCGCCCGGCTCTTCTTCTGCCCGCTCGCGAGCCGGACCCTCTACTCGGTGAGCGCCGAGCTCCTGGCCGACGAGGCGAGCACCACCGATCAGCTCGCCGCGACGCTCACCCGCGAGACCCGCGAGTTTGCCTCGGACGGACTACAGGCGGACGCCCAGGGCCGCGTCTACCTCACCGACTGGGAGCACGACGCGGTGGTGGTGCGCACCGGGGAAGGGCGGTTCGAGACCCTCGTCACCGATCCGCAGCTGTCCTGGCCGGACTCGCTCTCGCTCACCGACGACGGCTGGCTCTACGTCACCGCGAACCAGCTTCACCGGCAGGCAAAGTTCCGCGGCGGCAAGGACGCCCGGAAGAAGCCTTACCTCCTGCTGCGCGTGAAGATCCCGGGCGCGACCGCGATCAGGCTGGGGCGCTCGCGGCTGAAGACGCCGGGGTAGGGTGGCTCACGCGGTGGGCGTCTTGCCCCTCGTCAGCATGAGGACGATGCTGGCGACCTCCTGGGTGACGAGCGAGAGCCGCTTCGCGACGTCGAGCTCCTCGAGGATGCGCAGGCGCTCGCCGGGCTCGCTCACCACCGCGGCGGCCACCAGGTCGGCGAGCTGGGAGGTGGAGGCGGTGCGGGTGGCGATGCTCGCGAGCTGCGGCGCACCGGACTCGGGCGGCAGCACCTCCGCGAGCTGGATCACGCACGACTCCAGCGCGGAGCGCTCGCGTGCCAGCGCCGTCGGCCCGCTCGCGGGGTTCACGTCCTCCAGCACCTCCGCCCGGAACTCGCGGTAGTCCTTCCCGTTGGCGAGCTCCTCCACCAGCCGCACGCGGGCCACCCCGCGCAGGACGATGTGACGGCGGCCATCGGGCAGCTCCTCGTCCGCCTCGATGTACCCGGCCCCCGCCACCGCATGGACCGGCGCCCGATCCTGCGAGGCACCCTCCTGCGCGATCAGCGTGCCGACCGCCAGGAACCGGTCGCCCGCCAGCGCGTCGGCGACCATGGCGCGATAGCGGGGCTCGAAGATGTGGAACGGGGTGGGCGTCCCCGGAAGGACGACCACCTCTGGCAGCGGGAAGACTTTGAGCGAAGCGGAGGCAGCGGCGAGCCGCTCGCGAAGCTCCTCGAGACCCGGGCCATCGCTCACCATGCGTGACCTCCCGCCTACCCGTGCGCCGCGGCGGCCGGGGCCTGATCCTCCGCCTCCTCCGCGCCGATCTTGATCCGCATGGCGTAGAACGACCGCCACACGAAGACGAGCGCCACCGCGAAGAAGGCGACGGCCAGCGCGACGCGCAGCCCGGTGTCGAGGCGCATCGCCAGCTCGACCGCGAGCAGACCGAAGAGCGTGGTGAACTTGATGATCGGGTTCATGGCGACGGACGAGGTGTCCTTGAAGGGATCGCCGACGGTGTCTCCCACCACACAGGCGTCGTGGAGCGGGGTGCCCTTGGCCTTCAGCTCCACCTCGACCACCTTCTTGGCGTTGTCCCAGGCGCCGCCTGCGTTCGCCATGAAGATGGCCTGGTAGAGGCCGAAGAGGGCGATCGAGATGAGGTACCCGATGAAGAAGTAGGACTCCAGGAAGGCGAAGGCGAGCGTCGCGAAGAAGACGGTGAGGAAGATGTTGAACATGCCCTTCTGCGCGTACTGCGTGCAGATGGCGACCACCTTCTTCGAGTCGGCGACGGAGGCCTTCTCCACGCCCTCCAGCCGGATGTTGGCCTTGATGAACTCCACCGCGCGATAGGCGCCGGTGGAGACCGCCTGGGTGGAGGCTCCGGTGAACCAGTAGATGATGGCGCCGCCGGTGATGAGGCCGAGCAGGAAGGGCGCGTGCATGATCGACAGGTTGGAGAGCAGCTCCTTCTCGAGCCCCTTGGTGAGGATCATGATGATCGAGAAGATCATGGTGGTGGAGCCCACCACCGCCGTGCCGATGAGCACCGGCTTGGCGGTGGCCTTGAAGGTGTTCCCGGCGCCGTCGTTCTCCTCCAGGAAGTGCTTCGCCTTGGCGAAGTCGAGGTCGAAGCCGAAGTCCTTCTTCACCTCGGCCTTGATGTTGGGCACGTTCTCGATGAGCGAGAGCTCGTAGACCGACTGTGCGTTGTCCGTCACCGGGCCGTAGGAGTCGACCGCGATGGTGACCGGCCCCATGCCGAGGAAGCCAAACGCCACCAGGCCGAAGGCGAACACGGCCGGCGCCAGCATCAGCGCCTCGAGCCCCTGGGTCGAGACGCCGTAGGCGGCGCCCATGAGCGCCACGATGACGATCCCCATCCAGAAGGCGGAGAAGTTTCCGGCGGTGAGGCCGGAGAGGACGTTGAGCGAGGCGCCGCCCTCGCGGGAGGCGGTGACGACCTCGCGCACATGGGCGGAGGTGGTGGAGGTGAACACCTTCACGATCTCGGGGATGACCGCACCGGCCAGCGTCCCACAGGTGATGATGGTGGAGAGCTTCCACCACAGGGAGCCGTCGCCGAGGTTCGGGATGAGCAGGTAGGAGAGGATGTAGGTGAACACCACCGAGACGATCGAGGTGAGCCACACGAGCTGGGTGAGGGGCTGCTCGAAGTTCATCGTGTCGGCGCGCTGGTAGCGTGCCTTGGCAATGGCCTCGTTGATGAGGTACGAGGCCACGCTCGCGATCACCATCATGATGCGCATCGCGAAGATCCAGACGAGCAGCTGGACCTGGACGTTGGAGCCCTGCACGGCCAAAAGGATGAAGGCGATGAGCGCGACGCCGGTGACGCCGTAGGTCTCGAAGCCGTCCGCGGAGGGGCCCACCGAGTCGCCGGCGTTGTCGCCGGTGCAATCCGCGATGACGCCGGGATTGCGCGCGTCATCCTCCTTGATCTTGAAGACGATCTTCATGAGGTCGGAGCCGATGTCGGCGATCTTGGTGAAGATGCCGCCCGCGATGCGGAGCGCGGCGGCGCCGAGCGACTCGCCGATGGCGAAGCCGATGAAGCAGGAGCCCGCCAGCGTCCGGTCGATGAAGAGGAGGATGAAGAGCATGATCAGCAGCTCGACGCTGATCAGCATGGTGCCGATGCTCATGCCCGCCTTCAGCGGGATGGCGTAGGTGGGGTAAGGCTTTCCGCCCAGCGACGCGAAGGCCGCGCGCGAGTTGGCGTAGGTGTTCACGCGGATGCCGAACCACGCCACGCCGGTCGAGCCGATGATGCCCACCAGGCTGAAGAGGAGGATCACCGCCACCCGGCCCGGACCGAAGCCTTCCGTCAGCACGCCGAAGTACAGGACGATGATGACCGCGATGAACACCCACAGGATAGCGATGAACCTGGCCTGGGTGACGAGGTAGGTCTTGCAGGTCTCGTAGATGAGCTCGGAGATCTCCAGCATCGACCTGTGCACCGGCAGGTTCTTGAGCTGGTGGGAGATGGAGAGGCCGAAGGCGAGGCCCGCCAGGCACACCAGGATGCCGATGGCGAGCAGGCTCTTGCCGCCCATGCCGAAGAACAGCACCGAGGAGAGGTCGGGCAGGACGAGGTTCGCCTCGCCTCCCGCGTGCGGCTCGGCGGCGAGCGTGAGGGAGGCGACGAGCGCTGAAAGGTTCATGGATCGAGTGCTTCCGCAAGGAGCCGTCCAGCTTCGGCGGCTCCCCGGTGATTGGGGCGAAGAGGCCCTTGGGTTCGGAGGGCCGCGATACTACCGGCGGCACCAGGGGGAGGCAAGCGACCCGGTGGGCCTGCGACGCCTCGCCTCGCGGGACGGAGAAGGGCCCCGCGAAGGGGCCCTTTCACCAGCAATGACGGGCGGCTCGGCCCTGACCTAGGGCTTCTTCCGCGCCGGCGCGGGCGCACTCGCCGTGCCGCCCTCCTCGGTCGCGGCGAAGTTCACGCTGCCGTAGCCCGCCTCGGCGGCCGAGGCCATCACCCGGCGCAGGACGCGGAAGGGCACCTTCACGTCGGCCTGCACGTTCACCTCGCCCTTCCAGTTCTTCTCCCGGTCGGCGTCGTTCTGGTGGATGTAGTCCCAGCGCTTCTTCTCGTCGCGAAGCTTCTCCACCAAAGGAGCGATGATCTGGGAGGGGTCGCGCTCGAGCTCCGCCACCTCGGCCACCTTCTGGCCGGACACCACCACCTGCGCGCCGCTGATGGCGACCACCGGGGCGATCTCGATGACCTGCCCGTGCCGCGCGTCCGGCAGCTTGATGTCCTTCTGCATGTACAGGACCTCGCCGGTGGCGGAGAACTGCTGCAGGAGGAAGATGACGAGCATCGTCATCATGTCGACCATCGGGATGACGTTGAGCTCGAGGTTGGTCGAGCGCCGCCCGTGGTGCATCTTGCCGGCGAACACCTTCGACGCGGCGAAGCGTTTGGCGATGCGCTTTCCAGGCTGGACGATGGGCATGGCCTATCCGGCTCCCATGACCGAGACGTTGCCCAGCCCGGCGCCGACGCAGGCGTCGATGGCGTGGACGAGATCGGCGTAGAGCACCGCATCGTCGGCTGCCACCGTCACCGCCGCCTGATCGGGGAACTCCGCCTTGAGCTTCTTCAGCCGCTCGCCCAGGGCGGCGAGGTCGTAGCGGGGGGCGCCGTCGGCGGCCCTTGCGAGGGCCGGGATCTCGATCTGCGCACCCGTGCTGGTGGCGAGGACGAAGCCCTTCTCGCCGATGGTGAGCGTCACCGTGATGGACTTGGCGGGCATCACCTCCACCGCGCTGCCGTTGCCCATGGGCGTGGTCTGCAGGCGCGAGATCTGCGTCCAGACCGCGGTGAACAGCAGGAAGGAGATGCAGCAGGAGAGGAGGTCGATGGCCGGCACGACGTTCACCGTCGCGTCGAGCGATCGCCGCTTCTTTCTGCCGCCTTCGGGCAATGAGGTGCCGCCCATGGTCGCTCCTTGTCGAGAGGTCTCGCGCGCGCCTCGCGGACGCTACTCGACCGTCTCCTCGACAGGGGCCACGGCCGGCATCTTCATCTTGTCCTTGTTGGCGATGATGAGGTTGAGCACGCCCACCGCCGCCTCGTTGATGTCGTCGATCATGCTCTGCGTCCGCCCTTGCAGGACGGAGTAGAGGACGAGCGCCGGGATGGCGACGCCGAGGCCGAAGGCGGTGCAATACATGGCCTCCGAGATGCCCTGCGAGAGGATGCTCGCCTTGTCGGCGGGATTGGCGTTCGCCACCGCGCCGAAGCAGTGGATGAGGCCGATGATGGTGCCGAGGAGGCCGAGCAGGGTGGCCACGTTGGAGATCATCGCCAGGTAGCCGGTGCGGCGCTCGATGCGGGGCGACTCGCGCAGCGTCGCCTCGTCCATGGCCGCCTGGACCTCCTCCTCGCCCTTGGGGACGCTGATGAGCCCGGACTTGATGACCGACACGAGCGGGGTGCGCTTCTGGCCGGCGCAGTAGCTGATGGCCTTGTCGAGGTCGCCCGCGTAGATGTGCTTCTTCAGCCCGCGGAGGAACGCTTCCTTGTCCACCGACGAGCGGAAGTAGAGCACGTAGACGCGCTCGATGATGATGGCGACCGCGAAGATGAGCGCGATGGAGATGGGGTACATCCCCGTGCCGCCGCGATCGAATGCCTGGAACATGCCGCCGAAGATGTCCATCGCCTTGCATCCTCCTGGATGCGGTGGGGGTGGCGGCTTCGAAGGACTTTGTCCCACGGCCGCACGACACCGTGTCGAAGAGCTATCACGCGTCTGGAAACCGAGTCAACGCGCGCACTTGCACACTTTTGACCACGTGCACGCCTTCCCGGCGAGGCGCCGCGGTCCCTGGAACACGCCGCAGGCCGTCGTTGTGCCCCCGGGGAGGCCGGGATAGCTTTTCCGCCCACCCCGCCGCTCCGTGCCGACCCCCTTCGCTCCATATCGGCTGCCGCCCGGTGCGCTCCCGGAGGAGGCCTCGCGCCTCGCGGCGAGCGCCGAGGCCGGGCCGCTCCTGGCGCGCCTCGACGAGCCGCTGCCTGCGGGGATGGCGGCTTCCGCCCTGGCCGAGATCCCCACCGGCCACGCGTTCGCCTCCGACGAGGCGTGCCGCGCGGCCGACGGCTCGCCCTCGGGAGCCCCCGGCCTGCTCCGGGCTTGCCTCGTGGGAGCGCGCCACCGCGCGCGGGTGGAGGGGGCAGTTGCCGCAGCGCTGGCGGCGGGCTTCGCGGGGGTCTGCCTCGACCGTCCGGACGCGCCCATCGCGCAGGGACTCCTCGCCTCCGGCTTCTGCCCCGATTGCCAGCGCGCCTTCTCGCAGGAGCTGGCGCGCGAGTACGGCGACCAGTTCATGCCGCTCGACTACCTGGCGCTCGCGCGCGAGGCGCTGGCGCAGGCTCCGGGCGCGCTGGGGTACGCGAGGCTTCCCTTCGGGCGGGACTTCTGGCGGACGCGCTCGGGCGCGCTCGATCGGGCGGTGGCGGCCTACGCGCGGGCGGCTCGCGACGCTTCGCGCGCCTCGGGCGGGAGCTTCTCCGTCATCGCGCACTTCGAGGCGGTGGGCCCGGCGCAGCTCGCCGCCTCGCGCCACCTCGACGGCGCCATCTTCCCGGTCAAGGGCGAGGTGCAAACGCTGGGCGCGGGCCTGTTCCGACTCCTGGGCGCCGCGCTGGGCCGGCGGCCGGTGGCCGCCGCGCTCTCCGAGGGAACCCCTCCGGCGCTCGCGGCGCGGCTGGCGGAGGTGGCGAGCGCCTGCGGGGTGGAGGTCATCGGGCTCGAGCCGCCCGGCGGCGCCGATGCGCTCGCGGCGCTGCGGCGCTTCGCGCGCCAGGTGGGGGCCGAGAAGGGACCGACGCCGCGCCCGGAGCCGGTGGCGGAGTGCGCCATCCTCTACTCGCGCGAGGCGGACCTCTGGACAGGCGGCGACCACCGGGTGCAGGTCGAGCGCGCGGGGGACGCGCTCGCGGCGCTGCACGTGCAGGCGCCGGTGGTGCTGCGGGTGGACGACGCGCCCCAGGGCGCGGCCGTGGTGCTCGCCGGCGCGGCGAAGCTGTCGCCGCTCGAAGCGGTGGAGCTGCGGCGGCGCGTGGAGGGAGGGGGCTCGGCGCTGGTGCTGGGTGAGCTGGGCGCGGTGGACGATGCCGGGCGCGACGTGGCGCCGCCCCTGCCGGCTGGAAAGCCGGGCGGGCTGAAGGTGGAGAAGGGCACGGTGGTGGCGCTTCCCGAGCTCGCCGCGCAGCGGCCGGGCACGCTCCCGGAGACCGGCCCGCTGGAAGCGCTGTCCCGCGGGGTCTCGGCGCTCCTCGGCAAGGGCCGGCGCGCCGCCGCCGTGACGTGCCGCACCCCCGTGCTGGCCGTGCTCTATCGCAACGACGAGCGGCTGGAGGCCCACCTGGTCGCGCTCGGCGGCCTGCTCGCGCAGGGCGCGACGCTCTTCCTCGGGCAGCACGTGACCGGCACGGCGCGGCGGGCGCGCTTCCAGTCTGCGGCCGGGGCGGACGAGCGGATCGTGATGAACCCGTCGGGCACGTCCATCTCGACGGTGCTGCCCGCGTTCAGCGGGTACGCGGTGCTGTCCATCGTCTGAAGCGGAGCCTTTCGTCCCACCTCGGGGCTACGGCCGCTGCGGAGGCCCGGGATCGGCGGGTGAGCGGAGGGCGGGCGCGGCAGGCAGCCGCACGGTGAACGTCGTCCCCGCTCCCGGAGCGCTTTCCAGGGTGACGGTGCCACCGTGCCGCTCGACGATGCCCTGCACGATGGAGAGGCCGAGCCCCGAGCCCTTACCGGCGATCTTGGTGGTGAAGAAGGGCTCGAAGGCCCGCAGCCGCACCTCCTCGCTCATGCCGGGCCCGTCGTCGCGCACCCTGGCGGCGACGAGGCCCTCCTCCACCGCGAGCTCGAGGCCGATGGTGCCGCCGCGCCCCTCCACCGCGTGCGCGGCGTTGGTGAGGAGGTTCACGAACACCTGCACGAGGCTCCCGCGCTGGCCACGGA
>JBBQEB010000098.1:0-14442 GCA_038320275.1 Myxococcales bacterium | reverse complement strand
AGCCGGTCGCCCTGGCGCAGCGCGTGGAGGCCCTCCGCCAGCGCGACGTCCGCCGCGCCCCGACCCCGCGCCGCCCGCGCCAGGACCGTCTCGCAGAAGTCCGCCTCCGCCTCGCCTCCGCGAAAGAGCGCCTCCAGCTCCGCCGAGCTGAACGGCTCCAGGTCCACGACCGCTCCCGCGCCGGTGGCCTGCCGGGCCACGGCGGAACAGCTTGGACCTTCGGCAGGCACGCGACGCATCGTGAACATCCTTGCACGCGGATCTGACATTGCGGGCTGCGAAATCCACGCGCGGCCCGGGCCGATCGGAGGGAGCTCGGGATGCCTCGAGCTTTCCGTCCCGAAGGGCCCAGGATCTCCGAAGAAGGTTCATCGAGATCGCCAGGACGCTCGACCCGCAGCAACTCGTCCGAGGTGGGCAGCAACGATCGGATGACCCGCAACTACGCGCGAGCGCCTCGGCGTGGACGCGCACGGGCAGGTGCCGCGCAACCGGGGCGACGTCACGACCCTGATCGGCGTGCTCGACGTCCGCGGCGTGCGCGCCATGATGACCGTCGTGGCAGGCACCGAAACCGAGGTTGTCAAAGCTCTTCTGACGCGGGTGCTCGTCCGCAGACTTCGCCAGGGCGCCAACTTCGTCCTTCGACATTGTTGACGCGACAACCACGAGGACCTCCGCCGCCTCAACGCCTCATCGGATGGCTGGCGCCAGTGTCCTCTTTCTGCCGCCCTACTCGCTGGATCTGAACCCCATTGAGCTGGGCTCGAGCTGGGCTGTAGCAAAATTGAACTCCTGCCTTGGGGGATTGGTCACTCGCACCGCGACGACCTCGACCATGCCATCCAACGCGCCAAGGAGCTCGTCGGCGCTGCCGACGCCGAGGTTGGTTCAGGCACTGCGGCTACGAGCCGCTCATACCGCATGATCCACGCTGATCCAAGTGTCAGGAGGAGATCCGGGCCTGTTCCGGCTCAAGGCCTGTGCCGTCCGCGAAATCGATTCCTTTTTCCGGGTCCGGCGCCGTCGCGGGCGTCGTCTCAACATGCAGGAGAAGCGCGGGGCATTCGCGAGTCCAGAGCCAGGCGACCGGGCGACACCGGGCGACGGCCCGGGAAGAGCAACCGACGAGGGCGGCCGGTCGGCAGCCGCCTCAAGCCGCCCTAACGTCCTTGCAGGCTACTGCTTCGTTCCCGTGGTGTTTAGGGTAACCCGGCAGGGGATCCCGGGAACTCCGGCAGGCTGACTGGAGATGCTGCCGTCAGCCGTTCCCGTCAGGCCTTTGCCCTCAAACTTCACATGTCGCGTGAGAGCGTCCGTGATCGACGTCGGGGCGCCCTGGTAAGTGCCTGACTGCATGATGGTGGTGTACACCGTAGCGCTACACGTGTTTGGGTCGAGGGTCCCGCCGAACGAGTGCCCGTCTTCCATCCATTGAAACGTCGACAAGCCCGGCGTGTAGGTCCTCGGCTCCGGAAGCTGCCGGGGCCGTCGTCCCGGACCTGCCGGCGAGCGCGAGGATCGCGCACAGCGACAAGGCGGCCACCATGGTGGCGATCCCCGGCGACCGACGAGTCGGGGCGCTCCACCACGGCGTGCCCGACCATCCAGGCGGAGAGGGCGAGGAACAGGAGCGGAGTGACTGGGTAGCCCCAGGTCCGGTAGGGGCGGGCGAGGTCGGGTTCGCGAACCCGCAGGACCATGACGCCGAGCACGGTCAGGCCGGCGCTCAACGAGAGCGTGAACCCGATGAACGCGAGCAGCGCTCCGAAGCTGGGCGTCGCCACCATCGCGAGAGCCAGGGTCGCCTGGAGGACGACGGCGACGACGGGTGCTCCGCGTTGATTGCGCCGCGAGAGGAACGAGAGCGCGATGGTCGCTCCCCATGCCGACCAGGGGACAGTGAGGAAGATCCTCGAGCTCAGATCCTCGAGCACTCGAGCCGCCGGTGGCCGTCGGGCACGGCGCCCCGCCGTCGATCGAGCCGACGCCCGACTGCGACGTGGGAGACCCCGCCGCTGAGCGAGGCTCCTGGGGCCAGAAACGACGCGCGCAGCGGCCTTGCCGCGAGGCGGCGCTGCGAGGCGGCGCGACGCGTCTCCGGTGCACAGAAGCGTCAGACTTGTGGTGTAGCCCTCGCCGTGGATGCCGACTCCGGGCGAGTGCTTCAAGGCGCTGTGGAAGAGAGCTGAGGTCGAACTGGCCGGCGAGCACGAACGATTGCGCGCCGGCGCCGTCCAGTACGCTTTGAGGCTGGATGACAGAGACCTCAACGGAGGCGGCGAGTACAGGTGCTTCTACGGGCTGCCATCAATCCGGCTGTTCCGGTCGGGGCGGTCACCGGATCCGCAGGACAGGCCCGACTTGATAACGCAGCCCGACACGGACGCGAGCGTCCTGGCGCATGAGTTTGGGCACTTCCTCTCCGATCCAACGGACAAGCTGCACGACGCATACGCCAGGGCGTGCGCGGGACAGTCCGCCACGCCGGAGGAGAAGCGCGCCATCCTCGCCGAGGAAGAGGCTGCGTGGCGCTGTGGCCGCGCCGTGCTCGCCGATCTCGGCTGCGACGAGTGGGAGCGGTTCGAGACGATGCGGGGGAAGTGCCTTGCGACCTACTGCAGCGGGTTGAGCGCGGTTGGCGAGACGATGTAGGGCGCCGGCCACGTCGCCGCGCCTGGTAATATGCGGCGACATGGAACTCGTTGTCGTACTACTCTTGGTGATCATCGCGGTTGGAGTCTGGAGCATGGCGAAGTCGAGCCGCGCGTCGGCGATGGCACAGATGGCTCGCGCCGCTGTCGCGGCTGATGCAGCCGCCGTGCAGCGCGCTGTTCCAGACGCATCGCCTGTGCCTGTCATCGCCGCGCCGGACCCAGCCACCATGGCGGTAGCGAGGGACGCGGCGGCTGCGGCGGTAAGCGCCGCTGAGCGCGCGGCTGAACAAGCTATTGCCACGGTTCGGTACGCGCGAGAACGTCTGGCCGGAGGGGCGAAGCGGGGCATCTACCGGGACGAATTCACAAAGGATGCCTCGCGTGACCTTGCAGCCGAGGCAGACGCGATCGCCCGCGAAGCATCCCAGGCTGCGAGGAGCGCGGGGGTGGCACGTGCCAGCGGATCGACACACCCGCGGGTGATCGGGGAAATTGCGCTCCACGCGCACCGTGCTGCACTTCTGGCGCAGGAGGCGAACTCGACAGCATTCAGCGCATTTGAGACAAGCGACGCCGTCCACAGCGCGTTGGCTGAGCGGGATCACGATGTGTCTATGACGGCGTGGCAAGTTGCTCTCGATGCTCGCTCAGCGGCTCGGGCTCTCGGTGGCTTCGCCCAGACCGCAGAGGCACCCGGACCGCTGGGAGCAGTAATCGCGGCTGTCGTGGAGGCGTACAACGCCGCCGCGAGGTGGTCTGAATCGTGTCGCGTCACAGGCCAGGCAGAGAATGCAGCGCACGCTGCGATCGGGAGCCTGGAGCGTGCGATGACGCAGCAAGACACTGAAGCGCAGGCGTCCGCTGCGCGTGCCGCGATCGAGGAGTGCAAGAGGCGTAAGTCGGAGGAGCTGAGAGCAGGTCACGCCGCTGGATTGGCGTCTGACGCAGCAGGGACGGCGTGGGAGACCGTCTTCGACATGCTGGAGGCGGCTCAGGACGCGGCGAGGCGAGCAGGGAGAGACGTCGAGACGGATGCAGCGGTGGCCCAGCTCAAGGCGTGGGGGGAGGCCGCGTCGGAAGCGAGACAGGTTGCAGAGAATTGCGTTGAGCCCACGGTCGATAACGAGGGCCAGCCACTCGAGCGCGCTTGGCAACGCGTCAACTGGCTTGAGACCAAGTACGAGCGGGCGATCAGCGTCGCGAAGGCGCGCTCAGGACTCGGCGAGCACACGGGCGGCACGGGGCAGCAGTGATCCGGGCCTGAACCCCCCTCCGGTGGCGGCTACAGAAACCTCTTCGACCTACGGCGCGCCTCGGCCATCCAGAACTTGGAAGCCATCCAGCGCAAGGTGGCGTGATGAGATCTCTTTCACCTATTCGGTGTTCTAGCCAAAACTTTGGGAACAGCTGCACGGCAGGCGCGCGCTTCGCGCGAGCTCACGCAGGAGGACGCCGCTGAGCGAACGGGCGTCTCCTACGAGTTCTACGCGCGCATCGAGCGAGGCGGAACGCTCCCCAGCGTTCCCACGCTGGTGCGTCTCTGTGGCGCGCTCGGCGTCTCTGCCGACGTGCTTCTGGGGCGAACGGACGCAGCCGGCGGCAGGGGTGTGGCTCCGGGGGGCAGCCACCTCGCTACCGCACCGACGTCGAACGGCGGGGACAGCCCTGCGCTCCGTCGCGTCGTTCGGCGGCTCCGCCGCGTCACCCCCCGTGCGATCAAGCTCGTGGGTCTGATCGTGGCGGAACTTGATTACCCCGCGGCCAGACGGCTTCCGGTGCCACCCGAGGAAACGCCTCCGTCGAAGAAGGCGCCGGGCGGCAGACGAAGCCAGTAGAACACCCAGGGTATCCCGTCCTGCGACTGGACTCGTACTCCTGCTCGCCGGAAAAGAAAGTGTGGGCTGCAGCTGAGGCGACATGGAGACCGCCGACACGGCGATGAACCGAGAGATCGACGGCCGCTGTTGGAGCCAGCCCTCCCCGTGACGAGAGCCGTGTTGCGAACTTCTGGTTCGGCCGCTCGGCCGAGCTCGTTGGCGCGGTCGAGGAGCTCACCGTAAGCGATGGCCTCGCTTTCGTTTCGCAGTCAGCGCAATCGATGGGTGAACTTCCCTTCTGAGCTACTCCCCGCAATTCACACCCCTTCACATCGTCCCGAATCACCCCCGGTCGTCTCGTCCCGCGGTCACCTCGCGTCACGCCGGCGTGGGCGGGCGGCGCCGCCTGCGGCGCCGGCGGCGCGCCGAGGGCGGCGCGGTGCCTGGCGTCGTCGCCTGGGCGGGCGTGGTCTGGGCGGGGGTGGATGGGGCGCGGGCGGCCTGGGCGGGGGAAGGTCCGGACGGCCTCGAGCCGGGCTGGGGCCGCGGCTGACTTGGGCGCCCATCCTGGGGAGGCTGGCGCGGGGTCGGAGGGCTGCGGGCGGGCTCGCGCTGGCGCGCAGCGGGGGTGGTCTGCTGCGCGCCCCGCGTCGAGTCGCGTCGCGGGGCAGACGCCACCGAGGGGGTCGCGCCGCGCGCGCGATCGTGCCTCGGGCCGCTCGCCATCGGGGGAGGCGAGCCGCGCGCGGGTTCCTGCCGCGGAGGCGCCGCCGCAGCCGATTGCGGGGCGCTGGCCTTGGGCTCGTTCCGCGGCCCTCCCCGGTCGCCCCGTCCACGGCGGGGCCGCGCATCGCCTCCGCCCGGCCGCCGCTCCCGTCCTCCCGGCTCGGGGGGCGCGCGACCGGTGGGGATGAACTCGGGCGAGAGCTCCCGCCGCTCGTACGCGCGCCAGATCTCTCGCCCATCGCCCTCGCGGGCTCCGAGGGCGGGGTCCACCGCCGCGAAGTAGCGGTGGATGTTCTCGAAGTCGCGCATGAAGAAGGCGCGGGCCTGGCTGTTGTGAGCGGCCCCGACCGTCTGCGGGAAGTCGATGACGGTGGGGCCGTTCCAGGCCACGAGCACGTTGTAGGGCGACAGGTCGCCGTGGATGAGGTCGCAGGACAGCATGCGGGTCATCTGGCCGCGCAGGTCCGCGTACCACTCGGCCGCGCGATCGCGAGGTACGTCCGCGTCCACCAGCCGCGGCGCCGGCCGCCCGTCGGTGTCGAGCACCACCTCCATGAGCAGGACGCCCTCGTAGAACAGCACCGGGGCCGGGACGCGGACGCCGGCGGCGTGCAGCTTGTGCAGCACCTCCGACTCCTTGGCCTTCCACTCGCCCTCGGCGGCGGCCTGTCCGAAGCGGCTGCCCCTCGCCATGGCGCGCTGGGTGCGCGTGTCGCGGACCTGGCGGCCCTCCTTGTACAGGGCGTTGTTGTGGAAGCTGCGCGTCTCGCGGTCCTTGTAGACCTTGGCGGCGACCACCTCCGCGCCGTGGCGCACGAGGTAGAGGTCTGCTTCCTTGCCGCTCTTGAGCCGCACGAGGATCTCGTCGACGACGCCGTCGGCGAGGAGAGGAGTGAGCGCGTCGACCATGCGCCGCAGTTATACAGCGCCCGATGCCCGAGCCCGAACCCGTTCCGGCGGGAGCCGTCGCCCCAGCCACACCTTCCCCGCTCGCCGCCCCCGCAGACCCAGCCGCCATCGTCATCTTCGGCGGCGCCGGCGACCTCGCCCGGCGCAAGCTCTTTCCCTCACTCCTCCACCTCCGGACCGGCGGCCTGCTGCCGTCGTCCTTCGCGGTGATCGGCTTCGGCCGCAGCGACAACGGGGACGACGGGTACCGGAAGGTGGTGGAGGACGCGGTCCGGGAGCACGGCGGCGCCGCCAGCGTGGACGGCGGCTGGGCCGACTTCCGCGAGCGGCTCTTCTTCGTACAGGGCCAGTTCGAGGACCCGGCGGCCTATGCCAGGCTGGCGGAGCGGCTCGAGGACGCGGAGAAGCGGCTCGGCACGGGCGGCAACGTGCTCTTCTATCTCGCCACCCCTCCCACGGCCTTCGCTCCCATCGTGAAGGGGCTCGGCGCGGCGGGGCTCGCCAGGAGCGAGAAGGGCTGGCGCAGGGTGGTCATCGAGAAGCCCTTTGGGCGCGACCTCGACTCGGCCGCCGCCCTCGACGCCGAGCTGCACAAGGTGCTGCGAGAGGAGCAGATCTTCCGGATCGATCACTACCTAGGCAAGGAGACGGTCCAGAACCTGCTCGTGTTCCGCTTCGCGAACGGCCTCTTCGAGCCCATCTGGAACCGCCGCTACGTGGATCACGTGCAGATCACGGTGGCCGAGGAACTGGGCGTGGAGGGCCGCGGCGAGTTCTACGAGAGCGCGGGCGTGCTGCGCGACGTGGTGCAGAACCACGCCTTCCAGCTCCTCACCCTGGTCGCCATGGAGCCGCCCTCGTCGCTCTCGGCGGAGGCGGTGCGCAACGAGAAGGTGAAGGTGCTCGACGCCATCCGGCCCATGCGCCCGGAGGACGTGCTGCGGAACGCCGTGCGCGGGCAGTACGGGCCCGGAACGATCGACGGAAGACCGGTCGTGGGCTACCGGCAGGAGCCCAAGGTATCGCCCACCTCCGGGATCGAGACCTACGCCGCGCTCCGGCTGGACGTCGACAACTGGCGCTGGGCGGGGGTCCCCTTCTACGTCCGCTCCGGCAAGCGGCTCGCGGCGCGCCACACCGAGATCGCCTTCCAGTTCCGCCGCCCGCCGCTGCAGCTCTTCTCCAAGGTCGGGCTGGAGGACATCGCCCCCAACCGGCTGCACATCCACATCCAGCCTTCGGAGTCGATTGGCTTCGAGGTGAAGGCCAAGGAGCCCGGCGCCGCCATCCGCCTCCGCGACGTGCGCCTCTCCTTCGACTATGCGGCGATGGGCGAGCAGGCGAGCGCAACCGGCTACGAGCGGCTCCTCTACGACGTGCTGGTGGGCGACACGACCCTCTTCCATCGCGCCGACATGGTTCGCGCGGCGTGGAAGATCGCGACGCCCGTGCTCGACCTCTGGGGAGCCCTCCATCCGCGCGACTTTCCGAACTACGCGGCCGGGACGTGGGGGCCGGCCGCCGGGGACGAGCTCATCCGCCGCGACGGGCGGAGCTGGGTGGTTGGCTGATGGACGGGCCGCCGCCGGAGGTGCGCGTCCTCGGAGGCGCCGAGGCGCTCGCCGGAGCGGTGGGCGACCAGTGGGCGGCGGCTGCGGCGGAGGCGATCTCGGCGCGGGGCCGCTTCGCGGTCGCGCTCGCGGGAGGGTCGACTCCGCGGCGTGCTTACGAGCTGCTCGCCGCTCGCGAAGGGCTCCCATGGGAGCGCACCGCGATCTTCTTCGGGGACGAGCGCTGTGTCCCTCCTGACGACCCGCGCTCCAACTTCGCCATGGCGCGGGAGGCGCTGCTGGGGCGCGTGCCCTTGCGGCGCGAGGCGATCCACCGCATCGAGGGGGAGCGCCCGCCCGAGGAGGCCGCCGCGCGCTACGAGGTCACGCTCCGCCGGGAGCTGGGCGTGCCGCCTCGCCTCGACCTCGTGCTCCTGGGCATGGGCTCTGAGGGTCACACCGCGTCGCTCTTTCCCGGGAGCGAGGCGCTGGAGGAACGGAGCCGCTTCGCCGTCGCGCCCGCCACCCCCCAGGCTGGCGTGCGGCGGGTGACGCTCACGCTGCCCGCTCTCGACGCGGCCCGCCAGGTGGTCTTCCTGGTGGCCGGCGAGGAGAAGCGGGCCGCGCTGGCGGAGGTGCTGGCCGGCGCCCGCGGGGAGGGGCCGCTCTTACCGGCGGCCCGGGTACGGCCGGGGAAGGCTATTTTTCTCGTGACGGCGGACGCCCTTCCGGCCACGCCGCAGCCGTGATCTGACGTGATCCGCTGCATGGCCGCATGAAGCTCGCAGCTCCGGTGAGGGGGAGGACGCAGGCCAGGCCTCGGCGCGGCCGCCCTGTACCCGCGGGTTGCCCGCACCGCCTTACCCGGGTAATGTGAGCGCATGACCATCGCGCAGTCGCGGATGACGTCGCAGGGCCAGGTGTCCATCCCGGCCGAGGTGCGCCGGCGCCTGGGGCTCGGGCCCGGGTCCCTCATCGAGTGGGATGAGGCCGGCGAGGCGATCCTCGTTCGCAGGGCGGGGCGGTACTCGTCCGCCGACCTCCGCGCGGCGCTCTTCCCGGACGGTGCGGCGCCGCACGATGGCGGCGACTTCAAGGCCGGGATCCGCGCCCACATGCGCCGCCGCCATGGTCGCCGTTGACACGAGCATCCTGGTCCGGCTGCTCTCGCCGGCCGCCGAGGACGAGACCAGCCTCGCGGAGGCCTTCGTCGAGCGCGGCGGCTGGGTCTCCCATCTCGTGCTCGCGGAGACGGTCTGGGTGCTCGATTCCGTTTACGGGCTGACGCCGCAGGCGCTTGCCGCGGGGATCGGGATGCTGCTCGAGCATCGAGACCTCACCCTGCAGGACGCCGACGTGGTGGCCCGGGCGCTCGCGCGATTCCGGGGGCGCCCCGCGCTCGGGTTCTCCGATTGTCTCATCCTGGAGATCGCCCGAAAGGCGGGTCACCTACCGCTGGGCACGTTCGATCGGAAGCTCGCGAGGGTCGATGGCGCAACGCTGGCGAGCCGGGCGAAGCGCCCGCCGCGGGCGAAGCGCCCGCCGCGGGCGAAGAAGCCCTGATAGCGGCTGGCGGTCGTGCAAGGCGTGTGGCCCGGGGGTCCGCGCGACCGTTCGGTCGCAGGGACCTGCGTCCTCACGCCGCCCGCACCACCACTCCGGTCGCGGTCTCCGCGAACGCGAGCTCGGGATGGAGTCGCTCCGCGGTCTGCAACGCCCACGGCCGATCGAAGAGCACCACCGGGCGGTCGCGCACGTCGAGCACCACCATGCCTTCGGTCCCGCCGTCGAGCCCGTCCACCTCGAAGGGCTTCCCGTCGCGTCGGCTCACCCAGCGCGCCAGCACCCAGCGCACCGGCTCGAGCCGCACCTCCACGCCGTACTCGGCCTCCAGGCGGTACTTCGTCACCTCGAACTGGAGCTGCCCCAGCGCGCCCAGCACGAGCTCTCCCGCGCGCCCCTCCGGCGGCCGGTAGAGCTGCACCGTGCCCTCGCCCGCGAGCTGCGTCAGGCCGCGCGCGAACTGCTTCCGGCGCAGGGGGTCCACCAGCACGAGGCGCGCGAAGTGCTCCGGCGCGAAGCTGGGGATGGCCTCGAAGGAGAAGCTCGAGCCGCCGGTGAGCGTGTCGCCGATCTCGAAGGTACCTGGGTCGTGCACTCCCACCACGTCGCCCGCGTAGCTCTCGTCCACCACGCTCCGCTCGCCCGCCATGAACTGGGTGGGATTGGCGAGCCGCACCTCCTTGCCCGTGCGGACGTGGTGCACCTTCATGCCGCGGTTCATCCGGCCGGAGCAGATGCGCACGAAGGCCACCCGATCGCGGTGCGCCTTGTCCATGTTCGCCTGGATCTTGAACACGAAGCCGCTGAACTCGCTCGCGGTGGGGTCCACCGCGCCCTGGTCGGTCGCGCGCGGGCGGGGCGAGGGCATGAGCTCGCAGAAGGTCTCGAGAAAGGGCTCCAGCCCGAAGTTGTTGGTGGCGCTGCCGAAGAACATGGGAGAGAGGTCGCCCGCCTCGAAGCGTTCCCGGTCGAAGCTGTCGCCAGCCGCCTCCAGCAGGTCCGCCTCGCTCCGCAGCCGGTCGTAGCCTTCGTCGTCGAGCTCCTCGCGCAGGGCGGCGTCCTCGAGGCCAGTGACCTCCACCGGCGGGCGCTCGGCGCCCACGCCAGCGCTGGAGCCGGCGTAGCCCGCGTCGAACAGGTACACGCGCCGCGCGAGCCGGTGGTACACGCCGCGAAAGGTGCCCGCGCGGAAGATGGGCCAGGTGATCGGGTAGACGCCGATCCCGAGCACGCTCTCCACCTCGCCGATGAGGTCGAAGGGATCCCGGCCTGGCCGGTCGAGCTTGTTGACGAAGGTGAAGATGGGGATGGCGCGCTGGCGGCACACGCGGAAGAGCTTGCGGGTCTGCGACTCGACGCCCTTGGCCGAGTCGAGCAGCATCACCGCGCCGTCCACCGCGTGGAGCGTCCGGTAGGTGTCCTCGCTGAAGTCGGCGTGGCCCGGGGTGTCGAGCAGGTTCATCTGCAGCCCGCGGTAGGGGAACTGCAGGACGCTCGTGGTGATGGAGATCCCGCGCTCCCTCTCCATCTCCATCCAGTCCGAGACGGCGCTGGCGCGGCCGCGCTTCGCCTTCACCGCTCCGGCGAGCTGGATGACGCCTCCGTACAGGAGGAGCTTCTCGGTCAGCGTGGTCTTGCCCGCGTCCGGGTGCGAGATGATGGCGAACGTCCGTCGCCGGGCGACCTCGTGTGCGCTCATGGTGGAGGGCGGCGCCGGCCGGAAGAGAGGGCGGGCCTGCGACGTGGGCGGTTCGTAGCAGCCGCCGGCGCGCCCGGTCAAGCGAAGGGCGGCGCGTCCGCTCAGCCTGTCAAAGCGGAGCCCACTCGGTCTGAGCCCGTCGCGAGCAAGTGATCTCCGCTGTCAGGGCTTCACGAAGCGAAGCGCGAAGCGGTCGCTCGTGCCGCGCCGCTCGCCCGCCTTCGAGGGCGAGGCGCTCCAGTCGCGCGTGTCCCCTGGGTTGCGCAGGAAGTCGCTGCTCGAGGCGAAACGGAAGCCAGCCGCTTCCACCTCGCGGCGGACCAGCGCCTCGTCGATGCGGTGCAGCCGCTGTGCGTCCGCCTCGCCGGTCCCCGGCTTCGCGCTGGAGTCGATGACCACGTAGGTGCCGCCCGGCTTCAGCGTTGCGAGCACCGCCGCGTGGAGCCGCGCCCGATCGGCTTTCATCCACACGAGGTCGTGATAGATGGCGTTCATCACCGCGAGGTCGAGGCCCTGGGCATCGGGCGGGAGCGGGTCGTCGAACTCGCGATCGACCCGCACCACGTCGCGCAGGGAGGCGCGCTCCAGGCGCTTCGCCCAGGCCGGGCCCACGAAGCCCAGGAGTCCCGCCGAGTTCTGCGCGAAGACGACGCCGTTCGGCGCGACCGCGCGGGCGATGAGCTCGGTGGTGTAGCCGCCGCCCGCCCCGAGCTCGGCGACGCGCATGCCCGGTTTCACGCCCAGGAAGGCGAGCGTCTCCGCGGGTCGCCTCCCGTGGTCGAGAGCCCTGTCGGCTTCGGTGCGGTCCGGGGAGGCGACGAGCGAGGCGTAGTCGGGCGACGCCGCTCCGGCACGGGCCTCGGGAGCTGCACCACCCTGCGTCGGGGCGGCCCCGGCGGCGTCTTCGGGAGCCCGGTGCGCGGCGCAGGCGAGCGCGACGAGGGCGAGCGTGGCGGCGAGGCGAGGCATGAGAGGCTCCGGCCGGGGGTGGAACGTTTCTGTTAACTTCGGGCCCCTCCAGGCGCAGGCGACCGGCCCGCGTGACGGGTCGCTCGCGGGCCGGCGCCCTCACTCGTACGCCACCCTCTCCAGCTCGAAGCTCACGTAGTGCAGGTCGCCCTCGGCGAGGTTCCAGCTCCCGTCCAGATGGGCCGGCACGAGGCGCCCGCCGACGCTGCGCTCGCCGGAGGCCTTTCCGGTGAACTTCTCCAGCGTGGCGGGCTGTCCCTTGGCCCGGCTGAAGGCGCGCGTCACCACCACGCGGTCGAGCGCGCCATCCGGCCGGACGAAGAGGTCGGCCTCGGTGGTGTGATGACCGTCGTTCACTGTGGCCCGGGCCGCGTCCGGTCCCAGCGCGGTCCAGGTCACCATCGTGCGATCGAGGAAGAAGGTCGGCGCCAGGATGAGCTCGGCGACGCAGCGGCCGAAGGCGGAGACGCTGGTGTCGGCGTCGTGAGCGTCGACGAGCTCGAAGGCGCCCATGGCCATCACCTGCATGCGGCCCACGCCGTCGAAGTAGGAGTCGAAGGCGACGACGCTCACGCCGGGCGCCATCCGCACCGTTCCGTACCACTGAAAGCTGGGCTTCGCGGTGGTGATGAGGTACTCGCCCCGGATCGGGAGCCAGGCTCCCTTGGGAGAGGCCTTGAACGTCCCGCCGTGCACCACCCGCACGGCGCTCACGCGCGGACGCCCCACCGCACCGGCGTGGCGGATCATGCGCGCCGCCGGCTCGGGCAGGCCTCGCAGGTCGTCCTCGGTCACGAGCCCCGGCGGCTGGTCTCCGGCCAGGCGGCGCACCTCCTCCGCTCGCCCGAGATAGCCCTCGTGGAATCGGCGTTCCGCTCGGGACAGCCCGAACATGGCGAGGGCCGCGAGCGCGGCGAGGCCACCTGCCAGGAGCAACACCGTCCTCATCCCGGCGCCTTTCGCAAGAACCTTCACGGCCCGGTGAGGGGCCGGGCGCATTCCATGCTCTTTCGGCGGGACGCGCCGCCATCCTGAAGGGTACAAGGCTCCCACACCAATTTCACTTCGGAGGGTCGGATGGATCCACAGGTGTTCGCGCAGACGCTGCAGAGGTTCCCGCTGCCGGTGACGGTGGTCACCGTGGGGCGCGGCGGCGCCGAGAACGGGCTCACCATCTCCTGGCTGTGCCCCGTGTCGTTCGACCCGCCGCAGCTCATGTTCGCGGCCGATCGCCACCACTACAGCGTCGACTTCCTCCGCAGCACGAGGAACTTCGCCGTGAACGTGCTCGGCTCCGGACAGAGCCGCCTCGCGGGCCACTTCGCCCGTCAGACGATGGCTGAAGAGGACAAGCTCGGGAGCGTCGCCACGCACGAGGGCGTCACCGGCGCCGCCATCCTCGAGGACGCCATCTGCTACTTCGACTGCGAGGTGAGCGCGGTCCACGAGGCAGGCGACCACCTCATCGTGGTGGGCACCGTGGTCGATGCCGGGCCGCTGAAGGACGGGGAGGCGCTCACGACCGCCGCTGGCATCCGCTACGTCAAGTCGGGCCCGGCGCGCTGATCCGGCGGGACCTTTCCCCGCCCGTCCGGGGGGAATGAATCCCTCCCCAAAGTGTTACCCCTTCCAGGCGGGCCGCGGCGTATTGTCGCAGGTTGACGACCCTTGCGGTAGCCGTGTACGAGACTCTGCCCTCCACGGCTCGAGCTCGTTTTCAACCGGTCACCCGAGGATTCCGCCCGCATGTACCAGATCGTCCGCCGCCAGGCTTTTTCCGACGTCACCTTCCTCTGGGAGGTCCTCGCCCCCGACGTGGCGATGGCGGCCCAGCCTGGCCATTTCGTCATGCTCCGGCTTCGCGAAGGTGCCGAGCGCATCCCGCTCACCGTGGCCGACTTCGACCGGGAGAAGGGCACCATCACCATGGTGGTGCAGGCGCTGGGCAAGACCACCCGCGAGATGATGGCCGACTACAAGGAGGGGGACAGCTTCCTCGATTTCGTCGGCCCGCTCGGCCTGCCCGCCCACACCGAGACGAACTACGGCCACGTGGTGCTGGTGGGCGGCGGCCTCGGCGTCGCCCCGGTCTATCCGCAGCTCCGCGCCTTCAAGGCGTCGGGCAATCGCACCACCGGCATCATCGGGTTCCGCAACAAGGACCTGGTGTTCTGGGAGGAGCAGTTCGGGAAGTACTGCGACAACCTCATCGTCTGCACCGACGACGGCTCCTACGGGAAGCCCGGGTTCGTCACGCAGGCGCTGAAGGAGGTCTGCGAGAAGGACAAGCCCGACCTCGTGGTGGCCATCGGCCCCCTGCCCATGATGAACGCCTGCGTCGAGACGACGCGGCCCTTCGGCGTGAAGACGATGGTGAGCCTCAACGCCATCATGGTGGACGGCACCGGCATGTGCGGCTCCTGCCGCGTGACGGTGGGCGGAAAGGTGAAGTTCGCCTGCGTCGAGGGCCCGGACTTCAACGGCCACCAGGTGGACTTCCCCGAGCTCATCGCGCGGCAGCGGAGGTTCAAGTCGCGAGAGACCGAGGCCAG
>JBBQEB010000097.1:0-14446 GCA_038320275.1 Myxococcales bacterium | reverse complement strand
CCTCGCTCTCGCGCTTCAGCTGCGTGACGAGCTCGAGCGTTCGCTGCCCGGTGGAGCCGCCGGCGCCGCAGGTGACCGACAGGAAAGCGGGGCCGAGGGGTCGCAGGGCCTGGACGGTCGCGGAGAGCTGCCGTGCGCCCTCTTCCGTCCGCGGCGGGAAGAACTCGAAGGAGAAGACGGGCTCGCCGCGCTCGCGCGCGAAGCGGAGAATGTCGGTGACCTTCACGCGCAGAGGTTACCATTCACCGCCCCGATGTCCTCTCCCAAGGCGCCACGCGCCGCGCGCTACATCACGCCCGAAGGCTTCGAGCGGCTCGCCGAGGAGCACGACCGCATCTGGTCCGAGCTGCGCCCGCGCATCGTCGCCGAGGTGGAGGCTGCGGCCGCGCTGGGTGACCGCAGCGAGAACGCCGAGTACCTCTACGGCAAGCGCAAGCTGCGGGAGCTCGACCGCCGCATGCGCTTCCTGGCCAAGCGCATGGACGAGCTGACGGTGGTCCGGCCCGAGCCCCATGCGGCCGGACGCGCCTACTTCGGAGCGGTCGTCGAGGTCGAGAGCGAGGACGGCGAGGAGCGGACGTACCAACTGGTGGGGCCCGACGAGGCGGACGCAGCCGGAGGGCAGCTCAGCGTGGAATCCCCCCTGGGCCGGGCGCTGCTCGGGAAAGTCGAGGGCGACACGGCGGCGGTGCGCCGACCCGACGGCACTTCACGATGGGTCACCATCCTGCGGGTGGGATGGGGCCCCCCTGCGAAAGGGCCCGTGCAGGAGAGCACGCAGAAGGAGGGTGCGCCGCGGCGCAGCGATCCATAGCCTTGGCACGTGCGGAGACGAGCGAAGGCGAAGATCGGCGATGCCTTGGCCCGCCTCACCGGTCCGGCCGTGCGGCACGTGCTGCGCCCCCTCTCCGAGCGCGGGCACCTGCATCCCGCGCCGCTCGAGGGCGGGCGCCGGCTCCTCCTGGTGCAGCTCGACGGCGTGTCGCGGCGCCGGCTCGAGTGGGCGATGAAGAAGGGCCATATGCCCTTCCTGGCGCGCAGGCTGGGAGAGGGAAAGCTCTGGCTGCAGAGCACCCGCAGCGGCGCGCCCGCCTCCACCCCCGCCTTCCAGGCCGGCCTCTTCTACGGGGTGTCTCCCAGCGTGCCGGGCTTCGTCTGGTACGACCGGCGCGACAAGCGGGAGATCCGCATGGACCGGGCGGCCGACGCCGCCGCCCAGGAGGCGCGCTTCGCCTCGGTGAACCCTCCCCTCCTGCGCGGCGGCACCTCCTACTTCTCCATCTTCAGCGGCGGCGCGGCCCTCCCGCACTTCTGCCTCTCGGGGCTCGCGGGCGACTTCCCGCTGGACGCGCTCACGGAAGGCTTCTCCGCCTGGGACGCGCTCGCGAGCGGGCTCATCCACTCGGTCACGGCTGCGCGAACGGCGGGACGGCTCGCCTGGGAGATCGGGGTCGGGCTATACCAGGGACTGGCCTGGTCCATCACGCTCGGCCGCATGAAGCACGAGCCGAGCTTCTTCCTGCACCGCCTGCTGGTGGGCGCCTTCATGCGCGAACTGGCGGTGGAGGGCATCATCATCGACGTCGCGCGCGGCGTGCCGGTCATCTATTGCGACCTCATCGGTTACGACGAGTTCTCCCATAGGCGGGGGCCGGACTCCGACGCGGCCGTGGCGCACCTCACCTCCATGGACTTGGCGGTGGCGGCCGTCTTCGCCGCGGCAGAGGCGGTGCCCGAGCTGCGCTACGACGTCTTCGTGCTCTCCGATCACGGCCACGTGGCGACGAAGCCTTTCGAGTCCTTCACGGGGCTGGCGCTCCCGGAGTACCTGGCCCTGGCCGACGGAGGAGTGGCGGTGCCGGGCCGGCTGCCTCGGGACGAGGCGGTCCGGCTGGCCCAGACCCGCTCCCTGCGCGCGCTGCTCGAGACCGGGCCGGCGAAGCTGCGGGAGGGCGGCGGCAAGGCGCTCGACTGGCTGGAGCACGGCCTGGTGGGACATGCGCTCGGCTTCGCCCGCCTCGACCGGGTGATCACCGCCGAGGCAGGCGACCTCGCGCACGTGTACTTCACCGACGAAAGAGAGCCTCAGTCCCTGGAAGCGGTGCGGGCGCGACACCCCGGCGTGGTGGCGGCGCTGCGCGAGTCCACCGCGGTGGGGCTCGTCGCCGCCCGCGGCGGGACGCGTGGGATCGCCCTCGTTGGCAAGGAGGAGCTCGACCTCGCGGTACCCGCCGACGTGGCGCGGCTGCCCCACCCGGAGCCTGAGCTGCTCGCCACCTACCTCGCCGACCTCGTCTCTCTTCCCGCCTCCGGCGACCTGGTGGTGCTCGGCTGGCGGGGCGACGAGAAGGCCCCGGTGGCCTACGCGTGGGAGTTCGGCTCGCACGGCGGCGTGGCCCCCGAGGAGATCGAGTCCTTCATCCTCCACCCGGCCTCCTGCGAGCTGCCGTTCTCACAGGCGATCCGGCCGGATGGCCTCTACCGGCTCTTCCATCAGGCGTACCGGACGCCGCCCGGGGCATGATCCGCGCATGATCCGGGTGATGAGCTGGAACATCCACGGCATGCGCGGAAGGGACGGCATCGCCGACCCGAAGCGAGTGGCGCTCGTCATCGAGGAGGCCGCGCCCGACGTGGCCGGGCTCCAGGAAGTCGGCGCGCTGGGCGGCCCGGGCACGCTCCTCGACCCGGCCAATACCCTCGCAGAGCTGACCGGTCTGGCGCAGGCATACGGGCTCACCGAGCTGCGGGGTGGCTATCCGTACGGGAACTGCATCTTGTCGCGCCATCCCATCACCGCCTCGCGCAGCTACGACCTGTCGGTCGCGGGTAGGGAGAAGCGCGGCTGCCTCCGCGCGGACATCGACCTCGGGACCTCCGCGCTCCACGTTTTCAACTGCCACCTCGGCCTCGACCGGCGGGAGCGCCGCAGGCAGGCGGCGCAGCTCCTCTCCGCCGACATCCTGCGCGACACCGCCCTCGCATACCCGCTCGTCCTGGTGGGGGACTTCAACGCATGGTCGAGCCGTTCCGCGGTGCCGCGCTGGATCCGGCGGCAGCTCTCCGACGCCGCCGTCCTGGCCCACGCCACCCGGGCCACCTTCCCGTCCGCCTTCCCGCTGGTGCGACTCGACCGCGCCTATGTGGGCTCGGCGGTCCGGGTGGCGAGCTGCCGGGTCCACGATAGCCGGCTCGCCCGCCTCGCCTCCGACCACTTGCCGCTGGTGGTGGAGCTGGAGCTCGACCCAGCCGCCCAGCGCCCGCCACTCGCCCGCCCGATCACCACGCCTTCGGGGGTGACCACGGTCCTCCGCTGACGAAAAACGCCCCGCTTGGCCGAACTCGCCGCTTTCTCGCGCACCGCGGCGTGCGCAAGTTGAAGGCTGACAACGAGAGGGAGCGGCGCATGCCCGAAGTCGACGTCGACGGACAGCTTGGGGGATTTTTGCAGGAGGTCGAGCGACGGGTTCGCGAAAGCCCCTATTCGACCCTCGCCATGGGCGTTGGCGTCGGGTACGTGGCAGGGGGCGGGTTGTTCTCCTCGTGGACTCGCCCGCTGGTGCGGGCCGCGCTGGGCGCCCTGCTCGTGCCGAGCTTCAGGGAGAAGGTCATGAACTTCGCGACCGACTTCCGGTCCTCCGGGGCCACCACCGGCGCCTAGACGGCGCCACATCGAAAGGAACGAAAAAATGAACTGGAGTGACCTGGCCGATCTGAAGTGGAAGGACCTCAAGAAGCTCGACCGCGACGACGTCCTCAACCGTATCGGGCTCGAGGAGCACGACCCGACGAGCGACTTCTTCGCCGGGCTGGGCCTGTTCGCCGTCGGCGTGCTGGTGGGCGCGGGGCTCGGCGTCATGTTCGCGCCGAAGACGGGCGCCGAGCTGCGCACCCAGGTGTCGGAGGCCATCAAGAATCGGGGTGGGCGAGGGGCGGAGGACGAGTACGGTTCGGCTGCGGCCACCGGCAGCGGGAGCATGGGCCACACCGGCACCATCGGAGGCGGGACCACCAATACCGTCGGCGGCGGCACGTTCGGCGGGACGTCCGGCAGCATGAACCAGCCGGGCCGCAGCATCTAGACGGCAGAGCGAACTCGCGACGATCGCACGGGGAGGGCGCAGCGGCCCTCCTTGGACAGAGCCCTCCCGCGGCAAAAAATGCCCGGGAGGGCTCTCGTTGATCCTAGACTTCAGGCTCGTTTCCGCGCTCCTTCACCAGCGCGAGCAGCCTCGCCCAGAGCGCGTCGGTGCCGGTGCCCTCCACCGCGGAGAAGAGCACGACGTCCTCGCGCGCGACGTCGAGCCCTTGGGCGACGGCCTTTGCCGCGCCTTCCCGGTGGCTCTTCCCGAGCTTGTCGATCTTGGTCGCCGCGACCAGCACGCGGCGCCCCTGCGCCTCGAGGAAGGTCAGCGCTTCCCGGTCGCTCTCGGGCGGAGGGTGGCGCGCGTCCACGATGAGCACCACCGCGAGGAGGTCTTCCCGGTCGCGCAGATACTCCTCGATCATGGTGCCCCAGCGGGCCCGCTCGGCCTTGGACACCTTGGCGAAGCCGTAGCCTGGCAGGTCGCAGAAGCGGAGGGGGCGCGGGCGAGCGGCCGGGGAGGCCTGCTGCAGAAGCCTGAAGAACTGCAGGGCCTGCGTCCGGCCGGGCGTGGAAGAGACGCGGGCGAGGCCGTCGCGCCGGGCGAGCGCGTTCAGCATGGAGGATTTACCGACGTTGCTGCGCCCGACGAACGCCACCTCCGGGAGCGGCTCCGCGGGCCAATCCGTCCCCCGGGTGGCGGTCTTCAGGAAGTCGGCGGACAGGACCTTGACGGCCATGTCAGCGGGCCGGGTGCGGCGCGGACTGCGGCGTGAGAGCGCCCGCCCGGGCCGCGCGGTCGGCCGTCCAGTGATCGATGAGCGGCAGCTTCTTTACGTACTCGAAGCGGCCCAGGCTCGGAGCCGAGACGTCGTGGCACGCACTACACGTCTGGGGCCCCGGATCGACGAGGCCGACCGCCCGCGCGAGCTCCCGATCGCGCATCACGTAGCGGTGCGCGTACAGGCGCCCTCCCCCGTGGCAGGCCTCGCAGGTCACCCCGGCGATGCCCCTGGCGAGGTCCGGCGCGTGGCAGCCGGTGCAGCGGCTCTCGGCCCGGCGAGCCTCGGGAACCCCGGCGAGAGCCCGGGCGTGGGCGCTGCCGCTCCAGGCCGCGTACGCCGCCGGATGGCAGGCCTTGCACGTCTCCGGGCCGACGGGGTCGCCCGCGCGAGGGAGGCCCGGCGCGAGGACGAGGAGCGTGAGGAGGAGGCGCGGCACGCCGGTAGCGTATCATGAGGCGATGCGCGTCCTCGGCCTCACAGGCGGGATCGCCACCGGGAAGAGCACCTTCGCGGCCGAGCTCCGCGCGCGGGGCGCGCCGGTGCTCGACGCCGACGAGCTCGCCCGCGAGGCGGTCGCGAAGGGCTCGCCGGGGCTCGCGGACGTCGCGGCTGCCTTCGGCCCCTCCGTGCTCGGCCCCGACGGCGAGCTCGACCGCAAGGCGATGGCAGGGCTCGTGTTCCGCGATGCCGCGGCCCGCCGGCGCCTGGAGGCCATCGTGCACCCCCGCGTGCGGGCCGCCTTTCGCGAGCAGATGGACGCGCTCGCCCGCGGCGGCGCCCCGGTGGCCTTCTACGACGTCCCGCTGCTGTACGAGGCCGGGCTCGACCGCGAGGTGGACGCGGTGGTGGTGGTCTGGGCCCCTCGCGCTGTCCAGCGCGCCCGCCTCCTGGCGCGAGACGGCCTCTCGCCCGCGGAGGCCGACCTGCGACTCGACGCGCAGCTCCCGGTGGACGAGAAGGCCGCCCGGGCCGACGCCCTGGTGGTGAACGATGGTCCAGCCGGGGCGCTCGGGGACAAGGCGGCGCGACTGCTCTCGACCGCCTCCAGCCTCACGCGCAAGCTTCCCAACGCACCTCCCGCGCGTTATTGAGCCCGCCATGACCGACGGCTCGGAGGTGGTCCTCGTCACCGGCTGGCCGGGGTTCATCGCGAAGCGGCTGGTGCGGACGCTCGCGGCGAAGCTCCACCGGGAGCGCGACCGGCTGGTTCTCTTCACGCGCGCGCGGCACGTCGCGGCTGCTCGGGCCGAGCTGGACGCGCTGGGGATCCCGGGCGAGGTGATGGAAGGTGACGTCACCCGCATCCACCTCGGCCTCTCGGGCCCGGAGTGGAAGTCGCTCACCGCAGAGGTGACGCGCATCTGGCACCTGGCGGCGCTCTACGACGTGGGCGCCCCGGCGCTCGAGGTGCGCGCGGTGAACGTCGATGGCACCCGGAATGCGCTGGAGCTGGCGCGCGCGGCGCGGCGGCTGCGCCGCTACGACCACTTCTCGACCGCGTACGTCTCGGGGGATCGCCAGGGCGTCATCCTGGAGGACGAGCTGGAGATGGGCCAGCGCTTCCACGACGCCTACGAGCGGTCCAAGTACGAGGCGGAGCTGCTGGTGCGGCGGGCGATGGCCGAGGTTCCGGCGACGATCCACCGACCCAGCATCGTGGTGGGGGACTCGCGCACGGGGGAGATCGACCGCTTCGACGGTCCGTACTACCTCGCCATCTTGCTCGTCGCCTCGCCGGTCGCGGTCCCGCTGCCGCTCCCCGGCAACGGGGTCGCGCCGCTCAACGTGGTGCCCGTGGACTTCGTCGTGAACGCGGCGATCGCCATCGACGCCAACCCTGCCGCGGTGGGCCGCACGGTCCACCTCGTCGATCCGTCCCCGCTCTCGGCGCGCCGCGTGTACGAGCTCGTGGCCTCCCGCGCCGGCAAGGAGCTCCCTCCGATCACGCTGTCGCATCGTGCGGTGGAGGCCTTCCTCGGGCTGCCCTTCCTGGGGCAGGCGGTCCGAGAACGCAGGAACGCCATCCGCCTCGTGAATCAGCTCGCGCTCTACAACCCGCGCCGGCAGCTCGAGCTCCTCGCCGGCACCGGCATCTCCTGCCCGCCCATCACCGACTACCTCGACAGGCTCACCGACTTCGTGCAGCGCAACTACATGCAGCGCCCGCACGCCATGAGCCCCGACGCGGATGACCCACTCGATCCCCGGCCCGAGGCCGGAGGAGGATGCGCATGAAGGCCCTCTCGGAGTTCCACGTCGGCGACACGTTCGAGCTCACCCGGACCTGTGGCCGATACCTGCCCATCTACTACGCAGCCGCCTCGGGCGACTTCAATCCCATCCACATCGACCCGGAAGTCGGGCGCGCCGCGGGCCAGCCCGGCGCCATCCTCCAGGGCATGTGCACCATGGCCTGGCTCACCGATGCCTGCTCCCGCTACTTCGGGGACCCCGGGCGCATCGTGAAGCTCGAGGTGCGCTTCGCCCGCCCGGTGCAGGTGGGCGAGACGGTGCGCTTCGAGGGCCGCTGTGTCGCCCTGCAGGGCGACCGCGTCCGGGTGGAGGTGAAGGCCACCAACGAGAAGGGCGAGGAGGTCCTCAAGAACGCGGCCGCCGAGGCGGTGGTCGAGGGAGGCCAGCCATGATCGATCGCGCGAACCTGGGCCGGACGTACGGGCCGTACCGCTACGTGGTGGGGCTGGAGGAGATCCGCGACTTCGCGAACGTGGTCGCGGGCGGGCTGCCCGGCCGCGTCTTCGCCCCCCCACCGCCCGAGCCGCCGCACCCCTGGCACGTCGACGAGGAGGCGGGCCGCGCCTCGCGGCACCGCTCCATCATCGCGCCCCCGACCTTCTGCGTGCGCTTCGCCATGGAGCCGTTCGCCAAGGCCTGCTCCGACCCGGCGCTCGGGATCGACCTCGTGCGCCTGCTTCACGGCGAGCAGTCGTTCGAGCTCGGCGAGGTGGTGCGCCCCGGCGACGTGCTCGAGACGACCGGCGAGATCACCGACATCGGCCAGCGCGGCAAGATGGACCTCCTCACCATCCGTTCCACGACCACCCACGCCTCGGGGCGTATGGTGGTGGTGGGGCTCTGGAAAGCGGTGGTCCTCGGCTGAGGCCGTCCGTCGGTGGGCTCTCCCGTCACGCGTGGACGGCGCGATGCAGAGGTCAGCGGGCCCTCGGGCGGAGCGGGAGGCTTCAGTCCTCCTCCCCTCCGCCCGCTCCGAGCAGCTTGGCGAGGTTGGGCCCCCCCGACCCGGCGCCGAGCTTGCGGAGCGTGGCGAGGTGGTGGAGCAGGAGGTCTCGGTTGTCGCCCACCGGAAGGTTCAGCATCTCCAGCGCGCCGATGCGGTCCTCCGGCGTGAAGGCCGGCTCCTTCACCCGCTCCATGGAGAGCTTCTCTGGGCCGTAGCTCATGTGCGCCGCGCGCGTGTCGAGGAGCGTCCAGTCGTCGCCGCGCCGCAGCTCCACTGTGACCGAGCCGGTCACCGCCGGGGCCACCCACCGCGTCAGGGCGTCGCGCAGCATGAGCGACTCGGGGTCGAACCAGCGCCCCTCGTACAGGAACCGCCCGAGCCTCCGGCCCTGCGAGGCGTAGAGGTCGAGCGTGTTCTCGTTGTGGATGGCGGAGAGGAGTCGCTCGTAGGTGAGGTGGAGCAGCGCCATGCCCGGCGCCTCGTAGATCCCGCGGCTCTTGGCGTCGATGACCCGGTTCTCGATCTGGTCGCTCATGCCGAGCCCGTGGCGGCCGCCCACCCGGTTGGCCTCCAGGAAGAGCTCGTACAGCGAGCCGAAGCGCCGCCCGCCGATCTCCGCCGGAAGGCCAGCCTCCCAGCTCACGGTGACCTCCTCGGCCTGCACGGCCACCTCCGGCCGCCAGTGCGCCACGCCCATGATCGGGCTCACGATGCGCATGCTGGAGTCGAGCTTCTCCAGATCCTTCGCCTCGTGGGTCGCGCCGAGCACGTTGGCATCGGTGGAGTAGGCCTTCTCCGCGCCCATCTTGTACGGGAGGCCGCGCTGCTCGAGGTACGCGCTCATCTCCTTCCGGCCGCCGAAGGCCGAGACGAAGGCCTGGTCGAGCCACGGATTGTAGATGCGCAGCTCGGGATCGACGAGGAGCCCGTACCGGTAGAACCGCTGGATGTCGTTTCCCTTGTGCGTGGACCCGTCGCTGAAGACGTGGACACCGTCCTCGCGCATGGCGCGCACGATGGCTGTGGTCGTGACGGCGCGCCCGAGCGGCGTGGTGTTGAAGTACTTCTTGCCCCCCGAGGAGAGGTGGAACGCGCCGCACTGGATCGCGGTCAGCCCTTCGCGCACGAGCGCCTCGCGGCAGTCGACGAGCCGCGCCTTGGCGGCGCCGTGCCCGAGCGCGATGGGCGGGATGTCGGCGGGGCTCGCCTCGTCCGGCTGCGCCAGGTCGGCCGTGTAGGCGTGGACGACGATGCCTTGCTCGGCGAGCCAGGCCACCGCGCAGCGGGTGTCGAGCCCGCCGCTGAAGGCGATGCCCACGGCGTTGCCACGGGGCGGCAGCGATTTGTAGATCCGGCGCATGACCGGGCGACCTAGCAGAAAACCGGCCGCGCCGCTACGCCGCGATCACCCCCTGCGCGAGCAGGGCGGCGAGGATGCGGGCCGTCTCCAGCCGCGGCAGGCTGGAGAGCGCGAAGAGATCGTCGTAGCTCACCGTGCCGTCCACCTGGGCGAGGAGGAAGCCGGCGCGGTGGTCGAGGTCGAGCCACATCACCTCCTTCGGCCCGATGGCGAGCCGCGGGACGCCGCTGGGCGGCCCGAGCTTCGATTCGAACATGGCGAGGAGCGTCGCCTCGCTGCGGCGAGAACAGGCGTCGGCCTCCTCGTGCCCGGGGTGCTCGCGGAGGACGGCCTGGGAGAGCTCCAGGGCCCCGGAGAAGTCGCCCAGCGCGAAGCGTTCCCACGCCCGCCGCATGGGACCGTCGTCCGGCTGCGGGGGGAAGAGCTCGGGCCCGGAGCGCTGGTGGAGGGCGCCGCGCTCGGGCTCCGCTGCGACGGCGGCGAGATCGAGGCCGCCGCCTTCGCCGAGCTGGATCGTGGGCGTGAGGGACGGACCCTCGTCCCAGGGCGACGCCCCCGGCCCGGGCTGGGGCACGGATGCCGGCTCCACCGCGGGTGAGAGGAGGAGACCACGCCGGGAGGGCTGCGGGAGATGGACCGGCTCGGGGACCGGCTCCCCCTCGCCGCCGCGTGCGAGGAGGTCGAGGTAGGCGCGCGCGCGCTCGTCCGAAGGATCGAGCTCGATCGCCCTGGCCCAGGAGCGCTCCGCCGCGGCGAGGTCGCCGCGCGCGTAGGCCCGGACCCCATCCTCCACCAGGTCGGGCGTGGGCTCGCTCACCCGCCTCCCCTGCCATCCCCGCCCCCACCATCCCCGCCGTCGATGCTGCCGGCGAGCCCCCGCGCGAGCTGCAGCGTACGTTCGAGGCGCTCCTCCAGGCTCGCCAGCGCCGCACCATCCCCCACCTCGATCGCGCTCCGGGCGCGCCCGAGCAGCGCTCTCGCCTGCACCACCGCATCGTCGCCGATCCCCGCGCGCTCGAGCTTGAGCGCCATGGCCGGAAGGAGCTGCTCGATCTCCGCCGCCGTCACCCCGGACGCGGACCGCCTCCGCTCCACCTCCGCCGAGGCCTGCCGCGCGGCGAGGAGATCGCCCGCGCGCTCGTCGAGGATCTGTCGCAGCTCTTCCTCGCCGAGGCCGGAGGTGGCGGTCACCTGGATGGACTGCCGCTGCCCGCTGGCGAGGTCGCGCGCGGAGACGGCCACGATCCCGTCCGCGCTGATCTCGAAGGTGACCTCCACCTCGACCGCTCCCCGCGCCGCCTTGCGGATGCCCTTCAGCACGAACTCGCCCAGCGGCTCGTTCTCGGAGGCCTTGTCGCTGCCGCCCTGGAGCACGGCGATGCGCACCGAGGCCTGGTCGTCCCTGGAGGTGGTGAAGACGTGGGTCTGGCTGGTGGGAACGGTGGTGTTGCGCGGGATGATGGTCTGGAACCAGCCGCCCACCACCATGATGCCGAGGTTGTGTGGCGTGACGTCGAGGAGCAGGAGCTCCCGCTCCGTCGGGCGCGGGCTCGTGAGCGCGCTCGCCTGCACCGCGGCGCCGAGCGCCACCACCTCCTCCGGGTGGACGCCGCGTGATCCCTCGCGCCCGAAGAACGCGCGCACCGCCGCGCCCACCCGCGGCATGCGCGTCATGCCCCCGACCAGGAGCACCTCGTCCACCTGGGCGGGCTTCACGTTGGCGTCGCGCAGCGTGCGAGCGGTGGTCTCCAGGCAGCGGTCCACCAGGTCGCGGGTGAGCTCCTCCAGCTTGCTGCGGGTGAGGATCGTCTCGAGGTGCAGCGCGGGCCGTCCCGCCCCCGCGTTCACCAGGAACGGCAGGTGGATCGCTGCCTCGTTCACCGACGACAGCGCGCACCTCGCCGCCTCGGCGGCGTCGCGCAGCCGCTGCAGCGCCATCGGCTCGGCCCGGGGGTCGAGGCCGTGCTCCGCCGCGAATGCCTCGGAGAGGAAGTCGATGACCCGCCGGTCGAAGTCCTCGCCGCCGAGGTAGGTGTCGCCCCCCACCGCCACCACGTCGTACACGCCCTTGGCCACGTCGAGGACGGAGACGTCGAAGGTCCCGCCGCCGAGGTCGAACACCACCACCCGCTTCTCCAGGGTCTTGCCGTAGCCGTGCGCGAGGGCCGCGCTGGTGGGCTCGTTCAGGATCCGCAGCACCTCGAGGCCGGCGATGCGCCCGGCGTCCTTCGTGGCCTGGCGCTGCCCGTCGTTGAAGTAGGCGGGCACGGTGATCACGGCGCGCGAGACGCTCCGGCCGAAGAACACCTCCGCGTCGGCGCGCAGCTCCGCGAGGACCAGGGCGGAGATCTCGGGGACGGAGAGCGTTCGATCCCCGAGTCGCACCCGCACGTCCTGGCCCTGAGGTCCGGCGACCAGGGAATAAGGCAGCACGCTGCGCGCATCCTCCACCTCGCGCGACCCCCAGCGGCGGCCGATGAGCCGCTTCGCCGCGAAGACGGTCCCCTCGGGATTGGTGAGCGCCTGCCGCTTCGCGATGTGCCCCACGAGCTGTTTGCCATTGCGCGCCAGGGCGACGACCGACGGCGTGAGCGCCTGTCCGGTGCGGCTGGGGATGATGCGGGGCGCGCCGTCGAGGACGGCCGCGACGGCCGAGTTGGTGGTGCCGAGGTCGATCCCGATGACCGGTTCGTCGAGGTCGCTCATCCGAGGAAGCTCCAGCGCAGCTTCCGCGCCAGCGCCCGGACGCCTTTCAGCGCGGGATCGAGCTCGAGCGCCCGCTCCAGCGCGCGGAGCGCCTCCTTGGTGCGCCCTTCGGCCGTCAGGGCCTCCCCCAGCGCCTCGTGCGCGCGCGCGAAGCCCGGCGCCTGCGCCACGGCTGCCCGCGCAAGCTCGGTCGCCTCGGCGTGCTGGCCGAGCCCGAGGGCTGCGCGCGCGGCGGCGATGGCATGGCGCGGGTTGGCGGGATCGGCCGCCAGGGCCTCCCGGTACAGCTCGAGGGCTGCGGCACCCTGGCCCGCGGCCTCAGCGCGAAGCCCCTCCTGATGGCGGTCGCGCGCCCTCTCTCCCCCGGCGCGGCGCTTCGCCTCGGACGCCAGCGCGCCCGCCTCGGCGTGGTGCGGGTCGAGGCCGGCAGCGGTGAGGAGGTCGGCGGAAGCCTGGCCGAATCGCCCCTCCGCCATGGCCTCCTTGCCCCGCCGCAAGAGCTCCTGCACGCGCGTGGCACGGGCGACGAGCGGGGTCGCGCGGGCGAGCCGCGCCCGCCGTTCCGCGGAGCGCGCCGCCTCCGAGCGACGCACGGACTCGGCGCGGGAGAGCTCGTCGGGCGGGGCAGTCTCCCGGGCGTAGGTGGCCCGGCGCCCCTCGTCGCAGAGAACCTCGCGCGCCGCGGTGGCGGCGCGGAAGAGCCGCTCCAGGATGGGGAGGAACGGGCCGAGCCGCCTTCCGGCATGGCGATCGGGGTGGAGCTCCCGAGCCCGGTCGAGGTACGCGGCTCGGGCGGCGTCCACGGGCGCGTTCCAGGAGATTCCAAGCACGTCCCAGTGCGTGAGCCCGGGGAGGCGTGCGTCGAGCTCGCGCAACGTCCGCTGCTCCTCCGCCGTGAGGTCGACCTCCCCGGTTGCCTGGGGCGAGGAGACGGAGCTCCTCTGGGTGGGGGGGGCGCCAGGCACGTGGAGCGGGCCCTCCGAGGGCCGCGCACGCAGCGTAGCATCAAACGGGGCTGCGCCCCGCCCCGGCCAGCGAAGCTGGACCGGGGGCCCACCCTGCTCGCAGGGGCCCACGCTCGCTTCGCTCGCTGTCCCTGCCGGAGGGCTTCGCCCTCGGTCTTCAACGGGGCTGCGCCCCGCCCCGGCCAGCGAAGCTGGACCGGGGGCCCACCCTGCTTGCAGGGGCCCACGCTCGCTTCGCTCGCTGTCCCTGCCGGAGGGCTTCGCCCTCGGGGTCTTCAACGGGGCTGCGCCCGGGCGCGCTTTTCACCCCAGCAGGAGCTCGAGGAGAGCCTTCTGCGCGTGCAGGCGGTTCTCGGCCTGGTCGAAGACGGCCGACCGAGGGCCTTCCAGCACCTCCTCGGAGATCTCCTCGCCTCGGTGGGCGGGCAGGCAATGCAGGACCACGGCGCCGGGATCGGCGACCTTCATGAGCTCGGCGTCGACGATGAAGCCCGCGAATTGCCTTCGCCGCGCCTCCGCCTCCGCCTCCTGCCCCATGCTCGCCCACACGTCGGTGTTCACCACATGTGCTCCCCGCGCCGCCTCCTGCGGCGACCGGACCACCTGGGCCAAGGCGCCCGCGCGAGCGAGGAGCGCAGGGTCGGGATCGTGGCCTGCGGGGCAAGCGAGCCGAAGGTGGAAGCCGAGCACGCAACAGGCCTCGAGCCAGGAGTTGGCCATGTTGTTGCCGTCGCCGATCCAGGCCACCTGCAGGTCGGACCGCCCCGGCGCGTCCTGTCCCAGCCGCTCCTTCACGGTCAGCAGATCGGCGAGGAGCTGGCACGGGTGGGACGCGTCGGTGAGCGCGTTGACCACCGGCACGGTGGACCAGTGGGCGATCTCCTGGATCCGTTCGTGCTGGAACGTCCGGACGACGAGCGCGTCGAGGTAGCGCGACAGCACGCGGGCGGTGTCCTTGAGCGGCTCCCCGCGCCCGAGCTGCGTCTCCGCGGGGGAGAGCATGAGGGCGTCCCCGCCGAGCTGCGTCGCGGCGACCGCGAACGAGACGCGGGTACGGGTGGACGCCTTCTCGAAGATGAGACCCAGCGTCATGCACTCCAGCGGGCGCGGCCCTCCCTTGCCGAGCCGCTTCCATTCGGCGGCGCGCTCGAGGAGGTCGAGGAGCTCGGTGCGGTCGAGGTCGGTGAGCCGCAGGAAGTCGCGCCGGCGCGCCTTGGTCGTGCTGGGAGGGTGCGGCGGGTTCGTGGTGGTGGTCATAGGGAGCTGGCAACCGGTGCAGGGGTGGCGGCGGCGAGGGCGGCGGCGAAGCGCGCGACCGCCTCGTCCGCCTCTTCGGGAGAGAGGACC
>JBBQEB010000096.1:0-14454 GCA_038320275.1 Myxococcales bacterium | reverse complement strand
GTTCACCTCCGCCCGGCCGCGGGGCCCCGCGGGCGGTGCTGGCGCCGGGCCCGGTGCCGGGGCTGCCTCGCGCGTCACGCCGCCGCAGCGGCCGCAGCCCGCCGCCAGGCCGAGGGCGAGGGCGAGGGCGAAGGCGCGCCGGCGGTCCTGCACGGGCTACTTCGCCGGAGGCGCGGCCGGAGGGGCACCGCCCGGGCGCTGCATGGGCGCCGAACCGGCGCCGGGCGAACCCGGACGGCCCATCGCGCCCGCCGGACCGCGGGGACGGCCCATGCCGCCGGGGCCGGACGGCATCCCCGCCGGACCGGAGGAGACGGCCACCTTGTCCAGTGCCGCCTCATCCACCGTGATCTTCGCGTCCTCGCGCAGCTTCTTGAGATAGTCCTCGAAGTCCTTCGTCTTCCGCTGCGACTCCAGCCGGGCGAGGATCTGCGGCTTCACGGTGTCGAGGGGTTGGTTCACCTCCGGCTGGCGCCCCAGCAGGCGCAACAGGTCGAACCCTTGCTTGCTCTCCACCGGGGCGGGGGCCGTCGCGCCGTCGGGCAGCTTCGCAAGGACCTCGGCGGCCTCCTTGCCCAGCCGGGCTCCCAGCTCCTCCACCGTGAGGAGCCCGAGGTCGCCGCCGGCCGCCTTGGAGGCCACGTCGTCCGAGGTCTCGCGCGCGAGGGTGGTGAAGGCGTTGGGGCTCTTCTTCTCCTCGGCCTGGACCCGCGCCAGGAGCTTCTTCGCGATTGCCGCAGCCCGGGCGCGCTCGGGCGCCCCCTCCTCCGACTTCACCAGGATGTGGGCCACCCGCAGCCTGGCGGGCCGGTGGTACTCGTCCTTGTGCTCCTCGTAGTACTTCTGGACCTCGGCGTCCGGGACGGGCTTCGCCGCGCCGTCCTTCGCCTGGAAGAAGCGCTGGTAGAACTTGGAGACCATCACCTTCTTCATGGTGAACTGGACCTCCGGGTCCTTCCCCAGCCCTTCCTTCTCCGCCTCCTTCGCGAGCAGCTCGAAGCGAATGAGGTTGTCGAGGAACTGCCTCTTCCGCTCCGGCGACGAGAAGCTGGAGCGGACCATCGGCGACTGCTCCTCGATGCGCGCCTTGAGCTCGTCCGCGGTGATGGTGAGCCCCGAGCCCTTCACGACTGCCGGGCTGCCGCCGCCGCCGGTGGGGACGGTCGGCTTCGCGCAGGCGACGGCGCAGGTCAGGAGGAGGAGGATGGCTCGGCGCATGGGTGCTCCTTTTCGGTGAAGAACCGCTCGGGCGGCAGAGAAAAACCACATCGTAACGGCGCGGGCAAGCGCGCTTGCCTGCCCCGCCCGCGATCAGGCGGGGAGGCGCGCCAGCTCGTCCAGGATCCTCCGCGCGGCGGCCAGAAGCTCGCGGCCGAGCGCCGCCTCCTGCGCCGGAGACGGTCCGGCCGGCGGCGCCGCGGGCGACGGCCGCGCCTGCGCCACCGCCTTCGCCATCGCAACCTTCACCTTCTCGGCCCGGAGCGCGCGCGCCGCCCCGGCGGGCAGCGCGCGGGCGGGAGCGTGGGGCATGGCCGGCGCCCGCAGCTTCCCGTCCGGCCCCAGGTGCGCCACGAGCTTCATGTCGGGCGTCAGACGCAGCGCCCCCGCGCTCGCCTGAACCTTCTTCGCGAGCTGGAAGGAGTCGATGGCGGCCGATTCTCCCAGCGTGAACACCACCCTCCCCGGCCCGGCCTCCAGCGCCCGGATGCGCAGGTCGCGCAGCCGCACCTTCACCGACATGAGCGCCTGCAGCGCGTCCACCTCGTCCGGAGGATCGCCGTAGCGGTCCACGATCTCGGCGCGGAGCTCGTCCAGCTCGCCGTCGGTGGAGGCCTGTGCGAACCGCTTGTAGAAGTAGAGCCGCTGGTGGACGTCGGGCATGTAGGGGTCGGGGATGAAGGCCGGCAGCGGGAGCTGGATGTCCGGGTCGATGTCCTCCCTGGGCGCCTCCCCGCGCAGCTCGCGGACCGCCTCGTCGAGGAGCTGCGTGTAGAGGTCGAAACCGATGGAGGCGATGTTGCCCGACTGGTCCTTGCCGAGCAGGTTGCCCGCGCCGCGGATCTCGAGGTCGTGGCTCGCGATCTTGAAGCCCGCTCCCAGCTCGCTGAAGCGCTGCAGGACCTCCAGCCGCTTCTGCGCGTCCTTCGTCACCGGCCGCCGGGCCGGCACGAGCAGGTAGGCGTAGGCGCGCTCGCGGCTGCGGCCGACGCGCCCGCGGATCTGGTAGAGCTGCGCCAGGCCGAAGTGGTCGGCGCGGTTCACGATGATGGTGTTCGCGCTGGGGATGTCGAGGCCGCTCTCGATGATGGAGGTGGCGAGGAGGACGTCGAGCTCCTTGTCCACGAAGCGCCCCATCACCTCCTCGAGCTTGCCCTGCGGCATCTGCCCGTGCGCGACGCCCACCCGCGCCTTCGGCACCAGCTCCTTCAGGAACTTCTCCATCGCCGCGATCGACCGGACGCGGTTGTGGACGAAGAACACCTGTCCGCCGCGCTTCAGCTCCCCGTCGATCGCGTCGCGCACCGCGATGGGGTCGAACTTCATCACGAAGGTCCGGATGGCGCGGCGGTCCTCGGGCGGCGTCGCGATGATGGAGAGGTCGCGCGCGCCGGCGAGGCTCATGTGCAGCGTGCGCGGGATGGGCGTCGCGGTGAGCGTGAGCACGTCGACGAGCTTGCGCAGCCGCTTGAGCCGCTCCTTGTGCGCGACGCCGAAGCGCTGCTCCTCGTCCACCACGATGAGCCCCAGATCCTTGAAGGCGATGTCGGCCGCCAGCAGGCGGTGCGTGCCCACGATGATGTCGATCTTCCCCGCGGTCACCTCCTTCAGCACCGCGCGGATCTCGTCCCCCTCCTTCATCCGGGAGACGGAGGCGATGCGGACCGGGTAGCCCTTGAAGCGCTCGCGGAAGGTCCGCTCGTGCTGGGAGGCGAGCACGGTGGTGGGCACCAGGACCGCCACCTGCTTCTTCGAGAGCACCGCCAGCATGGCGGCTCGCATGGCGACCTCGGTCTTGCCGTACCCCACGTCTCCGCACACCAGACGATCCATGGGCGGCTTGGCGCCCGCCGTCCCCGCCGCGCCTGGCCGGGGAGGCGCGCCGGCTCCACGCTGCCCGGTCATGTCGCCCAGCACGTCGTCGATGGCTTTCGCCTGGTCGGGGGTGGGCTCGTACGGGAACTCCGCCTCGAACTCGCGGTAGATCTCCTCGGGCGGGCGGAAGGTGAAGCCGGGGTGCGCGGTGCGGGCGGCGTAGATGTCGAGGAGCTCGGCCGCCATCTTGAGGAGCTGCTCCTTCACCCGCGCCTTGCGGAGCGCGAAGGAGCTGCCGCCCAGCCGATCGAGTCGCATCGACTCGGGCGAGGCTCCGGTGAACTTCTGGACCTGGCGCAGCTTGGAGACGGGCAGGTACAGCCGGTCGGCGCCCTCGTAGGCGAGGACGAGGAAGTCGCCCTCGACCCCGCGGATCTGCATCTTGGTGAGCCCCTGGTAGCGGGCCACGCCGTGCTCCACGTGCACCACCAGGTCGCCCTCGTTCAGGTCCCGGAAGGCGGCGGCGAAGGTGTTCTCCAGCTTCGTGGCGCGCGAGCGCTTCTTCACCCTGCGGCCGAAGATCTCCTCGTCGGAGAGGAGCGCCAGCCGCGCATCCGCGTCCACGAAGCCGGCCGAGACGTCGCCCAGGACGAGGTGCGCGTGCACGGCGGGGTCGTACAGGCGCGCGGGGTCGCCGGGCGGCCCGTCGTGGAAGCGCGCCGCGAGCCGCCGGTCTTCCAGCAGCCGCTTGAGGCGGTCCGCCGCAGAGCGCGTCGAGCAGGCGACCACCGCCGCGAAGCCGCGCTTGCGCCACTCCTCCAGCCGGCGGGTGAGTGGCGCTAGGGCCCCCTCGTCGCCGTGCGCGCTCTCGATCTCGCCCCGGAGCGTCCCGGTGTCGCCGAGCTCGAAGCGCAGCGGCTCGGCGACCCCCAGCCAGATCGCGTGCGAGCGAACCCGCGGCGAGCGCTCGAGGAGCGCCTGGGCGCCCTGGGGGGAAAGGAAGTGCGCCTCCGGCGGAAGCGCCAGCTCGTCCCGCTTCAGGGTGGCCGCGTGCTCGCGGAGAAGCTCCGCGTCGAGGTCGGCGAGGGCCGTCTCGACCGCGTCCGGCCCCTCGATCCAGCTCACCCGGTCGGGCGGGAGGTAGTCGGCGAGCGTGCCGAGGCCCCCCGCGTGAAAGCCCGGAAGGAGCGCCTCCAGCCCGAAGAAGGGCGCCGCGTCGTCGATGGCGTCGAGGATCTCGCGCACGCGGGAGGTGGGCCGGTTCACGCGCTCCGCCGCGTCGCGGACGGCGGCCTTGGCGGCCTCCTTTCCTTCCGGAGTGAAAAGAGCCTCGCGCGCGGGGATGAGGATGACCTCCTCCACCTCGGACGAGGAGGCCGGCAGCTCCCCCTCGCCCCTCGCGACCCGCTGGCTCTCGGGGTCGAAAGCACGGGCGCTCTCGATCTCGTCGCCGAACAGCTCGAGCCGGACCGGGCGGTCGTCGAGGGGGCTCCACAGGTCGAGGATGCCGCCGCGGATGGCGAAGGTTCCCGGGTCCTCCACCAGCGGCACCCGTGCGTAGCCGAGCGCGACGAGCTTGACCGCGAAGGCCTCTCGATCGATGGCCACCCCCTTGCCCAGGATCTCGGCGTGCCGCTCGAAGGCGGCGCGGGGCAGGGTGCGGCGCGCCAGCGCGCGCGCCGAGACCACCACCGCACGCACGGAGCCGGGCGCGAGGTGGAGCCGCGCCAGCGCGGAGAGCCGCTCCATCTCCAGGCCACGATCGGGCGAGAGGTCGTCGTACGGGAGCACCGGATCGGCCGGCAGCCGCAGCACCGGCGAGGGGTCGCCCTTCACGCGGGGAAAGAAGAAGGCGAGGTCACGCGCGAGCGCGTCTGCGCCGTCCTCGTCGGGCGCGACGGCGAGCAGGAGGCTGGCCTTGCCCGGGCCGCAGAGCTCGCGGGCGAGCCAGCCGCGCGCAGCGCCGCGCACGCCCACCACGTCCACCGCACCCCCGGAGGCCCGGGCGAGCGCTTCGGACAGGCGCGCCGCAGCTGGACGATGAGGCGCGGGGGCTTCGGACGGGGAGGCCAGGGAAGGCGGCATGGTCGGAGGGAGAGGACCGTTCGCGAGAGCCGAAAAAGCGCACCCGGGCGCGAGACGTCCTTCGCCGTGACCGCGCCGCCGAGCTCCGAAGCCAAGGCCGCCGTCGCCGAGGCGCCCCTGGAAGAGCATCAGCTCTTGCCAGGGACTCTTTTTCGGAGCTGCAGGGGCGCGCCCGCGCCGATCCACGCTGCGCCCAGGTGCCAGGGCGTTCCTAACCTGGGAAACGCCCGCGCGCCGCGCTCCTGCAGGCCCCTCCCCTTCCTTGATCCACCCCGGAGCGGGGGATAAACTGCGCAGGCGAGCGGCACCCCGCCCGCGAGCCCCTCTCCATGCGTCCACTCCGCACCCTTGCTCCCGCTCTCGCGCTCCTCGCCGCCTGCGGCGGGACGATCGATGCCCCCCGCCAGGCGCAGAGCACGCCCCTGCTGGCGGCCCTGGCGAGCCCGGAGGCCCCGGGCACGCGCGCCCTGCGCGCCGGGCGGGTGGGCGAGGCGCGCTCGAGCCTGGAGGCGGCGCTCGCGAGCGATCCCGATCGCATGGGCGACCTCAACGATCTCGCGGTGAGCTACGCGCTCCAGGAGAGGTTCGACGCCGCCCGGCAGCTCCTGGAGGAGGTGCTGGTGCGCGGTGCGCCACGCGAGCAGCAGGCGGCGCTGGGAAACCTGGGCGAGCTCTACGCGCTCGACGGCTACCTCCCGGCCGCGCAGGCGCACCTCGAAGCCGCGCGGGCCATGGACCCGGCCCAGCCCGGACCGCACTACGCGCTGGCGGCCCTGGCAGACGCCCGGGGTGACCGCCCGGGCGCGCAGGCCGCGCTCCGCGATGCGCTCCGGCTGGACGAGGGCGGCGCCGTGAGGCGCGAGCTCACCTTCCTCCACCCCGAGGAGCGGGTGCATCTGGAGGCCCTGGTGGCGGGGGCCACGGGCGACGCCGCCACGGCCGATGCGCGCTGGCGGGAGCTCCGCGCGGGCCGGTTCCCTGCCCTGGCGGCCGCCGCCCAGCGCCACCTCGAAGAGCGGTGATGCCGAGCGACGCGTCGTCCGGCCTATCGCAGCGCGCGCGCGACGTCCTGCGCGCCCTGGTGCAGGACTACATCCACACCGGCGAGCCGGTCGCGAGTCAGCCGCTCCTCGCGCGGCACGGCCACGGGCTCGACTGTTCGCCGGCGACGGTGCGCAACGTCATGGCCGACCTCGAGGCGCTGGGCTTCCTCGCGAAGCCGCACACCTCCTCCGGCCGGGTGCCCACCGAGGCCGGCTACCGGCTCTACGTCGACACGCTGCTCAAGGTGAGGCCCCCGCCCCCCTCCGACCGGGAGCGCATCGAGAAGGCCGCCCACGAGGCCCCGGGCGTGGACTCGCTCCTGGGCAATGCGGCGCGCGTGCTTCACTCCCTGTCGCATCACGCGGGCGTGGTCTCCACGCCGCGGGCCACCACCGACCCCATCCGCCAGATCGAGCTCGTGCGGCTGCGCGAGGCCCGGGTCCTGGTGGTGTTCGTCTCGGCGGCGGGGCTCGTCACGAACAAGCTCATGCAGCTCGACGCTCCGCCCGAGGTGGGCGAGCTCGAGCGCGCGGGGAACTACCTCAACGAGAAGCTGCGGGAGGGGCCGTTCTCGTCCTTGCGGGAGCGCATCCTGGTGGAGATGCGCGAGGACCAGAGCGCGGTGCAGGGGCTCGTCGCCAAGGCGCTCCTGCTGGCCGAGCGTAGCTTCGGCGAGGGAGCGATGTCTGGAGGCGAGGTGCTCGTGGACGGCGAGGAGAGCTTCCTCGAGGCCCCCGAGTTCGCCGACGTCGCCAAGGCGCGCGCCCTCCTGCGCGCCTTCGCAGAGAAGGATCGCATCCTGCGCGTGCTCGACCGCGTGCTGCGGGCGAGCGAGGTGCAGATCTTCATCGGCGCGGAGAGCGACCTCGCGAGCGTGCCGGACCTCTCGGTGGTGGCGGCGCCCTACGGGCGGGGCGACCAGGTGCTGGGCACGCTGGCCGTGATCGGCCCCACCCGCATGAACTACGCGCGCGTCATCCCGCTCGTCGATCTCACCGCGAAGGAGATCTCCCGCGCGCTCTCCGGTGGCGAGGGAGCCTGAGCGCATGGACGAGCGACGCCCAGGCGAGGTCTCGGCAGACATCCCGGAGGAGGCGGTCGCGGAGGCGCTGGCCGCCGTGGAGCGCCGCGAGGGAGAGGGCGAGGAGCGGGCCGAGACGGCGCCCGATCCCGAGGCTGACCCCGCGCAGGCGTCGGAGCTGGCCCGGCTGCGCGACGAGCTCGCCCTCTCGCAGGAGCACGGACGCAAGGGGTTCGCCCGGCTCCAGGAGGAGCACGACCGGCTCCTCCGCTCCGCCGCCGACCTCGAGAACTACAAGAAGCGCGCGGCCCGCGAGCGAGACGAGGCGGCGCGCTTCGGCGTGGAGAGGCTCGCGAAGGAGCTCCTCCCGGTGATCGACAACCTCGAGCGCGCCCTGGCCGCCGCGCCGGCCGGCGAGCCGCTGACGAGCGGCGTGGGGATGACGCTCCGGCTGCTGGAGGAGGCGCTCGGCAAGGTCGGGGTGAAGGGGTTCTCGGCCAAGGGCGAGCGCTTCGACCCCCACCGGCACGAGGCGCTCATGAGCGTGGCGACCTCGGAGCACCTGCCCGGAACGGTCGTGACCGAGCACCAGCGCGGCTTCACCCTCCACGACCGGCTGCTCCGCCCGGCGGCGGTGGTGGTCGCGGCCTCGCCGGCGCCCCAGGCCGGCCCCTCCGGAGAGGAGCCCGCCGTCACAGCCTCCGCTTCCGCCGAACGCGAGGGAGAACGATGAGCAAGGTGATCGGCATCGACCTCGGCACCACCAACTCCTGCGTGGCGGTGATGGAGGGCGGGGAGGCGATCGTCATCCCCAACGGCGAGGGCTCGCGCACCACGCCCTCCATGGTGGCGCTCGCCGACGGCGGCGAGCGGCTGGTGGGGCAGATCGCGAAGCGCCAGGCCATCACCAACCCCGAGTCCACCGTCCACGTCGTGAAGCGGCTCATCGGGCGCAAGTTCGCCGACGAGGAGGTGAAGCGCACCACCGCGCTCGTCCCGTTCCACATCGTCCCCAACGAGAACGGCGACGCCTGGATCGAGGTGGGGCCGAAGCGCTACTCGCCGGCCGAGGTCTCGGCGATGGTGCTCGCCAAGATGAAGCAGACCGCCGAGGACTACCTCGGACAGCCGGTGACGGAGGCGATCATCACCTGCCCGGCCTACTTCAACGACGCCCAGCGGCAGGCCACCAAGGACGCGGGGCGCATCGCCGGCCTCGACGTGCTGCGCATCATCAACGAGCCCACCGCCGCCGCGCTCGCCTACGGGCTCGACCGCAAGGAGCGCCCGAGCGAGCTCCTCGCCGTGTACGACCTCGGGGGCGGGACCTTCGACATCACCATCCTCGAGCTGCACGAGGGGGTGTTCGAGGTGAAGGCCACCAACGGCGACACCTTCCTGGGCGGCGAGGACTTCGACCAGCGGCTCATCGACTGGCTCGCGAAACGCTTCCAGGACGCGACCGGTATCGACCTCACGAAGGAGCGCATGGCGCTGCAGCGGCTGAAGGAGGCCGCCGAGCGCGCCAAGCACGAGCTCTCCAGCGCCACCGAGACGGAGGTGAACCTCCCCTTCATCACCGCCGACGCGACGGGCCCCAAGCACCTCGCCGAGACGCTCGACCGCGCCACGTTGGAGGGGCTGGTGGGCGACCTGGTGGAGAGGACGCTGGGTCCGTGCAAGGTCGCGCTGCGCGACGCCGGCCTCGAGGCGCGGCAGCTCGACACCGTCATCCTGGTAGGCGGCATGACGCGCATGCCCAAGGTGCAGGAGGTGGTGAAGCGCTTCTTCGGCAAGGAGCCGCACAAGGGCGTGAACCCGGACGAGGTGGTCGCGGTGGGGGCCGCCATCCAGGGCGCCATCATGAAGGGCGAGCTGAAGGACGTCCTTCTGCTGGACGTTACGCCGCTCTCCGTCGGCGTGGAGACCGCCGGCGGCGTCTTCACCCGCATCATCGAGAAGAACACCACCGTGCCGTGCAAGAAGTCCCAGGTGTTCTCGACGGCGGTGGACAACCAGCCGCTCGTCTCCATCCACGTGCTCCAGGGCGAGCGCGAGATGGCGGCCGACGACAAGACGCTGGGCCGCTTCGAGCTGGTGGGCATCCCCCCCGCGCCGCGCGGGGTGCCGCAGATCGAGGTCACCTTCGACGTGGACACGAACGGGATCGTCCATGTCTCCGCGAAGGACCTGGGCACCGGCAAGACCCAGCAGATCCGCATCACGGCGTCGTCCGGCCTCTCCGAGGCGGAGATCCAGCGGATGATGGCCGACGCGGAGTCGAACCGCACCGGGGACGAGAAGCGGCGCGAGCTCGCCGACCTCCGGAACAGCGCCGAAGGGCTCGTCTACACCACCGAGAAGAGCCTGGAGGAGTACGCGAACGTCCTCCAGCCCGGCGACGTGGAGGAGATCCGGGCGGACGTGCAGGCCCTGCAGGCCACCCTGCCCGGCGGAGACCCCTCGCGGATCAAGGAGGCGCTCGCCCGCCTGGAGGGAAGCGCCTACCGCATCGCGGACGCCATCTACGCCGCCAGCAAGTGAAGCTCGCACGCTCCGCCGCTTGCCAGGCGCAACCCCTGCATTACATTGCGCGGCCCAGCGGGGCCGTCACCCCTCCCGCCTGTCACTCCCGTGATCCACGTGCAAAAACGCGACTACTACCAGGTCCTGGGCGTCTCGCGCGACGCGGCCGAGGCGGAGCTCAAGTCCGCCTACCGCAAGCTCGCTCACCAGTTCCATCCCGACAAGGCCCCCGAAGATCGCGAGGCCGAGGAGCGGTTCAAGGAGGCCTCGGAGGCGTACGAGGTCCTCTCCGATCCCGAGAAGAGGGCGCGCTACGACCGCTTCGGCCATGCCGGGGGGGCGGGAGGCAATCCCTTCGAGGGCTTCGGGTTCGGCGGCGCCGCCGGCGCCAGCATCAACGACATCTTCGGGGACATCTTCGGCGAGATGTTCGGCGGCGGTCGGCGGCCTCGGGGCCGGCCGCGCGGCGCCGACCTCCGCTACCACCTCGAGATCGGCTTCGAGGAGGCGGCCTTCGGCACCGCGAGCCGCATCCAGGTGCCGCGCCCGCGGCGCTGCGACACCTGCAAGGGCACGGGCGGCAAGCCAGGCACCTCGCCGCGCACCTGCGGAACGTGCGAAGGCTCGGGCCAGGTCCGCCTCACGCAGGGCTTCTTCTCCATCGCCCGCACCTGCCACGCCTGCGGCGGTGCCGGGCGGGTGATCGCCGACAAATGCTCCGATTGCGGCGGCGCCGGGATGCTCCGCGAGCAGGCCACCGTCGAGGTGAAGGTTCCCGCTGGCGTGGACACCGGCACCCGCCTCAAGCTCGCCGGCGAGGGCGAGCCGGCTCCTCAGCCCGGCGCCTCCCCAGGCGACCTCTACGTCGTGGTGCAGGTGCGCGAGCACCCCATCTTCCGGCGCGAGGAGACGGAGGTCCTCTGCGAGCTGCCCGTCAGCTTCACGCAGGCGGCGCTGGGCGCCCAGCTCGAGGTCCCGACGCTCGACGGCCCGGTGAAGATGAAGGTCGTGGCCGGCACGCAATCGGGCAAGGTGTTCCGCCTCCGCGGACGCGGCGTGCCGAGCCTCCAGGGCGGCGCGAGGGGCGACCAGCACGTCCGCGTGGTGGTGGAGACGCCCACGCACCTGTCGAAGGAGCAGAAGGAGCTGTTGGAGCGCTTCGCCGAGCTCTCCGGGGAGGCCACCAATCCCCAGTCGCGCAGCTTCTGGGACAAGGTGGGTGAGCTCTTCGGGACCGGGTGACCGCTCGCGAGAGGTCCGCTTCGCCCATCTTCTGCCGGGAGAGTACAACCGTCCGCATGCGCGCCCCGATCCTTCCCCTCGCCGCAGCAGTGCTCCTCCTGGCCTGCCCGAAGCGCGGCGCGCAGGTGATCGCGGGCGAGCCTGTCGAGGCGTCCGCTCCCGCCGAGGGCGTGGCCTGGCGGGAGACGCTCACGGGCGCGAATGCGAAGGGGGCGCTCGCTGCCTTCGCGGCGGCCTACCGCGGGGTGCCTGCTCCCGAGCGGCTGGAGGCCTCGCGAGAGGCGGCCCGCGTCGCGGAGGGCGCCGGAGCCTGGCTCGACGCCGCACGCTGGCGGGCCGAGGCGGCCCGGGTGGCTGGCGCGGGCGCCGGCGCGGAGGATCTCGCGCGCGCGGTGGATCACCTGGAAGCCCGGCTCGCCTTCCCGGAGGTGGCCCGGCTGCGCGAGGAGCTCCCCGCCGACTCCCCCCTCCTTCCCGCCGCCGTCATGAAGCTCGCCCGCATCCAGGCGCACCTTCACGACGACGCGGCCGCGGAGCGCTCGGCCCGGGAGCTGGTGGAGCGCTGGCCGGGCTCGCCCTACGCGGCCGACGCCCGCGCGATGGCGGAGCGGCTCGGCCACAGGTCGGAGGTGGGCAGCCGCAAGATCGGGGTGGCGGTGCCCCTCACCGGAAAGCTGAAGCCCTGGGGCGAGGCCATCCTGCAGGGCGTGGCCCTCGCCTTGGGCGATGACGGCGCCTTCACGCTGGTGGTGAAGGACACCCAGGGCGAGCCGGAGGGCGCCCAGGCGGCCATGGAGGCGCTGGCCGCCGAGGGGGTGGTGGCTGCGCTGGGCGGCGTCGTCAACGTGGAGGCGCCGAGGGCGGCCTCTGCGGCGCAGGAGCTGAAGCTCCCCTTCATCTCCCTCTCCCGCGCCGAGAACGTGACGCAGGCCGGCCCCTACGTCTTCCGCAACATGCTCACCGCTGGCGCCCAGGCGAAGGCGCTCGCCGAGCTCGTCATGGGCCGCCGCGGGATGCGCCGCTTCGCCCTCTTCTCGCCGCAGATCCCCTACGGGCAGGAGCTCGCGGCTGCGTTCTGGGACGAGGTGGACGCCCGAGGCGGCGAGGTGCGCGGCGCAGAGACGTACGAGCACGACCGCACCACCTTTGCACCCCTGGTGAAGTCGCTGGTGGGCAAGCTCTGGCTGGAGGACCGGCCCGACTACCAGGAGGGCCTGCGCGCGCTGGCGGCAGAGGAGACCGATCCGTTCCGCCGGCGCAAGGCCACCGAGAAGCTGCGGGACAAGCTGCCGCCGGTCACCGACTTCGACGCGATCTTCATCCCCGACTTCGCGAAGAACGTCGCCCTCATCGCGCCCGCGCTGGCGGTGGAGGACGTGGTCACGCAGACGTGCGATCCCAAGGAGGTGGAGCGCATCCGGCGCATCACGGGGCGCGAGGATCTGAAGGCCGTGCAGCTCCTCGGGGCCAACGGCTGGGACGACCCCGCGCTGGTGGAGCGCGGGGGCAAGTACGTCGAGTGCGCGGTCTTCGTGGATGGCTTCTACGCCGCCTCGGAGCGGCCCGAGACGAAGGCCTTCGTGTCGGCGTTCACCGCCAGGAACGGCCACCCACCCTCGATCCTGGAGGCGAGCGCCTTCGACGCAGCGGGGCTGCTCCGCAAGGCGCTGGAGGGCGGTGCCGGTACGCGCGACGCGGTGCGGGACGTGCTTGCCGCGACGCGGGGCTTCCCCGGCGCCACCGGCGCGCTCGGCTTCGACGCCAGGCGGGAGGTGGAGAAGCCGCTCTTCTATCTCACGGTCGAGAAGGGCGCGGTCCGCGAGCTCACGCCGGAGGAGCTTGCGGCGCCGGGGAACGGGAGCTGAGGTGGAGGAGCCCGCCGTCGCCTCGCCGCCCGCGTGGGGCCGCTTCCGGAGCCGGCCGGCCCCGGGCCGCCAACGGGGGCCGCTCACGAACGTCCTGCTCTTCGCGGCCACCTGGGCCACCACCCTCGTCGCCGGCGCGCAGGCGACGAGCCTCTTCGCCCGGCCCGGCGGCGGCCTGCTGTCGCGCATCGCCGCCGATCCCGGCGCGGTGGCCCTGGCCGGCCTTCCCTTCGCGGCCTCGATCATCGGCATCCTGCTCTGCCACGAGATGGGCCACTACCTCCTCGCCCGCGGCTACGGCGTCGACTCGACGCTTCCCTTCTTCATCCCCATGCCGGTGGGGCCGGTGGGCACCTTCGGGGCGGTGATCCGCATCCGGTCGGCCATGCCCAGCCGCCGCGCCGTCCTCGACATCGGCGCCGCCGGACCCTTCGCCGGCTTCGCGGTGGCGCTTCCGCTCCTCGCCTGGGGGATCGCGCACTCCGAGGTGCGCGCGATGGGCGACGCCCTCCTCACGCCCTCGAACTACGGTTCCCCCTTCGCGCTCGCCCGGGCGCTTCTCGCCGGGGAGCCGCTGCAGGGCTCCGGCGTGCAGCTCTTCGGCGACAGCTTCGTCACCTGGGGGGTGCAGCGGCTCATCCTCGGCAAGCTCGCCGCCGGCACCGACGTGATCCTGCATCCGGTGGCCTTCGCCGCCTGGATCGGCCTCTTCGTCACCACCCTCAACCTCCTTCCCATCGGGCAGCTCGACGGCGGCCACGTGACCTACGCGCTGCTCGGCCATCGCCGGGCGCGAGCCTTCTCGCGCTGGTCCTCGCGCGGGCTGCTCGCCTGCGGGCTCTTCCTCTCCTGGAACTGGCTCCTGTGGTGGGCCGTGACGCGCTTCCTGGTGGGCTTCGGGCACCCGCCCGCGGTCGTGGAGCAGCCGCTCGGCCCGGGCCGCAAGGCGTTCGCGATCGCCTCGCTCCTCCTCTTCGCGGCCACGTTCATCCCGGTGCCGGTCGCGATGTAGGCTCGGCTTCAGCCTCCCACCCCATGCCGCCCTCGCCCCCTCGAAGGAGCGCCGACGCGCTGGAGCTCCTCCTCGGCCCCGGCGGCGCGCTGGCGCGGGCGCTCCCCGGCTACGAGCCCCGCCCCGACCAGCTCGCCATGGCGCGGGCGGTGGAGCGGGCCCTCGCCGAGCGGCGCTACCTCGTCGCCGAGGCGGGCACCGGCACGGGAAAGACGCTGGCGTACCTCGCCCCCGCGGCGCTCTCCGGCCGCAAGGTGGTGGTCTCCACCGCCACCAAGACGCTCCAGGAGCAGATCTGGACGAAGGACCTCCCGCTCCTGGAGCACGAGCTCGGGGTGTCCGTCTCCGCCGCCTATCTCAAGGGGCGCGCCAACTACTACTGCCTCGCGCGCGGGGCCCGCTTCGGCGAGCGCCCCACCTTCGGCTCGCGGGAGGACGCGGCGCTCTGGCCCCGCGTGCAGGAGTGGCTCACCCGCACCGAGACCGGCGACCGCGCCGAGATCGACCTGCCCGACGGCTGGCCCGCCTGGCGCGAGCTCTCCGCCTCGGGCGAGACCTGCCTCGGGCGCGAGTGCCCCCGCTACGAGGACTGCTACGTGACGGTGGCGCGCGCCAGGGCGGCCGAG